>BQIW01000011.1 GCA_021604105.1 Nitrospirales bacterium | reverse complement strand
TCAGGACTCAGAGGTGTTCCCCTGATGGAATACATACAGTGTTGTTCTGCTTGAGTGTCCTAATGACCGGCTGTCAGGATCCGCCTATTCACGAATTACAAAAAGCCCGACAAGCGGTGGAACATGCCAGGAGGGAGGGAGCCTTGACCTTCGCACCAGACCCTTACAGTTTAGCCCAAAGTGAACTGACGATCGGAGAAGAAGAATTTCATGAACAATCCCAAAAAGTGTTTTGGGCTCGCGATTATTCTATGGCCAACAGGCTAATGATGTTGGCACAAACAGATGCCCATCAAGCCCTCATTCTGACACAGGAAGAAAAACAGAAATCTTCGAGATCAGACATTGGTCCTCCACCTCTTCTTTCAGTCCACAGCCACGTCGAGGGGGCTCCGTCTGACCAACGTACGGCTTTTGTTCCAGGACCGCGAAAAAAGAAAAAGTCCTCAAGCTCCGTGAATCCTGCCAACCCCTTTGATTAGGAGAACAAATACAGTATGATTTGGGAAAACCGGGTGTCATTTCTGAACTGACCTGTCTACTGATAACTCTTGTACATTCGTCTTCACCCTGAACCGTGGGATGGTGATCTTCCCGTTCATCTGCCAATTCTTGGCCATCCGCCTTTTTCCCAATTAGTCAGATTTGGATTGTGGGCTGAGACTTTCATGGTTTTCCTGTTAATCTCAACGGATCCAATTCACCCAATCGGCAAGAGGAGTTACACGTGGAACCTATCGTAGGCACGACCGGCGACATGGTCATCCGGTACGGCCTGAGTACATTCTTTCTCTTTTTAATCCTTCTCATCGTCAGGATGGGAATTCACCACAGTCTCTTCCAGTCAACCGAACTTTCCGTGGAAACACGAAGACGGTGGGCGGTCAACATCAGAAATGGCCTGCTCTTTCTGTTTATCCTCGGAATGATTTTCATTTGGGCGCCGCAACTCCAGACTTTTGCCGTCTCTGTGTTTGCCGTCGCCGTCGCCTTTGTCCTGGCCACCAAGGAAATCATTGACTGCTTGAGCGGATCAGGGCTCCGGGTACTGACCAAAGCCTATTCGTTGGGGGATCGCATCGAAATCGGGGGCATTCGGGGCAATGTGGTCGACCACAACGCCCTAACCACCACAGTGTTGGAAATCGGACCAGGCCAGACCTCTCACCAATATACCGGCCGGGCCATGGTCATTCCTAACAGCTTTATTTTTGATCACCCCTTAACTAATGAAACTTATACCAAAAAGTACCGCCTCCATATTGTGACAGTGCCGTTAAGTACGGATGATGATTGGAAAACTGCCGAACGTCTGCTGCTGCAGGCCGGAGAAGAAGAGGCCGCCCCGTTTATCAATGAGGCGAGGACATATCTCAAAAAACTCGAAGGCAAGTCGTGGTTGGATGCCCCCTCCGTTGAACCACGGGTCACTATTCAGTTGCCTGAGCCGGGGCGCATTAATTTATTACTCCGCGTGCCCTGCCCGACTCAGTACCCCTCACGCCTGGAACAAGCGATCCTTCGAAAATTTCTTGCGGAATTTTCCTTTGCTCCCCGCATGGTTACCCAGGAATCTCACTCTGCCCATTAACAGTGGATTAGCCTTTCTCCCGGTTGTTATGGTAAACCCTTATTTCTCGTTTTTATAGTTCAGCATCCTCGCTGACCAGTCATCAACCCAAACATTGCCGATTCCACGATCCACATCGATGGCCTACATACCGGGTAGGGCTGATGATACGAACTGAATATCCCGATTCAGGAAAGGCACATCCATGATTGTCGACATACTCGAGAATGATCCCCTCTGGTACAAAGACGCCATTATTTATGAACTCCATGTTCGGGCGTTTTGCGATAGTAACGCCGATGGCATCGGTGATTTCAAAGGGCTTACCCAAAAACTCGATTATCTCCAGGACCTTGGGGTGACGGCCATTTGGCTTTTGCCATTTTGTTCATCTCCCCTCCGGGACGATGGCTATGACATTTCCGACTACACCAACATTCATCCGCATTATGGAACCAAACGAGACTTTCAAGCGTTTGTCCGGGAAGCCCATCGCCGCGGATTACGGGTGATTACTGAATTAGTGGTGAACCACACCTCTGATCAGCACCCCTGGTTTCAACGTGCGCGGAAAGCCTCCCCCGGCAGCAAATGGCGGAATTGGTACGTGTGGAGTGAGACTCCCGAACTCTATTCCGACACCCGGATTATATTTAAAGATACTGAACACTCAAATTGGACCTGGGACCCTGTGGCCAAAGCCTATTTCTGGCATCGGTTTTTTTCTCATCAGCCGGACCTGAATTACGACAATCCTGAGGTGCAAAAGGCGATCTTTGAGGTCCTGGACTTCTGGCTGGAACTGGGAGTGGACGGGTTACGGCTGGATGCCGTGCCCTATCTCTTCGAGCGGGAAGGGACCAATTGCGAAAACCTTCCGGAAACCCATGCGTTTCTCAAAACACTGAGAACGCACGTCGATAAAAAATTCAAAAACCGCTTCTTTCTCGCGGAAGCCAACCAATGGCCGGAAGACGCCGCAGCCTATTTCGGAAAGGGCGACGAATGCCATATGAACTTTCATTTTCCCCTGATGCCTCGCCTGTTCATGTCGATGCAAATGGAAGATCGCTTCCCGATTATCGATATTTTGGACCAGACTCCCGCCATCCCGGAAACCTGCCAATGGGGCCTTTTTTTACGTAATCACGACGAGCTGACCCTTGAAATGGTCACGGATGAAGAACGGGATTACATGTACCGCGTCTTTGCCCATGACAAACAGTCACGGATCAATCTGGGAATCCGGCGGCGCTTAACCCCACTCCTGGGTAATGACCGGAAAAAGATTGAGCTGATGTACAGCCTGTTGTTTTCGATGCCTGGTACACCGGTTATCTACTACGGGGAAGAGATCGGGATGGGGGATAATTTTTATTTAGGCGACCGGAACGGAGTCCGGACCCCTATGCAATGGAGTGCGGATCGCAATGCCGGATTTTCCTATGGCAATCCTCAGAAACTCTATCTACCCATTATCATAGACCCGGAATATCATTACGAAGCCGTTAACGTCGAACTGCAACAAAATAACGCACAGTCTCCCCTCTGGTGGATGAAGCGAATCGTCTCTTTGCGTAAACGCCATAAGGTCTTTGGACGAGGCTCCATTGAGTTTCTCCATCCATCCAATCGGAAAGTCCTGGTCTTTCTCCGGCGTTATCAGGACGAAACCATTCTCGTGGCTGTGAACTTATCCCGCCATGCCCAATGGGTCGAACTCGATCTCGCTGAATTCAAAGGACGACGTCCTATGACCTTGTTCGGACGGAGTAAATTTCCAGCCATTGGTGATTTGCCTTACCTACTTACGCTGAGCGGCCACGCCTTTTACTGGTTTGCCTTGGACACAGTTGAATCCAAACAACTCGAGGTTCATGGGAAGGCGGAACACGGGTTACCCACCATTACGATCTCCAAGGATTGGGATAACCTCATCCAGAAACGGGAAAAGGTCAAACTTGAAAATGTGTTACCCCAGTACCTACAAGGCCGACGGTGGTTCGGCGGCAAAGCTCGCACCATGCAATTCGTGGAAATCACCGAAACGATTCCTATTCCTCAGGAAAATCCCATGGCTGTCCTCGCGCTCATCCACGTGGAATACACCGAGGGAGAACCGGAAATGTACATCTTACCCTTGCAGTATCTCCCGGCCGATCGCATGCCCCCTCTGGTGGATTCTCCGGCAGCCATTGCACGTGTGCGAGTCAAAATGAAAGACGGCGAACAGGAAGGCCTGCTTATCGATGCCATGTGGGACCGGGAATTTCAAAAGTTGCTGGTGGACAGTATTTCCCGAAACCGCCGGTTTAATGGTCCAGCGGGCGACTTGGTCACTCAAGCCACGAAAATCTTTCGACGGCAGCTTCAGAAAGAAGTCCCGACCCTTGAACCCACCCTATTGAAAGGTGAACAAAGCAACTCTTCAGTCTTATTTGGACATGACTTCATTTTAAAACTCTACCGCAGGGCCGAAGTCGGCGTGAATCCTGACTTTGAAATCGGACGGTTTTTAACCAATAAAGGGTTTCCGCACATCGCCCCACTGGCAGGATCCATCGAATATCAACGGGACAATGGCGACCTCCTGACATTTGGCATCTTACAGAAATTTATTCAAAACGAGGGAGACGCCTGGAAATACACGTTGGATGAACTCAGTCGATATCTGGAAGAAGCGCTGACCCATCCTACAGCCATCACCACCTCCTCAATTCCTCAGAAATCGCTGATGGCCCTGGTAAACGAGGAGATTCCGTCCGGCGCCCGCGAATGGATTGGCCCGTATCTGGAAGAAGCCCGGTTGCTGGGTCTTCGAACAGGGGAACTTCACGCCGCGCTCTCCTCCGATTTCGAAGATCCGGAGTTTAAACCTGAACCCTTTACGGATTTTTACCGTCGGGGTCTTTATCAGAGCATGCTGGGAACGGTCAACATGAACTTTCCTCTTCTTCGCACTCAGGTCAAAGGGCTCCAGGACCCCGTACAATCGCTCGCGAAACAGGTGTTGGAAGAAGAAGGCCGCTTACGCAAACGTTTGTTAACCATACGGGACCGGAAACTCGCCTGCACCCGCATCCGGTGCCATGGCGATTACCATCTCGGTCAGGTGCTCTATACCGGAAAAGATTTCATCATCATCGACTTTGAGGGCGAACCGGCCAGGCCGTTAAATGTCAGGCGACTGAAGGAATCCCCCCTGCGTGACGTCGCGGGCATGTTGCGATCCTTTCATTACGCGGCGCATGCCTCCTCTATTGGATTAGTCGAAGGAGTTCGACCGGAAGACTTTTCTTTGCTTGAACCTTGGGCCCGCTATTGGCAAATTTGGGTCAGCGTCAGCTACCTCAACGCGTATCTGTCCGTTAAGGAAGTTCGTGACATTCTGCCCCCGTCATTCGACGACATCCAAATTTTGCTGAATGGATATTTACTCCAAAAGGCGATTTATGAACTCGGCTATGAACTTAATAACCGTCCCGATTGGGTGCGCATCCCCCTGGATGGTATTCTCCAAATTTTAGAAGTGGACTGATGTTCAAGGAACCGAGCCATTAACCTGACGGACGTCCGACTCAGGGTGATGGCCCAAACCTATCAGGCATTTTTAACGGGGAACAATTGCCAATCATCATCTATAGGAATATCCGAGGAGCCACAGACGAAGGAGTGCGTCATGTCTACTATTCCCAAAACGTTACAAACCCTGATCATTGAACATGTGGAGCCTGAACTGGATGGGGGACGCTATCCGGTCAAACGCATTGTCGGGGAGAATCTGGACGTCACAGCCGACGTGTTTAAAGAGGGACACGACACCATCGGAGCCGTGCTTCGCTACAAAGTGCTGGGGCGGAAGGATTGGTCGGAAACCCCCATGCATCATGTCGATAATGACCGGTGGGCGGGATCATTTCCACTCCAAGAAAACACCCGCTATCTATATTCCGTAGGAGCCTATGTTAAAAGTTTTGAAACCTGGCGAATTGAACTGACCAAGAAGCATGGAGTGCTTCCCGACCTCTCCAGTGAATTATTGGAGGGAGAAGCGCAAGTTAAAGAGGCGATGACCAAAGCAAAAGGACCCGACAAATCCGAACTGAAACTCTGGCTGGAAAAATGGAAGTCGGCTTCCGATCAGGAAGCCCGGATCGCCATCGCCCTGGATCCGATTGTGGCCACACTCGTCGACCGACACGAACAACGGGCTGCCTGGTCCACCTATGAGAAGGACTTGGAAGTGATTGTCGACCGTGAGCGTGCCCGGTATGGCGCCTGGTATGAAATCTTTCCTCGATCAGAAGGAACCGTGCCGGGAAAAGGGGGAACATTTCAAGATTGCGAACAACGCCTTCCGGCCATCCGGGATATGGGATTCGATGTCCTCTATCTCACCCCTATTCATCCCATCGGAGAGACCAACCGCAAAGGCCGGAACAACAGCTTGAAAGCCAACCCTGGAGATCCGGGCAGTCCCTGGGCCATTGGAAGTCGACATGGCGGACATGATGCGGTCGAGCCGGCCCTCGGCACCATGCAAGATTTTGATCATTTTCAACAAGCCGTGAGAAACCACGGAATGGAGGTCGCCATTGATTTCGCCATCAATGCCACCCCGGATCATCCCTATGTCACACAACATCCTGAATGGTTCAAACAACGACCGGATGGGACAATCAAATACGCCGAGAACCCGCCTAAAAAATATGAAGACATTTACGGATTTGATTTTTATACCGAAGACTGGCAGGGCATCTGGCAGGAAATGAAACGGGTCCTCCTCTTTTGGATTGAGCACGGAATCAAAATTTTTCGAGTGGATAATCCACACACCAAACCCGTTATTTTTTGGGAATGGCTCATTCGGGAAATTCAGGTGGAGCATCCTGATGTGTTGTTTCTGGCTGAAGCCTTTACCCGTCCAAAAATGATGCGGGTCTTGGCCAAAGCCGGCTATACCCAATCGTACACGTATTTTACCTGGCGAAATTCAAAAGGAGAAATGACCGAATATCTGACCGAATTAACCCGGACCCAAATGAAAGAATATTTCCGGCCGAATTTTTTCGCTAACACACCGGATATTCTGCCGGAAATTCTCCAACAGGGAGGTCGACCGGCTTTTAAATTCCGGCTCGTGCTGGCTGCCACGCTTTCCCCGACCTACGGGATCTACAATAGCTATGAACTGTGCGAAAATACGGCGATTCCCGGAACCGAGGAATATCAGGATTCGGAAAAATATGAAATTCGGCACTGGGATTGGGATCGTCCCGGAAACATCCGTGACTATATCACCCGCATCAACCGGATCCGGCGGGACCATCCCGCCTTACATACCTTTACCAACCTGCATTTTTACCAATCCGACAACGACCACATTCTCTTCTATGGAAAAATGAACGCCGACCAGACGGACATTCTTTTGTTTGCAATTAATATGGATCCCTATACCATACATGAGGCTCACCTGCGTATTCCGATTGAAGAATGCGGCATTGGCAAACAGGACACCTATCAACTACATGAACTCATTCAAGATTACCGCCATCAAGTCGTGGGAGGTGATTACACCATTCGATTGGACCCTAACGACGAACCAGCTGCCATTTTCGCACTCCGACGCCGGACCCGTCGTGAAAGCGACTTCGACTATTTCATGTAACGGGGAACGATCCGCACGCTTCTCTTCCCCGCCTTGAAATGTCGGCACCGGCCACACTGAACGTTCTCGATGTGCGGGACTTGAACGCGGAAGTCACCAACGGCACCAGATTAGGAAGTCGATCTCTCCATTGAAACGCATGTATCGCACATGATCCAATTCCTTATCATCCCGCTCGGCCAAGTGGAAGTGTCAGAGGATTTCTCCTCCTATACCCACGACCTCTTCAACGACAAAAATTGAGGCTGACCATCTAACGATAAACGCCCCCATCATTTTATTAGCGAATACAAAAGCCAGAACCTCAACAAGAAGGCGTCATCTATCAAGACAATTATTGAAGTGGTTGAAAACAATTAAAAAAACCAAATGCGAGCGTTTTTTTCGCGGCGAATCGAGCCAACGGCTCGTGGAATCAAATATGAACATTTCCCAAAGATGACAGACCGAGCAATCGCGGCCCTTCCTGTTGCGAATTTGATCTTGCCTTTGGTCATCGGTTAAATAGGACATGACTTGGAGGACAAGGATTTTGAACATGACTAAGGCGCCGTAGCGAGCGGAAGGATTAAAAAAGCTGAACGATCTGAAGCGCGATCAAAGCAATTCCCCTTAGTAACAGCGGCCTCGGAAAGAGGGCGCATATTATCAGGAGTGTCTAGAGATGCCCTGGAAGTACCCTAAGGTCGATGACGCCGAAAACGATCCGTAAAGAAAACACTCTATAACACGACCTCAAAATCATCTCCCACCTTACCGGTTGGGCTTCCCGCATACCATTTCGTCGAGGTGGGGCCACCAATGAAAGCCTGCGAGGGGAACGAACAATGAATACCACAGATGCCACAACTTTGAGTCCGGCGCAATTGGAGCAATTGTCGATTAATACGATTCGTTTTTTGTCGGTGGATGCGGTGCAAAAGGCCAAGAGTGGGCACCCGGGCCTTCCGCTGGGAGCGGCCCCGATGGCCTATGTCCTGTGGACACGATTTCTTCAACATAATCCCTCCAATCCTCACTGGTTTAATCGAGACCGATTCGTTCTGTCTGCCGGCCACGGATCAATGCTGTTGTACAGCTTGCTCCATCTCACCGGATATGATTTGCCACTCGACCAGATTAAGCAGTTTCGCCAATGGGGCAGCCTCACGCCGGGTCATCCCGAGCGGGGGATGACACCCGGGGTGGAAACCACCACAGGCCCGTTAGGTCAGGGATTCGGCAATGGAGTGGGCATGGCCATCGCGGAAGCCTATCTTGCCGGTCGTTACAACCGGCCCGGATTCGAGATCATACATCATTACACCTACGGGCTGGTCAGCGACGGTGACCTGATGGAGGGCGTGGCGGCCGAAACAGCCTCGCTTGCAGGTCATCTGAAACTGGGTAAGCTGATCTATCTATACGACGATAATCGGATAACCCTCGCCGCGTCCACAGACCTCACATTCACCGAAGACCGCGCCAAACGATTTGCGGCGTATGGCTGGCACACGCAATCGGTCGAGGACGGCAACGACGTCAATGCCATCGACCGCGCTATCCATGCGGCACGTCAGGATACAGCACGACCCTCACTGATCCTCGTGCGAACGCATATTGGCTATGGTTCCCCCAACAAACAAGACACCTTTAACGCGCATGGTTCCCCTCTAGGCGAGGAGGAAGTGAAACTAACCAAACAGAAGCTCGGCTGGCCCGTCGACCCGCCATTTCTTGTTCCGGATGCAGTCGGGCAGCATTGTCGCCAGGCCATTGACCGTGGTCGCCAAACGGAAGCGGAATGGGATGCGATGTTTGCGGCATATGAACAACAATATCCAGAGCTTGCCCAGGAACTTCGCTTACTCATCAAGGGGGAATTACCACAAGGCTGGGACGCGAACATCCCGCAATTTCCCGTCGATGCCAAAGGCTTGGCCACCCGCGTCGCCTCGGGAAAAATAATGGACGGAATCAGCAGGACACTCCCTGGCCTGATCGGGGGCTCGGCTGACTTGAATCCTTCCACGTTCACGGAGCTAAGAGAAGCCGGCAATTTTGGGAATTCATCCATGGCAGTCGGAGATCTGCAAGGATCGGCAGGCGGTGGATGGAGTTATGCCGGCCGTAATCTCCAATTCGGGGTTCGGGAGCATGCAATGGGTGCGATCATGAACGGCATGGCCACGCACGGAGGTACCCTCCCATTCGGGGCAACATTTCTGACCTTCTCCGATTACATGCGGCCGCCGATTCGACTCGCCGCGCTGATGGGGTTACAGGTGGTATATGTCTTCACGCATGACAGCCTCGCATTGGGTGAAGACGGCCCAACCCATCAATCTGTAGAACAGGTCGCCAGCCTTCGGGCGATTCCGAATCTGATCGTGATCCGTCCCGGCGACGCCAACGAGACGGCAGAGGCTTGGCGCGTGGCCATCGAAACGCGGGACCGCCCGGTGGCTTTAATCCTGACGCGGCAATCGGTGCCAACACTCGACCGCACGCAGTTTTCCCCTGCAACTGGTTTGCAGCACGGTGGATACATCCTGGCCGATGCCCCAAATGGCCATCCAGACCTCATTCTGATTGCCAGCGGATCGGAAGTTCCACTGATCGTGGAGGCACAAAAGAAACTCCTGGAACAAAAATGCCAGGTGCGAATCGTCTCGATGCCAAGCTGGGACCTATTCGAAGCCCAGTCACAGGAATACCGTAACACAGTGCTGCCACCGCAAATCGGCGCAAGACTTGCGGTCGAAGCCGGGGTGCCACAGGGTTGGTATCGCTATGTCGGGGACCATGGTGATGTGCTCGCCGTGGATCATTTTGGCGCATCGGCCCCCGGCGAGATTGTGATGCGAGAGTATGGTTTCACCGTCGACAACGTATGCAGGCGGGCACTGGCTCTCCTGGAAAAGCCACGTTGAAAGAGAAAAGATACGGATACCCATTTCAAAAAGGAGAGGCAAAATGCAACTTGGCATGATCGGTCTTGGACGAATGGGCGCAAACCTGGTCCGACGCCTGACGAAAGATGGCCATACGTGTGTAGTCTACGATAGGAACCGAGCTGCCGTGAAGGAGCTTGAGGGTGGAGCCGTACAGGGCGCCGTCTCGCTTGATGAATTCATCGCCAAACTTTCCAAGCCGCGCGCCGCCTGGGTGATGGTACCCGCCGCGGTGGCTGGCGAAACAGTCCAGGAACTGGCCGCGCGCATGGAGGCAGGCGATATCATCATCGACGGCGGCAACACGTACTACCGCGACGATCTTGAGCGAGCGAAAGCTCTCAAAAGCCGGGGCATTCACTATGTCGATTGCGGCACCAGCGGGGGTGTCTTCGGACTTGAACGGGGCTACTGCTTGATGATCGGCGGAGAGAAGGAGGTCGTCAAGCATTTGGAGCCGATTTTCGAAACGATCGCACCGGGGATCAAGTCGGCACCACGCACCGAGGGGAGGAGTGGCCCCTCCATTGCCGCCGAACAGGGGTACTTGCACTGTGGTCCGACCGGAGCAGGACACTTCGTGAAAATGGTCCACAACGGAATCGAGTATGGCATAATGGCGGCCTATGCCGAAGGCCTTAATATTCTCAAGCACGCCGACGTCGGGCTACACCCCAGGGAACAGGATGCCGAAACGACTCCGCTGCGTGACCCGGAGGCCTATCAGTACCAGATCGACGTGGGCCAGGTCGCCGAGGTATGGCGTCGGGGCAGTGTGGTGTCATCCTGGCTGCTCGATTTGACTGCGGCCGCGCTGGTTGATGATTCGGAGCTGACCGGGTTTTCGGGGCAAGTGTCGGATTCCGGCGAAGGCCGCTGGACGGCCCTGGCAGCGATTGACGAAGGCGTGCCGGCGCCGGTGATCAGCGCAGCACTCTTCGGGCGTTTTGAATCCAGGGGAGAGGCCGACTACGCGAATCGACTCCTCTCGGCCATGCGGAAACAGTTCGGCGGGCATGACGAAAAGAAGGAAAGTGGAAGCTGAGATGAGCAAGACCACAAGCGATGGGACGCGGTCCGATGCATTGGTGTTCTTCGGAATATCGGGCGATCTGGCGCATAAAAAGATATTTCCTGCGCTCTATGCGATGGCGAAACACCAGGCACTGTCGGTGCCACTTATCGGCGTCGCGGCTCCACACTGGAGCCTGGCGCAATTGCGTAAACATGCCACCGATAGCATCAAACAGGCCGGCAAGATCGATGACCGTGCGGCCCTCAGTCACTTGCTTTCCCACATGCAATACGTGAGCGGCGATTATCATGATCCCGCGATCTTCATCGCGCTCAAACGGGCACTGGGCAATGCCAGACGCCCGGCACATTACCTCGCCATTCCACCCGCCTTATTCGGAACCGTCATCAAAGGGCTCAATACCGCGGGCCTGGCTGACCACGCGCGGATCATCGTTGAAAAGCCGTTTGGGCGCGACCTGGCCTCGGCACGAAGCCTCAATCGCATCGCACGATCTGCATTCCCGGAGGACTCGATTTTCCGTATCGACCATTTCCTCGGGAAAGAAGAGATCATGAATATTCTCTATTTTCGCTTTGCCAATTCGTTCCTGGAACCGATCTGGAACCGCAATTGTATCGCCAGCGTCCAGATTACGATGTCCGAGGAATTCGGAGTGGAGGATCGCGGGGGGTTTTACGAAACCGCCGGCTGTCTGCGGGACGTCGTGCAGAACCACCTCTTTCAAATCGTCTCGCTACTGGCCATGGAGCCTCCGGCCTATCAGGGCTATGGTGCCGTTCACAACGAAAAAGCCAAAGTGTTCCAGGCTATGCGCCCCCTAGGGGCCAACGATGTCGTACGCGGCCAGTATGCGGGCTACCGGAAAGAGCGGGGCGTGGCAAAGGACTCGGACGTGGAGACGTTTTGCGCTCTGCGTTTACACATCGACTCTTGGCGATGGCAGGGCGTCCCGTGGTACCTGCGATCGGGAAAATGTCTGGCGACGACAGCGGCGGAAGTTCTCGTAGAATTGAAGCCGCCACCGCAACGCTTGTTCGACGATTCACAACCGGCGGCCGGACGAGCCAATTATCTAAGGTTTCGCCTCTCGCCAAATTCCGCCGTCGCGCTCGCCGCCCGAGTCAAGCGGGCAGGAAAGGAGTTCATCGGGGATCAACAAGAGCTGTATCTGCTCGAAGAGCAATCGGGGAAGGAAGGGCCATACGAGCGGCTATTAGCTGACGCCATGGCGGGCAACGGCGCACTCTTTACCCGTGAGGACGCGGTGGAAGCAGCTTGGACCGTGGTCGACTCAGTCCTGAAATCACACCACCCGGTCCGTCCCTACAAGCGCGGCAGCTGGGGGCCGAAAGAAGCAAACGCGCTCATCCAACCCGACGGAGGTTGGCATAATCCGGTCGGTCTACAAGCATGACCATTCTAGATTCAGCACCTGCGTCCTGTCAGATTCCTTTAAGCAAAAACCTGAGTGATCTTCCACGAGTGCCAGGGTCTGTTGAAAAAAGCCGCCAGCGGCGTTCTCGCCATTTTCCCGTGCTCACGTACGAAGCGTACGCTCCGCGCGTACAAACGGCTGCGGCCTTGCTGGACGAACCCTTCGGGAAGACTCAGGGCATGCTTTTTTGAACCGACCCGGCGCCTTTGAGGAGGAATCTCATCCTGCGCAAATTTGCCCTTGAACATCCTTATTATTCAACACTCCCTGCCGGCCCAGGGCATAACCTGTCCCAAGGAAAGGAAACGCATACCCGCAACCGTGGATTCAGATGTAGGATCCTGCGATGAGCGCCGATTAGTTGAATAGCCAATGCGCCTTGTTCCCTGTGGAGCAACCAATCCTGCCTAATCCGTTGACCAGGATCGAACGAATAGAATTGCCCGCGTCATGACCCTAGCCGATCGGTCGGCTGTTCAGCCGTCGCCTCGCAACCCCTTGCGGAACTTCCTTGGTAGAGAGCCTGAAACAAAATTTCCGGCCCATTGTTTGCACTGAGCAGTATTCGACCTGTAGCGTCGCACCCAATTCTTTCTCCAACATCGGCACCATTTCCTGTAATTCCGCCCTCAAGCTTAGGGTACCTCCAATGGCCGAAGGTTCGGCTTAAACAGACTCTCCCGTTGCCACGACACCGAGAGCCCACCTGGCAGTCCTTTCGTCATACCGAGATTCCCAATTCCCGGCAACACATCCCCCCATTTTGATGCCCTCGACATTCATGTTGACAGATGAAGGGGCACGTGAACTAAATTGTCGGAACACCAGAACCAATGCCTGGCTTCAAATTCATATATTGTCGGAATTAAATGGATGGAATAAAGAAAACCCGCTTAACTTGACATTTTCAAAGAATTCTCTAGTATGACCCCTTTTATGCTCCCATCCCAGCCGTCTTATAGATTGATGATGCGCACAATGCGCTCAGTGCAAAAGCCACCCACAGTTTTTATAGTCTGCTGTTCAATACCTTTAAACTAAGAGTAGATGACCATGACCGCGCGGCCACACCATGCGCCCATTCTGCTCTTGAAATCGATGCCGGTGCGATTCAATTTGGCAATAATTTTGCTCTGCGCTGCAGGAGATGTTTTGCTCAGGGAAGGATTTCTCGAGCGAACCTTTAGGGAAGCTAAGTGTCCCAATGACAGAAACTCAAGCAGCTTTTAGCGGTATTTGCGCATGAACCAACTTGTCCTCATTGCCCTGCGCAGGCCTTTAACCTTCGTCGTCCTTGCCATCTTAATCGTGATTTTCGGGACCAAGTCGGTGCTCCAAACACCGACCGATGTCTTTCCAAATATTAAGATCCCCGTCATCTCCGTAGTCTGGGCCTACAAAGGCTTGCTGCCAAGCGATGTATCCGGCCGTATCACCTTTTACTTCGAACGCATGTTGACCTCGACCGTGGAAGGCATCAAGAAGATTGATAGCAAATCCTATTATGGTATCAGCATCATTAATATCTTTCTTCAGGAGGGAGTCAATCTTGCCGGCGCCGAAGCCGAGGTTGCGGCCATTTCACAGACAGTCGTGAAATCATTGCCGCCAGATATTTCCCCCCCCATGCTCATGCGTCTCGAAGCGTCCTCAGTTCCGGTCGCTATGCTGCAAGTTACCTCCGACACCTTAACGCCTGCAGAGCTCTATAACCTGGCTTTTACCCGAATCCGTCCTTTGCTCGTAACCATTCCTGGAGCGATCCTGCCCCATCCATACGGGGGAAAACCAAAGCAGCTCCTGGTCTCGCTCGATCAGCAAAAATTACTCGCCCGTAAACTCACCCCGGCAGATATCTTCCATGCCTTCGACAGGCAGAATAAAGTGCTGCCGGCTGGTGACCAAAAGATTAACACCACCGACTGGATGGTTCAGACAAACGCGATGCCGTTGCAGGTCGAGGATTTTAACAATATCCCGATCAAGAGAGAGGGAAACGCCTTCATTTATATGCGTGATGTCGCCAATGTGACCCTTGCCGGCCCCCCACAAATGAATGCCGTGCTGGTGGAAGGCAAACAGGCCGTCACCCTCGTCGTCATGAAGAGCGGGGAAGCTTCGACCCTTGAAGTGGTTGACGGGGTCAAGAAGGCGATTCCGCGCATTGAAAAAATTGTGCCCAAGGGCGTAGAAGTTAAAATTCTCAATGACGCCTCGCTCTTCGTGAAGGAATCGATCGCAGACGTGGTGAAAGAAATGGTGACGGCTTCCGCGCTGGTTGCCCTTATCGTCCTGATGTTGCTCGGCTCATGGCGGCCAACGGTTATCATCGCCACCTCAATCCCTCTCTCAATCCTGTCCGCACTCATCTGCTTAAACTTAGCCGGCGAATCGCTGAATCTCATGACGTTAGGTGGATTGGCGCTGGCCGTCGGTATACTCGTTGACGACGCCACTGTGATGATTGAGAATATCGACACCCATCTGGCCATGGGCAAGCCCCTCGATGAGGCAATCGTCGACGCCGCCAACCAGATCATCGTCCCCACGTTGGTTGCCACGTTAAGCATCGCCATCGTCTGGCTCCCGCTCTTCGAGCTCAGCGGCGTGTCCGGCTGGCTATTCGCGCCAATGGCGAAGGCGATTATTTTCGCGATGCTCTCATCTTTTATCTTGTCGCGTACGCTGGTGCCAACGATGGCAAAATATATCCTCGCGGATCACCACGGGCCACAGCCATCTGAAGACGGCAGTGGGGGCAACCCGGAAAAATCCCAAAATTTCTTCGTCCGCTTCCAGCAGGGTTTCGAACGCGGCTTCGACCGGTTCCGTGAGCGTTACAATGCCCGCCTCGAACAAGCGATCGCCCATCGTCGCACGTTCGTTGCCATCTCTCTCGCACTCGCGCTTGCCTCACTGAGCCTGTTTTACTTCAACGGGCGAGACTTCTTTCCCGAGGTCAAGTCGGGGACCATGCAGATGCATATGCGTGCGCCTCTCGGCACGCGGATCGAAGTCTCAAGCCGCATCGCCTCTCTCGTTTCGAAAGACATCGCGCAGATGTTGCCCGGACAGGTCGAAGGCGTCGTCAGTAATTGCGGCCTGCCGGTCGGACCGCATAATCTGGCCTTTATTCCGACGCCGACGATCGGGTCTCAGGATTGCGACCTGACGATCGACTTGAAAAATGAAAAGTCGCGGGTTTGGGACTATCGGCGTATTCTCCGCAAAGGCTTGAGGGAGCGGTATCCAGGCACCGAATTCACGTTTCAGCCGGCCGATCTGACCGCCAAAATTCTCAATTTCGGCTCGCCGGCACCGATCGATGTGCAGATTAATGGGATGGAAATGTATCCCAACTACGAGTTCGCACGAAAACTGGCGGGAGAGCTCCGCAAGATTCCCGGCGCCAGCGATGTGGTGATTCAGCAGACGATGCGCACGCCGACCCTTTTCGTTGAAGGCCAGCGCACGTTCGGACTCGGCACAAACCTGAGCGAGGGGGAAATTGCCGGCAATCTGCTGTTGTCCACCTCTGGGAGCCAACAGGTCGACCAGCAATATTGGCTCAATCACAAAACCGGCATTTCCTATCAGATCAACATCTATACGCCACAACCCCAGCTCACGAGCATTAAAAATCTCATGACGGTTCCTGTTGATCGGGACAATCTCGACTCCTCGAAAGATCCCTATCAGTTGCTCGGCAATGTGACCAAGCATTCCATGATCGGAACGCCGGGCCTAGTCTCGCACGCGAACATTATGCCGCTCTTCAACATCTATGTGTCTGCCGAAGGGCGCGACCTCGGAGGCGTTCTGGCGGATGTCCAGAAGACTGCCAAAAGACTGGAAAAAGATTTGCCACGCAGTGCTGCCCTCGAAATTCATGGACAGGCCGAAACCATGTACGAGGCATATATTGAATTAATTGTCGGTCTCATCTTTGCCGTCGTGCTGGTGTATCTCCTGATCGTCGTCAACTTTCAATCCTGGCTTGATCCATTCATCATCATTACGGCATTGCCAGGTGCTTTGGCGGGAATTGCCTGGGCATTGTTCCTGACCTATACGAATATTTCCGTGCCGGCCTTAACGGGTGCCATCATGACGATGGGCACGGCCACCGCCAATTCGATTCTTATCGTTTCTTACGCCCGCGAACGGCTCGAAATGCACGGCGACGCACTCCTGGCTGCTGTGGAAGCCGGGAAGGCCCGCATTCGTCCTGTACTGATGACGGCATCGGCCATGATCATCGGCATGCTGCCGATGTCAATGGGCAACTCCCCCAACGCGCCGCTGGGTCGGGCTGTCATCGGCGGCCTGATGGTCGCGACCGTGTTCACTCTATTTTTCGTGCCCTGCGTGTATGCCATCATCTACAATAGGCGAGCTGGCCGCGAAAAGGTCCAGGGGTAATATTATGAAAATCCTTCGTGGAAAAGGCCTTGTAATCTTCGCAATCCTGCTTGGCATTCTATACATGGGCTATCGGATCTATGCACACAACAGCGGCGCGGCTGCGTTACGCGAGGAGACTCTTGCCGGTGCCATCCCGACCGTTTCCATCATTTCTCCCAAACCGTTACCGCCTACTGAGACCATTACCCTCCCGGGCAATATTCGTGGATGGTATGAGGCACCCATCTACGCACAGGTCGCGGGTTATGTGAAAATGTGGTACACGGATTACGGAGCGAAAGTGAAGAAAGGCGACATTCTCGCAAAAATCAACGTGCCGGCTCTCGACGCGCAATATCGGCAATCCAAAGCAGATCTGGCGTCGGAGCGCGCCCTATATGGCCTTGCTCGATTGACAGCCAAGCGCTATCTAGCACTCCGCGAAAAACATGCGGTTTCCGCCCAATCGATTTCGGTGAAGGTGGCAGAGGCCAAAGCCCATGCGGCTAAGGTCAAAGCGGCGGAGCAGCATGTAAAGAATTTCGAGGCGTTGATTCGATTCAAAACGATCGTGGCGCCCTTTGATGGTGTAGTCATCGATCGCAACATCAACGTCGGAGACTATGTCAACAAAGAAGGCACGATCAGTGACCCCAATGCCATCAGCAATCTCTTTACTGTGGCCGACGTCAGCAAGATGCGCCTCTTTGTCTCGGTTCCGGAGTCTTTTGGGGCATATCTCAAACCAGGCCTGACGGCTGAGGTAACCGTGCCGCAATTGCCCAGTCGTCGTTTCACGGCAAAATTCCTCACCGTCGCGGGTGGATTCGATGTAAGCACGCGCACCGCGGTTACCGAATTCGTGCTGGACAACGAGGACAGAGCCCTCTGGCCCGGCTCCTACGCCAAAGTAAAACTCACAACGTCGGTTCATTCGGATTTTCTCACGATTCCAACCAGTGCGATGGTCTTCCAGGAAAACGGCACCGAAGTCGCTGTGCTGACGGATGACGATCGCGTTCAGTTTAAATCGATCACCGTGGGGAAAATTCTTGACGCCACGGTCGAGGTCACAGAGGGAATTACCCCTACCGACCGCATTGTGAATAATCCCAGCGCGGCATTGCTCGAAAACGACCAGGTACGCATCGTCACCCCAGCGCCGGGATATAATCGTCTCAACACCGACGCAACGATACCCAAGGACCAAATTGACGGATCAATATCATCGGGCCAGGCTAATACACCTGTGGCAAAGGAACAAACCGACACACCTATGATAAAAGACCAATCATCAAAATGACGATCATCGACACATGGGAAGCAAAGCCTTGCGAACACGACAAGAAATGCCATGTATGTTTTTGACTTGGGGATGGCGTAGCAGCGTATTTATGATTGCCCTTCATCTATCGGCATGCTTGCCACACGTGGATCTCGCGCCGGACTATCAACCGGCCGAATTCGTCGTCCCCGTTTCATGGCACGGTTCCAGTCCCTTTGTCGAAGCGAAGCCCTCGGATGGTGAATTACGACAGGATTGGTGGACGCTATATCACGATCCGGTGTTGAATACCCTTGAAGAGGAGGCCATGGCGGCAAATCCTGACCTGCAGGCGGCTGCTGAGCGATTTGTCCAGGCCCGAGATATGATGATGAAAGCCCGTTCACGGCGTATCCCACATGCAGGTCTGGGGTTCGGCGCCTCGGAAAACAGACAATCAGAAAATCATCTGTTTCGCGATCCTGATATTTCGGATACGGCCTCGACGGTTTCTCTCGGGGGGATTGCATCCTGGGAGCCAGATTTCTGGTCGGCGATCCGCAACGCCACGCGCGTAGAGATGTACCGGGCCGAAGAGCGTGCGGCTGAATATGGGCTTGCACGCCTCAGTTTGCAGGCGGAAATTGCAGCGAACTATTTCACCCTTCGTGGCCTCGACGCGCAACTTGCGATTTATACCCAATCAATCGACCTCTATAGAGGTTCGCTCAATTTGATAAAGCAGCAGTTTACGGTCGGGATCGCGTCCATGCTTGATATTGCCCGCGTGGAATCTCTGTTGTTCAGCACTGAGACGAAGGAAGCCGAGATTCGAGGCCAACGCCAGGTGACTGAACAGGCGATTGCCATCCTCCTCAATCGGGCGCCAGCCGGTTTCACGATCGAACCGGTCGCGGACCTCCGTGTGGAAAATTTCGAGGTGCCCCAGACAATTCCATCAACCTTATTGGAGCGTCGCCCCGACATCGCGGCGATGGAGCGACGGATGGCCCAGGCCAACCGTGCCATCGGCATCGCTCGCGCAGCCTTTTATCCTAAAGTGACCTTCCTGGCCGGCGGGGGATTCGAAGATTCCGGCTTCGATTTGATCAAGCTTGCCAATAGTTTCTGGTCCTATGGCTCCGCCATTGAGCTCCCGCTCTTCCAGGGTGGATATCGCCGCGCCCAATTGCAGCAGTCCTGGTCGGTTTATCGCGAGACGGAAGACCGATACCGTTCGACGGTGCTCAACGCCTTTCGCGAAGTCGAGAACAATTTGAGTCTGACCAACCAACTCACCACTGCAGCCAAACGGCAAGACGCCGCCGTGGGGGCTTTTCTCAAAACGCAAGACCTGACCTCTAGCCTCTATTTTGGCGGACTGGCCTCCAGCCTTGAGCTCATTTATGCCGAGGTCAACACGCTAGCGGCGCGCATCGACTCGGTAATAATTAAGGCAAACCTGCTGAAATCTTCCGTGGCCCTCATTCGTGCGCTGGGCGGGGGCTGGAACCGCAACCAATTGCCCTCCGATGAACAGATCCAGCCCTTCGATACGTTCCAATATGTCGATCTTGACAAACCACCACCCGCCGGGGGCATCGATGTCAACGCAGACAATAACGCGGTGAATAATGATTTGACCAAACCACCCCCTCCTTGATCGACGCTCTCCCCTGTTCAACTGGCATGGGGTATGTTGGAGCGTGGCACTCCCGTATGGTTTACCGTCACCTCAGTAACCGAGATCCCGATCCCATATACGGCTGATGGGGGTACTTAATCCTAATGGATTGGGGGGAAAATTACAGAAATGTTATGTTCCTGGCCTTGATGGGAACCAATACCTGCATACACTAAAGAGGCGTGGACAGAATTCCCAGCCGATCAATGTGAGTCCAACCGTAATCAGCCTGACGGGACGAGTCATTGTTGTCGCATTGAGAGGAACCGGACAGTGATAATGCTTGAGACTCTGCCCTATTCTGTGTTTACATCGGGGGTGCTCGGAAACATCCGGACCTGATCCCTGCACATGGCATCAAATACGTTTTGATATATTTTGGATCCAGATGAATAACCAATTCGAATTTGATCTCTTATGCATCGGCAGCGGCCCGGCAGGTCAAAGAGCGGCCATCCAAGCCGCCAAGCTCAGGAAGCGGGTGGGAGTGGTTGAACGTCGGCAATGTGCGGGCGGCGTGTGTATAGAACTCGGGACGATTCCAAGCAAAACCCTACGCGAGGCCGTCTTATCCTTCATGGCCACCAACCATCCGTTTGTCCAACAGACAAGGAATCGGGAACGGCACCGCCCCACAGCAGAACAGCTATTTTCCCGGGTGCAATTGGTCCGAAACCGGGAAGTCGACGTCGTGGAGGACCAACTGTGGAGAAATGATATCGAACTCATTTCCGGCGAAGCGTCTTTCACCGACGCCCATACGCTTGTGATTCACACAGAACACGAGACGAAAACCGTCACCGCTGAGCATATTCTGCTTGCAGTCGGAACGATCGCTGCCCCGCCACCTGGTACCGGCGTGGATGGTGAACTCATTGTCACCAGTGACGAAATAGTCCACATCACAACCCTTCCCAAAAAATTAGTGGTGGTCGGCGGGGGCGTGATCGGAATAGAATATGCGTCCATGTTTGCCGCACTCGAAATCGACGTAACCGTGGTGGACAAACGGGAACGCCTGCTGGAATTCCTGGACAACGAGATCGTTGATGAACTCATTCATCAAATGAGAAACCGGGATGTGACCTTCCGATTGGGAGAAACCGTGGAAAAATTGACCATCGCCGAAGGCCCCCCCAAACAAGCCGTAATCCAACTGGAATCCGGCAAGCGCATTGTGTCCGACATGGTCCTGTATTCCGCCGGGAGAATCGGCGCAACCGATCGTTTGAATCTAGCCGGTGCGGGCCTGACGGCGGATAATCGAGGACGCATTACAGTCGATCAAGCTTTTCGAACGCAGGTCCCCCATATCTTCGCTGCCGGGGACGTGATTGGATTTCCCAGTCTCGCCTCAACCTCCGCCGCGCAAGGTCGACTGGCTGCGTGCCATGCCTTCGGGGTCAGTGCCGGCCCCATGGATACACACTTTCCCTTCGGGATCTACGCCATTCCTGAGATTTCCATGATCGGCATGCACGAACATGAGCTGACCGAAAAAAAAATCCCTTATGAAACCGGGGTTGCCCGCTATAAGGAAATCGCTAGAGGGCAAATTATGGGAGATGACGGTGGCCTGCTCAAAATGCTGTTTCATCGTGAGACCCGAAAGCTCCTCGGGGTCCATGTAATCGGCACTGGCGCCACGGAGCTCATCCATATCGGACAAGCGGTTCTGGAATTAGGGGGGGGGCTGGATTATTTCCTTGACCGTATCTTCAATTATCCGACCCTTGCGGAATGTTACAAAGTGGCCGCTTTTAATGCCTTTAATAAACTTTCACAAATAGGATAGCACCCAGACGACCATGATGGATCGTCAACAAATCCAGCTCTTTATGTATTTCATTTGGAAGGTTTTTATGAAATCTTCCCTACAATCAAACAAGTTTTCCACCCTCTATGATGAACAGACATCTTCACCCATAGAAATCAGACGGGCATTTTTTTCAATGACCCCACACGGATTTATGGGGGTAAAATTTTCCCGTTTCCCAGGTAAATAGGCGGACAATATCTCGAGCCGAAGATACTTCTCATGACGATAGCCATAGGCGAGCGATTGAATCACGGTATCCTGGTCTGTGTTCGCAGGTTCGTGCAGGGAGAGTAATTGTGCTACAGCCTTGTCCGGCATCTCGCCGCACAAGATCCCCATAGGCTTGGAAACTGTTTATGGAGAGTGTGGACTGGGTCATCCACTGCAGCCGCTCCACTCCACCTGGTGGATTTGTGACGATGGCAACACGGTTGAGGGAGAAACTACCCTGCTAACAAACGCACTTTGACCGCCCGATTCCCGTTCCAGGGTGACACTGTTCAGTTGGAAAAATTCTATGGCCAGCGCATTACTCTTTGACCGTCTGCAGTTTGCCTTCACCGTGACATTTCATTATCTCTTTCCCCAATTGACGATAGGGCTGGCCTTACTGCTGCTATACCTACGAACCCGTGCGCTCGTTTCCGGCGACGACCATTATCATCAGGTTGCCCTATTCTGGACAAAAATCTTTGCCTTGAGTTTTGCCTTTGGTGTTGTGACAGGTATTCCCTTGGAATTCCAGTTCGGCACCAATTGGGCGAAATTTTCGAACTTTGCCGGCGGGGTGATCGGCCAGACACTGGCAATGGAAGGCCTGTTTGCGTTTTTTCTGGAATCCTCGTTTCTCGGCATCCTGTTATTCGGCGAAGGGAGATTCAGTCAGCGGGTGCAATGGGCCGCATCACTGATGCTTTTTCTCGGATCCTGGCTTTCCGGCTATTTCATTTTGGCCACAAACGCCTGGATGCAACACCCGGTCGCCTATACGGTGGCCCCGGACGGACGGTTGTTCGTCGACAGTCTTTCCGGTCTACTCACGAATCCTTATCTGGTCTGGCAATTCGCCCACAACATGACGGCCGCCGTCGTGACCGCCTCATTCGTGATGGCAGCAATCGGTTCGTTCTATCTTCTGTCCGGTCTGCACGTGAAGTATGCAAAGACCTTCCTTCGCACGGGCGTGGTGGCCGGCGCCATCGCCACGGCGCTGATGATCTTCCCGACCGGCCACGAAAACGCCAGACAGGTTTTTGAACACCAACCGGTCAAAGGCGCCGCATTTGAAGGGCTCTTCAAGACCGAGCGTGGCGCGGGTATGGTGCTTATCGGGCAACCGAACATTGAAACCATGACGATCGACAATCCACTTGTCGTACCGGATGCCTTGAGTCTTGTGCTCTTTGACGAACTCTATGCCACGGTAAAAGGGCTCGACGCGTTTCCACGTACAGAGTGGCCCGATAACATCGCGCTGCTCTACTATGCCTACCATGTGATGACCATGCTCGGAACCATGCTCGTATCGGTCATGGGCCTGGCGTTGCTCTGGCTCTGGCGGGGACGGTTGTTTACCACGAACTGGCTGCTCTGGCTTCTCATGCTTTCCGCCCCATTTCCCTATATCGCCACAACGGCCGGATGGATGACCGCTGAACTCGGCCGCCAACCCTGGCTGGTGTATGGCTTGCTTCGTACGGCTGATGGAGTCTCACCGTTGGTCCATTCGGGAAACGCACTGTTTACGTTGCTCGGGTATCTCGGAATCTATCTTGGGTTGGGACTGCTTTTCTTATTCCTGATGGCTGAAATTATCAGACATGGTCCGGCAGACTCGTTCCCTGAATCTGCGAAGCCCTAGGAACCCGTACGATGGAAACTTTCTGGTATATTGCCGTCACGTTGATGCTGGCGCTCTATGTTGTCCTTGACGGCTTCGACTTCGGCGTAGGCATTGTCTATGGCTTCGTCGCAAAAAATGAAACAGACCGGCGTTCGGCGTTGGCCGCCATTGGCCCCATCTGGAACGGCAACGAAGTATGGCTGATCGCTGCGGGCGGCCTGTTATTCTTCGCCTTTCCCAAGGCCTATTCAGCGGGGTTCAGCGGATTCTATCTGGCCTTACACCTGGTCTTGTGGTTACTCATTGCCCGTGGACTCGCACTTGAACTCCGCTCGCACGTGGATCATGCCCTGTGGCGGCAGTTTTGGGATGTGGCATTTTCCGGGGCGAGTCTGCTCCTGGCTGTCGTATTCGGCGTGGCCTTGGGCAACCTCATTCGCGGCGTGCCCTTGAATTCCGAAGGCTATTTCTTCGTGGCGCTCTGGACAGATTTCATGACAGGACCGGAGCCGGGCATACTGGATTGGTTTACCATCCTCATGGGAGCCACTAGCGCGGCGATCCTCGCCATGCACGGTGCCAATTTTCTGGCCATGAAAACGGAGGGCCAGTTGCGGGATCGGGCACGGCGTGCGGCCTGGCTGACTGGATCGACCGTGATTATTCTGGTCGGGTTGGCCCTGATCTCCGTTCCCTTTGTCCAACCTTTATTCTATCTCAACTATGCCGCCCATCCTATCGGATACATCTTCCCGGCTCTCAACATAGCGACGCTGGTGTCGGCTCTCCTGATACGAAGGCGCAATTGGGATGGGGGAGCATTTTCCGCCACGAGTCTTGTGATTCTGACAATGCTGGCCAGCACAGCCTGGGGGTCCTATCCGAACATCCTGATTGCGACCAACGATCCTGCCAATAGCCTGACCGTGACCAATGCCACCGCTGGTGTCTATGGCATGCAGATCGGCCTCTGGTGGTTTCTGGTCGGATTCCTTCTGCTCATTGGCTATCAAGCCTGCGCGCATCAGGCGTTTCGGGGGAAGGTCAAGCTCGGGGCACACTAAGTCTGCCCATTCTGTCGGTTCACTTCACACCCGCCTCGAATTTAGGATCTCTGGACGACCAATCTTTAAAGAGGAAATTGCCGGACATGTTTCCCGAAGGTCATCCGAACTTACAAGCGGGTTGATTGGTAAAGCAACCACCTATCCTTGACCGGTCTTTTCTTTGCACGTTGTGCCACCCCTGCCCTGAGGGATGGACGGACCTCGATAAGAGATTTATGATGTGGTCTTTCAGCCTGGCAAAATGCGGAATGATGGGTGTTTGTGATAGCGGTATTCTTCTTTTCTGAAAAAGAGGTACGCCCCCTAAAAAAATGGGGGCTTCTCCATAGAAGAAGCCCCCTTAACCCAAGTTCCCACTACATGAACCGTTACACCTTAATGCTCAAATACAACGCCCCTTTCCCTCGATGAATAAAGATCAACGCGGATGAATTTTCCTTCAAATGAGAAACCACCTTCACGAAATCTTCTTCCGAACGGACCGGCTTGCGGTTGATTTCACTGATCACATCACCCTGAGCAAGTCCTGCCCGTGCGGCATAACTTCCCGGAGCGACATCCATGACCACTACCCCGTTTACATTTTCTTCTACCCCTAATTGCTCGGCCATACCAGGGTTGAGATTCTGAACAGCCACCCCGGCAAGCGGTCCTTCCGTCGTGCCCATCTGACCTGCTTGTGCCACTTGAACAGGCTTCTCTTGTTCACGAATCTCCGCCTTCAGGTTATGCTTCTGACCATCCCGGATCACCACCATCTCCACTTCCGTTCCGATAGTGGTCCTGATGACATGATGCTGAAGATTACGCGGATCCAATACGGGTTTCCCCTGATATTCGACAATCACATCACCTCGTTTAAGGCCCGCCTTGTCCGCAGGACTTCCAGGCACAACATTGGTGACCAGCGCTCCCTTGGATTGATCCAATTTAAACGAGTCTGCGAGATCCGTCGTGACGGCTTGTATACCGACGCCCAAAAATCCACGCACAACCTTTCCGTTACTGATCAAACTGTCATACACCGGTTTGGCAAGATTGGTGGGAACCGCAAATCCCACACCTTGGTACCCGCCTGATTGGGAAAAGATTGCGGTGTTGATTCCGACCAGTTGGCCTCGCGTATTCACCAACGCGCCCCCGGAATTCCCCGGATTGATCGCCGCATCGGTCTGAATAAAATCTTCATACTGAGTAATGCCCATGCCTCCTCGACCTAATGCGCTGACAATCCCCAGCGTGACGGTGGAATTCAGTCCAAAAGGATTGCCGACCGCCAGGACATATTCTCCAACTCGAAGCTCGCCGGAATTTCCCCATGGAACATACGGTAGATCCGTCCCGTCAATTTTAATGACGGCTAAGTCAGTCTGAGGATCAAGGCCGACCACTTCTCCCGTGAATTCCCGATTATCCGGCAGGGTCACCATGATTTCCTTGGCCCCATCCACCACATGGTCATTGGTCAACACATATCCATCACTAGAGATAATGACACCGGAACCGGCTCCCTGACCTTCCGGAGCGCGAGGTCCTTTGGGCCTATTCGGCATTCCTGGCATTTCCGGCATTCCTGGCAGACCGAAAAACTCTCTCAGTGGATCAGACGGCATTCCCGACATGGGAACCGGCGCTTCTTTTCGAACCGTAATATTGACCACTGCGGGGGTTACCGCCTGGGCAATATCAGCAAATCCTCCATTTTCCATATTTGGAGGAGATCCCACGGATGCAGGATCTTCCGGATGGGAAATTGCTGCTTGCGAATGAAACGGCATATTCCATGATCCGAGCAGTAGGATTCCAGCCAGGAAACCGATGCCGGCCAGTCCCGCCTTTCCGTGCATTATTTTGGTAAAAAACAAAGGCCATTGAAACCGCCAACCACGAGAAACACGATTGTTTGTACCCATTGACATTCCTCCTTGATAGTAAGATAGCCGTCGCTGAGATATTTCGTATCGACATCCTATCTATTCAGTATAAGCTGAGTATTAATTGACTATTAATTTTGATTAATTTTCACACGATCCTTTGATGAGCCCGTTCATATGTTCAGAGCCTCAAATGAGTTCATCCTATTAGATAATGGCAAGGCGCACATCAACATAAGAGGTAATCCTGACGCATTTCTCCGCTAAGAAATCAAATGCCGGCTACAATCCAATTGCCAACCAATAAAAAGGCGCCTCTGCGCCTTATGTCATCCGGAGGCCGCGGGCAACCATTTTCCCCAAATGAGCAAACAGGGCATGCCACCGGATTCGGCCGTGGCCACACCCATGAGAAGGGTCACCATCGACTTTTCAAGGTGTCCGTGTACAGACAAAACAGGTTGGCGGTAGATTCCCAATGCACGTCGTGTCACAATAATAAAGAGAGGGCAGACAGACCTGATATCCGGAAGGACAAGAGGACGGTTATTTCAGCAAATGTGTTTTAATCTGCAAATTGGTACTCACATAGCCTCAACGCTTTTTACATTTTAACTGGACGGCTTGCCCAGAACAGGAGGAAATCATCATGGAAGTATTGGCCCTGCTGATCGCTATCGCCGCCTTAGTGATTGCGATCATGGCATTTAAACGAACCGGCGGGGGAATGCGCGATCTCCGTCGACAAATTGAAGACCTCACCGAAAAATCCGAACATGCGACCAAGGGGGCCCGCGATATGACCGCTGATGCCCTCAGTCGCCTGGAAACGTTTATTCGTGGACAGCAGAAACCTGGTCCATCGCAGCAGGTACCACTGGAAGACAAACTTCCAACCACACAGCAGACCTCTCCTCCAACAGAATCGGAAAAACCATTAGACGAACCTCCAACCACACAGCAGACCTTTCTTTCAACAGAATCGGAAAAACCAATAGACGAACCTCCAACCACGGAAAAGAAATCATGAGGCCATGGGTCATACCGGCGACGGTTTTTTTGCTAGGAACAGGGCTCGGCTTAAGCGGCCCGATGCTAGCCACACGGTATTTGGATTCCTATCTTCCCGCTTTTTTGAAGGACACCATGCATCCACTTGAAGGATCGGTGACACACAAACAACGCCAGGAGGACCAATTACTGGTCACCATGACGACTCAAGACGGAAGCATTTTAGCCACCTTTCAGCAACGGGTGCCTGAAATTGATCTCCTCATTGAGGAACGGGATCTGGTGACATTAGACGTGCCGCAATACAAACCTTTTGTTCACGACCCCACGCTGATTCGGGTCACCAAACACACGGAGATGAACCCTGCCGTTGCGACGCCTCCGAATACGTCCGTTCCATCAACCCAGACAAAGGAATCCGGCTCAATGAATGATTCCCCAGGATTTGTCCCCCTAAACTAACGAGGCAGTATTGAACACCTGTTCCCCTTGAAGTTGACTCACGTACTTCCCTGGTTTTATCAAAAAAAGAGGTAAAAGTGGTTTGGTTTACCGAAGCAAGGGTTGATAGGTCCCTAATCAATATTCTCCAGGTACTCCTGTTAGTGGGAATACTGACCGGTTGCGGCGCCATGAATGCCATACCCCTTCCCGCATCGCCAACTGCAGTCCAGCAATTCCTCATGACTCAGGCTGTGGACCGCAGCCTGCATGGAGAGAACACCATGCCCATTCCTTTGACCTCTGGAGATACCGTAAGTCTCGATATCTCCGGATTAAGCGTTGAACAGGGATTGGCCGTTGCCCAAGACTTTTTTAAGGGTGCGATTGGGAGTTGGCTGGGAGAAAGCGGGCTGAAAATCGTTATGGATCCAGCTAAAGCCAAGTACCGGATCCACATCCTTGTGCAAGGTCTAGGAGTCGAGCAACGGTCCTCCTTGTTCGGGTTACCTCCAATACAGAGTACGCTCCTCCCAATTGCCTTGCCCGAGATTGCGATATACGCTTCTCAAAAATTGTCAGGATATACTCGATTCCGCCTGGATATTTATGAAACGGCAACAGGACAATTTATTCGCTCTACTCCCTGGTTTCAAGGGTCTACCTACTTCAACGAATATACCATCTTGTTTTTTTTCGACTTCGAGTTTACCGATTTGATCGCTCCATTTTGATCTGGTGCTCTTATTTTCCACCAGGAATTTACAAATATCCCCGGCATCTTGGGGAAAAACAAAGATCCATTGGTCAAACAGTTTAAATGCCGCGGACAAACGCTCCTCAGATACATCCGTGAATCACCAGAAACCCTTCACATCCTGACTCCTTCAGGAAGATTTCACCACCACATATAAATGACGTGAGGAACGGACAAGCACTACCAGTACCGCTTGTTCCTTCTTGAGCCGTTTGAACCATGAGGTATACTCCCTGACGGATTCCACGGGATGCTTATTCAGTTCAATAATGACATCTCCTTCTATGATCCCCGCTAACTCCGCGGTACATCCTTCCTCAAGGAAGGAGACCACCGCTCCTTTGATGGTAGGATTCAGATCATATTCCTGAATGGCCGCCTCATCGACATCGGCCACTTCCACCCCGGCAAGAGGATGTTCCACTCGAGGCATTCGAATACGCCGGGCCTGAGGGGCCGGTGGTTGCTCACGGATGACTGCTCTTACCTTACGTTTTTTTCCATTTTCGACCATACCCAGTTCAATCTGTTCTCCAATAGGGGCACGTGTCACGTGTTCCAGCAACATTTGTCCATCTTTTACGCTTTGTCCCTGGTACTCAAGAATGACCTCTCCCCGATGTATGCCCGCTTTATCGGCGGGCCCACCGGGAACCACGTCGGTCACGAGGGCTCCTTCACCGCTTCGCAGGCCAAACCACGGAGCGAGTTCCGTCGTCATTTCCTGTACCCCCAGTCCCAAATACCCCCTGACAATCTTGCCGTTTTTGATCAATTCCTCTAACACAGGCCTTGCCAATGCAGAAGGCACAGCGAACCCCACTCCTTGATATCCTCCACTTTGAGAGGCTATTGCCGTATTGATGCCAACTAATTCTCCTCGGGTGTTCACCAATGCCCCACCTGAATTTCCCGGATTAATTGCCGCATCGGTCTGAATGAAATCTTCAAAGCGAGCCAACCCCATACCCCCTCGATCAAGAGCGCTGACGATCCCAAGGGTTACCGTTGAATTCAAACCAAACGGATTGCCAATGGCCAATACATATTGGCCAACGGCTAACGCGGACGAATTTCCCCAGGGAATCACAGGAAGATCGTCTGCCCGAATTTTGATAACCGCCAAATCCGTCTCGGGATCCGTCCCAACCACCCAGGCTGGAAATTCACGCGTATCGGGAAGAGTGACAAGGAGATCCCGGCTTTCGGCAACCACATGATTATTGGTCATAATATATCCGTCGGAAGACAGAATGACGCCTGACCCTGAACCCTTTTGACGTTTGGGAATACCCGGTGGCGGTTGGCTCTCCCCAAAACCTCTAAACGGAAGTGGAAAGTTTCCTCCCCGGGATTCGATAATATCAACGGTTGCCGTGATATTCACCACAGCCGGGGTCACGGCCTGAGCCACCTCCGCAAATCCTCCTTGCTGAAAGGCCTTTTCCTCCGTTCGTGCCAGGGAGGACTCTGATGATTCACCTGCCCATCCGGCACGGCGGTCAAATCCAATACTCAGCGCAACAACACCGCTAAACCCGATCCACACCGCCAGGACCGAACCCAAGATCTCCGTGAGCCCGGGAAAGTGACGCGTCACCGTGTTTCTCCTATCACCTTTTTTCCTCATATTCAGTTCCTGAGGCGTGGACTGCGAACTCGGATTCGATTATGCCGTTGCTGAAAACACGATTGTCCAAGAGGTCCATCAGGCAGATTCTTCTCACCTTATGTCCGCCGGCTTCGGAAGCGGCATTCTAATGGGGAATTAAAAATAGTATGGAAAAATGTGGAACCCTCCTCAAGAAACACAACCACGTATAAACCCGCATGTGTCCCAGAGGAAGAGAGCCTGGCAGACCGATGCCAGGAGGCGAGTGATAATCTCTCAAAAGACTAATGTTTACACAACCCCAGAATAATACCGGATAATATCTGATACGGAAACTACACCCACGATCCTGTTACTTTCTGTGACCGCGAGGTGCCTGGTACCTTTTTCTTTCATCAGACGCACGGCTTCGACAATTGGATCACTGGTCTCAACCGTGACTAACGGTTCGCGCATGCAGGTCTTCACCGTGGTGGTAACAGGGTCTGTTCCAGACGCGACGACCTCTCGAGTCAATTCAGTTTCGGTGATATACCCCAGGTACTCATCTCCGCTTTGAATTAACACCGACCCAATTTTCCATTGTTGAAGGCACTGTCCGACTTCCTGCAAGGTGGCTTCGAGCGACACCGATCGCACAGATTTTGCCATATAGTCGGCAACAGTCGGCCCGGACGCTTTCCGTTTCTTTGATTCCTGCGAGAGAGAGGCACGCCTGGCCTCAAGATCGGCAATAGCGCTTTCTAGTACTCGCTGCCGTTGGCGGATCGTTTCCCGCTGGGAGTGATGGGTGGTGCCTTCGGGTGCCTCTTCGGAAAGATTCATCAGCCCAGCTGCCTCTCCAAGTTGGGCATAATCATAGGTATCTAAGAGCGGAGAAGAACCGCCCAACGCATCGGCGAGAATGTCTTCTGTAGCGGAATCAAATTCGTTTAAGACAACAGTGGAAGGCTCATCTACCAGAAATTTTTTTAAGATCTCTAACTGATGACGAATTCGGGTAATATCCTGGTCCAATGTCCCCACCCGATCAGTTTTAGATGTCTTTTGTGATACCATGGAGCCTCCTTTCCTCGATAACATAAGATAAAAATGAGAGAGAAAATGATACTACCCTACCATCATTTAGGAGGCAATCAGAAATTTTCTTGCAAAAAAAAAGGGCCCGGGATGGGGATAGGATAAGGATGGAGTGCACATGAATAAGGATACTGCCCACAGGCCAATCAAAGATCAAGTTTCCAATAAACTTGAAAGCAAGGTGGCAAGGCCTAAGAAGCTGAAAAACCCGACCACATCGGTGACCGTGGTTAACACAATGGAGGAGGATTGAGCCGGATCCTGTTTGAGTGCCTTCAACGCAATGGGAATGATCGCGCCGGATAACCCCGCAATAACCATCGAAATAATCATGGACGATCCGATGATGAAGACCAAACCCCATGACCGGCTCCATAGTCCCACGGCGAAACACGCCGTGACAGAGACCGCCAGGCCATTTAAAAAGGCGACATAAACTTCTTTTCCGCTGACCCTGAGCCATTGGGATGGTCGAATATCCCGCAGAGCCAACCCGCGAATGACCACAGCCAGGGATTGAGCTCCGGTATTGCCTGACTGCCCGGCGACAATCGGAAGTAAGACAGCCAGAGCGGTAAATTTTGCAATAGTCCCTTCAAACATTCCCACGACGAAGGCGGCAAAGAATGCCGTTAACAGATTCAGTTGCAACCATGGTAATCGTTTTCGGACCGAAAACCACACAGGGGAAAGCGCACGCTCATCTTTATTGGCTCCCACCATCGTTAACAGGTCTGCACTCGCATCTTCCTGACTGGCCTTAATAATGGCTTCATTCCGGACAACGCCTAATAGTCGTTCGTCCAGATCCACAACCGGAATCGTAAAAAAATGTCGTTCACCAAAAAGTTCAATAATCTCTTCTCGCGACTCCAAAGGATGAATGGTGGGAAGGTCCTGAACCATAACCGACTGCAGTTTTTCTTCCGGATCCACCAGCAACAAATCACGAACGGAAATCCGGCCCACGAGCCTTTGGGTTCGATCAATGACATAGACATCGTGGACATCTTTCTGCGCCCTGATCCGCACCTGTACCATGGCTTCCCGGACCGTGCTTTCCTCCTGCAACACGAAAAATTTGGGATCCATAATCCGGCCGACGGATTCCTCCGGGTACGTCATGTAGGACAGAATTTCCTGGGCATACCGTTCAGGAACTCTGAAAAGAATCGCGCGTTGAAGATCGTCGTCCAGCCGTTGAAACAGAGATGCTGCTAATGACGGCGAGAGATGCGGTACGACCTGTTTCAGTAAATCGGTGGGCATGATCGCCAAGGTATCCGCAGCAACGGGAGGAGTGATACAGGCCAGAAGATTCGCCGCATTTTTCGGACTGGTTCCTTGCAAGACTCGCAGAATATCCTCCACCGGATACTCTTCGAGAATATGTGCGGCTTCCTCATGGTGGTTCTGGAAAAATGCTTCGTTGAGGAGATGCCCTCTCCCCCGAACCTTCGTACCACCCTGTGCGGTTAATTCCCTCACCCTCTTTTGTTCCGTTCTTGTAGCGTTTCCGCTACATCGGTCATTAAGCGAATGCCGGTTAACGAATAGACTTCCCAAAGTTGCATAAGCGAATCACTCACCGATCCCAACGGGGCTTTGCCTCCGACATCTTTCTCAATCCTACGTAACATGCGATATCGCAAGGCTCCAAAAAATGTTCCCCATCGATCGACCACCGGCAAGGTATGAAATCGGCTCCACTCAGAATGTTTGAGAATTTCTTCCAAATTAGCTTCTGCTGATAAGGTCGTGATCTGGGTCTCCATCAAGGTTCCGACCAAATGATCAGACCGATCAATCAGCAGTTGTCTCAATGTGAGGACACCTTCCAGTTTGCTATCACGATCGATGACATAAACATAGTACATGGCTTTCTGACCATAGGTACGGATACGGTCTATGGCCTCTTCGACGACAATATCAGGTGGGAGAGTAAACACCTGAGGGTCCGCTAAACTTCCTGCCGTGTTGGGTGAGTACCGCAAGGCACGGCGAAGGGTAGCCCCCATCGGATTATCTAACCGGTCCAACACGTCCTGGCGAACTGGTTCAGAAAATTGCCGAAGGACCCCGATTGCCGATGTGGCATTCATGGCGCCTAAGACGCCTGCTCCAAGATCTTTGGAAAGTTCTTCGATGATTTTTGCCGTGGACACCGGCAAACAATGCTCTAAGACACCAGCGATTTCCTCCCCGGGTAAGGCCTCCAGAAGCGAAGCCGATTCATGAGGATCCAGCGATTCCAAATGACGAGCCGCTTCCACGGGATGGGCCTGCAAATACCCTAGAGTAAGCCGATGCTCAAGTTCCATATGTTAATCTTCGGGATGGGTAATGACGGAAGTTGATTCGGTAACCTGGGTAGCAGGAATGATGACCCGGCCTTCCCGAGTTTCCAACACAACCGAAATGGGTGTAACCGCAACCACGATTCCTTGGTTCTCTCCAATTTTTACCGTCATGCCCACTCGAACCATTGACCCTAAATAATGAGCGGCAATGAGATTAGCCACCGCGTTTCGTGACCCCAACCCAAACGACAATGCCGCACCCCCGATCAATCCTGCCAATAGGATGACAATGGTGTTGTTCAACAATTCCGTATTAATCCCGAGTGCGTCAATGGCCGTGACCACGATCAACAACACAACCGCCACATAGACGGCCTGGGCCACCATCGTCCCGTGGGTAATTCCTGCCGAGCTACACGTCATGGTAATCAATTCACGAACAAAATTCGCGGCGATTAAACCCAGAACCAGCACCAACACTGCAATCCCGACTTTAGGAATATAATAGGCAATACTCGTCAGGGCATCCGAGACCATCGTCAAACTGAGGGTGTCAGACGCTTGAATGAGAAAGACCAGAAAAATAATCCAAAAACCAATCATCCCCAAAATTTCAGAAATTTTCTGCTTGGTTCCTGATCGCTCCAATAAGGTTTGCACAGCGGTTCGACTCAGCAACCGGTCAAACCCCATCAATTGCAGCAAGCGGGTCACCACAACAGAAACCAGCCGGGCGAGCACATAGCCAAGACCCAACAGCATGCACGCCAAAATCACGGTTGGTAAATAGGCAACGATTTGCGCCAGGCTTGCAGTAACCGCGGCGGTTAAGCCATCCACCCAACCGGCCATTGTCAACGTTTTCTCTTGCATGTGAAGGATCGTCCTCTCTTCCGTATCAACCTACTTAGACGAAACGCCTTGTTTTCCCCCAATAGACTCGATGAGCACTGGACCATGACAATCGTTGATCATAGTATCCTCCTGGAGATCACGCAACTGACATTCCGGCGAGACACCTTATTTTCCTTCTGGACAACAACCTGCCTGTCCATCCTTCTATCGAAGAGTTCATGAAACCTATTCCCTGCATATCTGGTGCATGCGTCCGCCTTTCCGTCGCTCGCGCTGCATCGCTTTAGCAAAACGCAGGATAGTCGGATCGTTGAGCCAAGCAGTCAATTCTCGACCAATTCGCACTCGCCAGGAAGGATAGACTGATTCCGGTGCTCCAGGAAGATTAGGCGGATCAAGCTCTGCCAACAAATCTTCAAGCTGCACGATGAGGAGGCGCGACGGTGTCCTGGCTAAATACCGGTACATGGCTTGAAGCATCTCGTCCGAAAGGTTAGTGGGTATGGCCTCGGCAGACCAGAGGCCCTCACGATGCAAGGCGTCCCATAACCGTTTCCGATCTTCCGCACGCTGTTGCCGGTCTTGCCTGGTATCATTTTTTCTGAGGTAAACACCCCCTTCTTGCTTAATAAGGATATCCCGTCCGGCCCAAAAACCTTTAAGGGTAGGAAGATCATGGGTCGTGGCAGCCACAAGCGCCTGCTCAGGATAATCATGTGGTGGGATCATCGCCCCCCCATCCTCTCGCTCAAAAAATAGTAGGCGATAGGAAAGAAGCCCGGCGGCACTTAATTTTTTTCGAATAACAGAAGTGACTGCACCAAGATCTTCCCCAACCACCATGACCTTTTGTCGCACGCTTTCTAGTGCCAGGACCGCCAAAATTTCATCGACATAGGTCTTGACATATACGCCATCCTTTCCTGTTCCCCCCTTGGGAACCCAGAACATCCGAAACAGCCCCAAGGCATGGTCGATCCTCAGGACTCCACCATGTCGCATATTTTGCCGTAAGGTTTCCCGAAGAAAGCGATAGCCATCTTCCCGCAAACGAAGGGGATTGGGCACAACCAGTCCCCAACTCTGTCCATTGAGATTAAAGGAGTCCGGTGGCGCTCCAACCGTAATGTCTGAGGCAAGCTGACCTTGAAAGACCCAGGCATCGGCTCCATCGGGGTGAATACCAACCGGTAGATCGTGATACAGCCGGAGAGACAACGAATATTTCTTCGCAACATGATCGAGTTGCTGTAATTGCAACTCACACAACCATTGAACATATTGATAAAATTGTATCCGAGTGGCATTGGATCGTTGAAAAACTTCTACATCAGGTGACTGGGGATGCTGAAAGACGTTCGGCCAGGTACGCCAAGCCACCGTTCCCAGGTGTTCTGTCAAGACCTGAAATGTACAAAACATGGTCAGATGCGGGTGGAACCCGGACACAAATCTGGCAAACGCCCTCCCACGTGCCGTGGGATGTTGAGGCTGGAGATGGTGTCGTCGAAACACTCGAAATAATTCTTCGAGAACGGTCCATTTCAGTTTCCTTACGGCCTCATAGTCGACCAGTGGACTCTCCCGAAATTGTTGGAGACGCCGCTGGAAATTTGCACTCTTGGCTCTCTGGCGAAGACCTGCCGACCTCCGCCACTCATCTACCCCCTCCAGGTTCAAATACACGGGGCTCCAAAAGAGGCGGCTGGACGGGGAATAGGGGCTCGTTAACCCCTCCGCCGGTTTATGAAGAGGATTCACCCCGATGGTAGCCACTCCCCAACGAGTCCCCGCCACTTTCATAACCTCTTCTAAATCTCGAAAATCCCCAATTCCCCAGTTTCTGCGTGACCGTAACCCATAGAGTTGGAGCGATATCCCCCAAGCCCGTTTGGGTGAAGGAGGAAGATAACATTTCCTGGGTGCCACGATGAGCAGGGCCTGTCCCTCCACCGTTCGCCCTGCGTACAGCTTCACACAGACCGAAAGTCGGAAATATCCGAGTGGAAATTTTCCCGAAAGAGGAAAATGAACCTGGACATACTTGACACCACGAATTGCCTTCTCAGATGTCACTTTGCCCCTGGCTCCAGGAAGAGATAGGCGCCGGCTGCCCCCCTTCTCATCCATCACCTGGATGACGACGGAAACCTTCTCCAGACTGATGTCCTCTAGAGGAAGAGACAACGCCAACATGAACGGAGCATCAGAAGGATACCGCACCACAACTGAATCAATGACCTGTGTCCAGGTTCGGGAGGCCGCATGAGCAAGCGAGTCAAGTATTTCCTTCTTCGATGAGGCCTTCACCCCCATACTAGCCAGGACTTGCTGAAGATGCGGCACCGTAACCTTTCGCTCAACACCTAAACCATCAAAATAAACTGGTTCAATGCCATACTGACGCCCTAATTGCCAAATCGGCTTCGTGGAAAATTCATAGTTATTCATCGTTGTCATTCAAATAGGGAGAAACTTCTTAGTCCCGTTTGGTGCGGAAATCACCATAAACCACTCCTCATACTCCGGGTTATTTCTTCCGGGGCATAAAGATGGCTAGTAACGAACCATGTATCCATGACATTGTTCATATTCGGTACCCCGAAATTCAGAAGAATTGTTCGATCATGCCCTCTGACAGAGGATCTCCGCCTTATCAATGTCTCCTTTCCTCCCCCTAACACTTCCTCTCAGTAATTGTACGGGAAGATCAATCTTGTGTCTTCTACAAACCGTCTGGCTCACGACTGAAAATATAGATCTGAAAAGTCCACATTTGCCGTGTGCAACATGTACTTGACTCTTTGCATGGGAACGGTCCCGTAGCAGGACAAAACCTTTTCGTCTTTTCACAACAGGGTGATCGACACGGAAAAAAACTCATCATGCCCAACAGCTTGGACGAAGAGTCCAATTTCCGATACAATAAATTTATATGAGTCAGTTAGAATGGGGTCTTTCCAAAGTCGGACAAGCATAGGAGCTGAGAAACGAACCATGCCCCCTAAACCATCAGACGGGAAACCACCCAAGAGAAAACCGTCCACCACAAAAAGAACCACAACGGAAGGCAAGACCGCAAAAAAACCCGGCAGTAAACCTGTAGCATCAGGTGCTGCTACACGCCTAGCGCGACCTCAGGCGAAGGAGCCCCAAGCCTCCTCTCCCGATCCCTCTATGGCATTATCCGAAGAATTGCGGGAACAGATTGCCCAACGCGCCTATGAAATTCATCACCGACGCGGTGGGCAGCATGGAAGTGATTGGGAAGATTGGCTTCAAGCGGAGCGCGAGATACTTTTGCAGCAATCTCCGCCACTTTAATAGACAAAGGAAATCTTGATTCGTGGCAACCATTATCCACCAGCATTTCAACAATGGAGGAAATTCACATGGATAACGACACCCGATACGTCTTGCTCGCGGGACTTTCATTAATGGTCGGAGTGGTTCTCGGAACCGGCCTTGGGCTATTGATGGCGCCCCAGTCAGGCTCACGAACCCGTCGTCAGTTAAAAAACATGATGGAGGATGCCAGCGAAAGGGCTGGAGAATTTGCGGATGACGCCAAAGAAGCCGTCACCGGCATGGTGGAGCGCAGCAAAAAATTTGTCGTCTAGAAATCTGATGGCAAAGGTACCTGTTCCGCCTATGTGCCCATGCCTTTTTTAAGAATGAGGACCTCTTGCCTTGAGCAGGGGAATGCTTTGTGTATGCACGAACCTTATGCCATCGATTCCCGGGAATTGTGGCAAGGGGGTCATTGGTCAGGATTTTGGAGTTCGGAACAAGGCCAGCCCCCGAGAGATTAAATGATAGGGTTGTCCCCCTTTCAGCAATTTCGTATGCTTGGGACTTTTCTTCTCAACTGGTACCGCAGTGTCAAACTCCAACTCCCATCGCACGGATTTGGTGTGAGCAGGAAGAATGAATTCCACATCCTCATGATAGGCGTTTATCAATACTAAAAACGTCTCGTCCACAATCGGCCGCCCCTGACTATCTTTCTCCACGATGGCATCCCCAGCGAGTCGTATTCCCAAGGTCCTGAGCCCCATCTGCCAATCTTCATGCGTCATTTCTTTTCCATGCGATCCGAACCAGGCCACATCTTTCACTTCCGAATCCTCTACCCGGCGCCCTTGAAAAAATCTTCGTCGTTGAAACACCGGATGGGTTTTTTTAATCTCAATGAGCAGTTTCACAAACTCCAGTAATCCGAGTTGGGATCGCGTTAGGTTCCAATTCACCCAACTCAACTCATTATCCTGGCAATAGGCATTGTTATTACCCTGTTGCGTACGGCCCAATTCATCCCCGCCACAGATCATCGGCACTCCCTGGGACAACAACAAGGTAGCGAAAAAATTCCGGACCTGCCGGTCACGCAACTCCTGAATCGCGGGATCATCAGTCGGGCCTTCCACACCACAATTCCAACTATCATTGTCATCGGTCCCATCCCGATTTCCCTCCTGATTGTCCTCATTGTGCTTATGGTCATAGGACACCAGATCCTGGAGGGTAAATCCGTCATGAGCGGTCACAAAATTAATACTGGCATAGGGTTGCCGTCCACTTTCTCCGTAGAGATCACTGCTCCCAGACCAGCGATTGGCGATTTCCCCGAGTAACCCACCATCTCCCTTCCAATACCGGCGTATGGCATCGCGATATTTCCCATTCCATTCAGCCCACCCGGGAGGGAAATTTCCCACTTGATAGCCGCCTTCCCCCAGATCCCATGGCTCGGCGATCAACTTCACCTGCGACAACACCGGATCCTGGTGAATAATATCAAAAAAGGCGCTGAGTCGATCCACATCATGTAATTCACGTGCGAGCGCGGATGCCAGATCAAACCGGAAACCATCCACATGCATATCATTCACCCAATACCGTAAACTGTCCATGATCAACTGTAAGGTCCGTGGATGTCGGACATTCAACGTATTTCCACAGCCGGTATAATCCATGTAATACCGTGGATTGTCCGGAGACACCCGATAATAGGAGGCGTTATCAATTCCCCGGAATGATAGCGTCGGCCCGAAGTGATTCCCCTCTCCGGTATGGTTATAGACGACATCAAGGATGACTTCGATGCCGGAACTATGAAGTTTCCTGACCATGGACTTGAACTCATCAACCTTTTCTCCTCCACCGTGGAAGGCCGAATACCGGATGTCCGGAGCAAAATACCCAATGGAGTTGTACCCCCAATAATTCGTGAGGCCTTTTTCTTTCAGATAGAGGTCGTTGACAAAATGGTGCACCGGTAACAATTCCACTGCGGTAATCCCGAGCGATTGAAAATATTCAAGAATCGCGGGAGACGCCAAGCCTGCATATGTGCCCCTCAATGATTCAGGAACCTCCGGATGCCGCATCGTCATTCCCTTGACGTGGACTTCATAGATGACCGTCTGCTCCCAGGGAATATTCAGACGTTGGTCTCCTCCCCAGCTAAAGGCCTGGTCAACCACCACCCCTTTAGGGATGTTTGCCGCATTGTTTCGATCATCGAATGAAAGATCGCCTGCCGGATCTCCGAGCCGATAGCCAAACATGGAATCGGACCATCGCACGACACCCGTCAGGGATTTCGCATACGGATCGATGAGAAGCTTCGCAGGGTTAAACCGGTGTCCGGCCTCAGGATCATATGGCCCATGCACCCGGTATCCATAGAGTTGGCCAGGACGCACCTCAGGTAAATACACATGCCATACTTGATCCGTTCGTTCCTCAATGGTTATCCGGTGGGTTTCCTGGTCCTGACGTTCATTGTCAAACAGACACAGATCCACACCTGTCGCATTTTCGGAAAACAGCGCAAAATTGACACCCTGCCCATCCCATGTGGCACCAAGCGGGTATGATCGACCTGGCCAAATCCTCATAAAATTCTGCTCTCCTGGATGTGGGTTTCCGAATATCGAAAATAGCGGGGGACGATAATACAGGATATCCCAAAATGGGGCAAACCTAATATGAGGTTTCTAACGTTACATGTACAGTTCTTCAGCTTTTTGTTAAACTTTCATTCGTCCCATTGCCCACCAGCCAACAATCTGATCGAAAAATACCAGCAGGGAGGAACTACCCTTGGAAAAACTAAAAGCGGTAGGATGGCAATTAGAACTGGGCGCATCGTGTATCGACGCCTCTTCTGTCGAGTTTCGGGTATGGGCACCCAAGGCCGATTCGGTGGCCGTCAAGATCATGGGAAGTACCCTGGAACCGACTCCCCTCAGCCAGGAATCCTTTGGATATTGGAAAGGCACCGTGCAAGACCTTTCTTCAGGTTCCCGCTATCAATACGTATTAAATCACACCATTGAACGCCCTGATCCGGCTTCCCGATCGCAACCGGATGGTGTACACGGTCCCTCGGAAATTATCGATCCTCTAGAATTTTCCTGGACAGATACAGCTTGGCGTGGGCTGCCCCTTGACGACTACATTATCTATGAGCTCCATACCGGAACATTTACACAGGACGGAACCTTTGATGCCATCATCAGCCGTCTGCCATATTTGCGTGACCGGATAGGCATCACCGCCATTGAACTCTTGCCGGTGGCACAATGCCCTGGGTCCAGAAACTGGGGATACGATGGAACATTCCTTTTTGCCCCACAGCACAACTATGGTGGCCCCGCAGGCCTCAAGCGATTGGTCAATGCCTGTCATGCAGCCGGTCTCGCGGTGATCATGGACGTGGTCTATAACCACCTGGGTCCGGAAGGAAATTACCTTGGTGACTTTGGTCCATACTTTACCGACACCTATAAAACCCCATGGGGGAGTGCCCTTAACTACGATGGACCCGATAGTGATGCTGTCAGACATTTTATGATCAGCAATGCGGTCTATTGGATTCATGAATACCACATTGATGCGTTACGACTAGATGCGATTCACGGCATCTTCGACTTCAGCGCCAAGCATCTTCTTCAGGACATTGGAGAAGCGGTTCATGCGGAGGGACAGCGGCTCAATCGCCAGGTTCATGTGATTGCCGAAAGCGACCTGAACGATGCTCGTATTATTTTGCCTCTCTCCCGGGGAGGGTATGGGCTGGACGGGCAATGGAGCGATGACTTTCATCATGCCCTGCATGCCGTCCTCACAAAGGAGCGTAAGGGCTATTATGAAGACTTTGGACAGCTAAAAGATCTCGTTAAAGCCATTCGAGAAGGCATAGTTTATACAGGACAATATTCTCCACATCGACGACGGAAACATGGCAATTCCTTCAAACAGTGCTCACCAACACAACTTGTGGTGTGCGCCCAAAATCATGATCAAATCGGTAATCGCGCACAGGGAGACCGACTCAGTAGCTTGGTGAGCTTTGAAGCCCTCAAAGTCGCCAATGCCACCGTACTTCTTTCCCCGTATCTTCCCCTCTTATTTATGGGAGAAGAATACGGCGAAACCGCGCCTTTTTTGTATTTCATCGACCACGGAGATCCTGCGTTAATTGAAGCCGTCCGACAAGGGAGAACCAGGGAATTCTCGGCGTTCGGATGGACGGATATTCCTGATCCCTATGCTCAAGAAACCTTCGACCGTTCTATCATTCATCCTAGTCTTGAAACCAACCCCCAACAACACGCCCACGCGCGGTGGTGCCAGGCGTTGATTCACCTGCGCAAGTCTGTACCCGCATTAGGCACCGGGGCGAAAGGTCACAGAATTCAGATCGGGTCACATGCAAAAAGTCAATTGTTGATCATTCATCGGCGTGCCAAACATGGACCCGAGGCACTGGTCCTCCTGGGGTTTCATCACAAGTCCTCATTGGCCTTAGTTAAAATTCCACAAGGGAATTGGGAATCGCGCCTGGATGGTGGAACTTTCGCCGCCGACAATCATGAAGAACTCCTGGCTCCCTCCAACCTCACCGTTCAGAATGGGGAACAGGTCTCTCTCAAACTTCCATCCTATCCAGCCTGGATTTTTCTGAAATCCGACTAGGTTCAGGCCAAGGTCATTCAGGCCGCATATGGATGAAGATCACTCCCTCTATGTCCTGGGTGATAACAGTCGTTATGGAATCACCACCCTATCCTGATCGGAAAGGAAGAGTGAGAATCAACATTTCACTGAAATCTTGGGAATCTAAACAGGCTTAAAAAAGACTGCGGCTAAAGGCGGAAGGGTAATCACCACGGAAAACGGTTGACCATGCCAGGGCATGTCTTCAGCCTGTACCCCTCCAGCATTGCCCATATTGCTTCCACCGTACGCTTCAGAGTCACTGTTCAACAGTTCTCGATAATATCCCGAGGTCGGCACACCCATTCGATAGGCTTCTCGAGGCACAGGGGTGAGGTTCAGGGCACAGACCACAATATCTGAAGGATTTTTGGCACGCCTGAAATACGTGAGGGTCGAATGGTCACTGTCATGAAGATCAATCCACTGAAACCCCGTCCAATCATAATCAACTTGATGGAGCGCGGGTTGTGAGGCATACAATCGATTGAGATCGGCGACATACCGCTGAAGACCCCGATGCCGCTCATATTCAAGCAGATGCCATTGAAGGCTATCATCATGGTTCCATTCCCACCATTGGCCGATCTCGCAGCCCATGAATAACATTTTCTTTCCAGGATGACCCCACATGTGTCCATACAAGGCCCGTAAATTCGCAAATCGCTGCCAATCGTCCCCGGGCATTTTATCCAGAAGCGATTTTTTGCCATGCACCACTTCATCATGAGAAAGAGGGAGGACAAAGTTTTCGGTAAATGCATAGACTAATCCGAAGGTCACGTTATGTTGATGAAATCGCCGATAGATCGGATCCAAGCTAAAATAATCCAGGGTATCGTGCATCCACCCCATATTCCATTTAAACGTAAATCCTAACCCTCCGACATAGGTTGGCTTGGAGACCCCAGGCCATGCAGTGGATTCTTCGGCAATCATCACTATACCGGGATGTTCCCGGTGAACCACGGTATTCAGCTCTTTCAAAAATTCCACCGCTTCAAGATTCTCTCTGCCCCCGAATTTATTGGGAATCCATTCACCGGATTTTCTGGCATAATCGAGGTAGAGCATCGACGCGACAGCATCCACCCGAAGCCCATCGATGTGATACCGGTCAAACCAACTGAGCGCGCTATTGATTAAAAAATTTTTGACTTCGGTCCGGCCATAATTAAAAATTCGGCTATTCCATTCTGGATGAAATCCGAGCCGCGGGTCCGAATGGTCATACAAATTTGTCCCATCAAACCAGGCCAAGCCATGGGGATCCTCGGGAAAATGCGCAGGAGCCCAATCCATCAGGACCCCGATTCCGGCCTGATGACAGGCATCCACAAACGCCATAAATTCCGCAGGGGTGCCAAACCGACTCGTGGGTGCAAAATACCCGGTGGCCTGATACCCCCATGACCCGTCAAACGGATGTTCTGTCACCGGCATCAGCTCAAGGTGCGTAAACCCCATGTCCTTCATATAGGGAATGAGGGTTTCCGCTAATTCCGAGTAGGTCAACCATCGAGACCCTTCCTCCGGAACACGTCTCCATGAACCCAAATGCACTTCATAAATGGACCAAGGCTGGGCAAGGGGATCACAGTGTTGCCTGGCAGCCATCCACTCTCCGTCCTGCCATTCATAACCCGAAAGGTTACGGATAACGGAGGCCGTTTTGGGTCGTAATTCAGATGAAGAGGCATACGGATCCGCTTTCAAAAACGGCGCGTCCCCATTTTGCGGTAAAATTTCAAATTTATACACCGCACCATCCAGCAAATCCGGAATAAATAACTCCCAGATTCCACCGCCTCCACGGCTTCTCATCGGATGACGGCGCCCATCCCATTCATTAAAGTCTCCAACCACGCTGACCCGCTTGGCATTCGGAGCCCACACAGCAAAGTTGACGCCTGGAACATTCTGATGGGTACAAACTTGCGCTCCAAGTTGTTCGTAGGCTTTATAGAGCCTGCCCTCACCGAACAAATGTAAATCAAAATCTGAGATACACGGAAGAAAGGCATAGGGATCATGGCGTTGGCTGGCTTTCCCTTGTCGATCGACGATGCGAAATTGGTAATCCGTGCCCAATGGATGTCCTTCCCATCGAGCTTCAAAAACTCCAGCAGGATGGACGAGCTTCATGGGAATAGGGGTGTGGCCATTTTGGGCAGAAAGCACTACCACTTCGGCAGCCTCAGGCAGGAAAGCCCTGATGCAGACACCCGAAAAATCCCTCGACTCCCCACGATGAGGACCCAATACGGAAAATGGATCCCATTCAGTGGCAGAAACCAGACGTTGAAAACGATTTGAGAGCGTTGGCATTGCCAATGAGTCCTTTCTGTGTTAATTAACAATATCCTAACATAACAAAAGGGACTATGTATTCTGCACTATTGGCGTTGCTGCTTCTGTTATTTTTCGCGGTCGCCTTTTCCATTCAAAACTCCGAACCCATAATTCTGAACTTTTTTTCCTGGACCTTTCAAGGGTCCCGGGCTCTCATGTTGCTCACGGCGTTGGCGTTAGGTGTCGGCCTGACCGTTCTGGCCGCATTGCCCATCTACATAAAAAAAATCCGCTTGATCGCCAAGCAACAAAAAACGATTACGACACTGGAACGATCCGTCGCCGAGTCCACCAATCCTCCGTCCAACCCCTAAATCTGTATGAAAAGCCCTTCCGGACCTCGACAGAAAAAAATCATCGAACGCACGCCCCAGAAAATTCTGGCCATGATCATGGCCGGTGGCAAAGGCGAACGGCTCATGCCGTTAACGGAACAACGAAGTAAGCCGTCCGTGCCTTTTGCCGGCACCTATCGCATTGTTGATTTCGTCCTCAGCAATTTTATTAATTCCGGTATCCAGTCCATGTATGTTCTGGTCCAATACCGTTCACAATCCTTAATTGAACACCTGAGAAGAGCCTGGCGGTTTGGAGGTACCAACCGTCAAAATTTCATTACGGTCGTCCCTCCCCAGATGAAGGGACGCGGCAAATGGTATGAAGGGACGGCGGATGCCGTTTATCAGAATATTAATCTCATTCAGGACTTTGCACCAGGATTGGTGGCCGTCTTCGGGGCCGATCATATTTACCGGATGGATGTGCGTCAGATGGTCCAATTTCATCTTGACCATGAAGCGGATGTGACCGTCGCGTCGCTTCCGGTTCCGATTCAGGCAGCAAAGGGGTTCGGAATCGTCGAAGTTAATGCCGATCATCAAATTATCGGATTTGAGGAAAAACCGGCCTCTCCCAAACCCATGCCTGAAAATTCCGGGATGGCGTTTAGTTCAATGGGAAATTATATATTTAATGCCGACATTCTTGTGAAAATCCTGGAACAGGATGCCAGCCAAGCCGGGACACACGATTTTGGCAGGAACATAATTCCATCGCTCATCAAATCGCACCGGGTCCTCGCCTATGACTTCATGGACAATGTGGTTCCCGGGATTCACCCTTATGAAGAATGGGGGTACTGGCGCGATGTGGGAACCCTGGAGGCCTATTGGCAAGCCAACATGGATATTTTGGGGGAGTCCCCGGTCCTTGACTTACGAAATGTCAAATGGCCGATTCTGACCGATGCGTCGGTTGAACCCGTTGCCAGTCTCGTCCGATCCCACATGGATGATGCCATGGTCGGCCAAGGCAGTCTCGTCGTAGACAGTACGGTGAAACGTTCCATTATTGGACGGAATGTCAGAATTGGAGAAGGCTGTACCATTGAAGAATCGATTATTCTTGATGGGACACTCATTGGCTCCAATTGCCATCTCCACCGATGTATCATTGACCGATTTAACATTATTTCGTCCGGAACCACACTAGGGGATAAACACGGACGAGACAGTCGACGATCCGCAGCCGGGAAGCTCGGCCTCACTCTCTTCCCTCGTGGGCAATCGTATGGCGGACGGGCCATCCATTCCTCACCCTCCTCTTTAACATAAAGGAGGGAGCATGACTCCTCTACCTCTGCATATTCCGCTCTCGACCTATCGCCTGCAATTTAACGCGTTATTCACCTTTCAAGACGCCTCTCGCATCCTTCCTTATCTGTCTCAACTTGGCATTACCGACTGCTACGCCTCTCCCTATCTGAAATCCACTCCAGGGAGTACTCATGGATACGACGTGGTCGATCCCACGGAATTAAATCCGGAGATCGGGACGGAAGCCGATTATCAGGCGTTTATCCAAGCACTCCACCAATATGGCATGGGTCAAATCCTGGACGTCGTCCCGAATCATATGGGGATAGCCGCGTCGACAAATCTTTGGTGGCAGGATGTCTTGGAAAATGGTCCTTCCTCACATTACGCCACATTTTTCGATATTGACTGGACACCGGTGAAACCGGAATTGGAAAACAAGGTGCTCCTTCCCATTCTCGGAGATCAATACGGCATTGTTCTCGAGAACCAGGAAATCATCCTCCACTATGACGACGGGCAATTTTTCCTCACCTACTATGAAAATCGTCTGCCTGTTGATCCCTGCACGTGGAGTATCATTCTGACCTTCAGGCAAGACACCCTCACCCAAAGCCTGGAAAATTCTGATCCGCACTTGCATGAATACCAAAGCATTATCACCGCTCTTTCCCATTTACCGGCCAGAACCGAGACGGAAGCCGAGCGGGTTGCCGAACGATACCGGGAGAAAGAGGTGATCCGCCGCCGCCTCTCCACGGTGATTTCTGACAATCCAACTATTCGTGATTTTCTGCTGGAGAATATTCGGTTACTGAATGGCATGAAGAACTGCCCCCGCACATTCGATGTCCTCGACCGCCTGGTGAGTCACCAGGCCTATCGCCTGGCCTATTGGCGGGTCGCCGCCGAAGAAATAAATTACCGCCGGTTCTTTGACATTAACCAATTGGCGGCCATTCGCATGGAGCAACCAGAAGTCTTCCAAGCAGCCCATCAAAAAATATTTGAATTATTAACATCCGGTGCCGTGAATGGACTGCGAATTGATCATGTCGACGGGCTGTATAATCCAAGAGCCTTTCTGGCCCAATGGCAACAATGGGCGGCTGAACACTTGGAGGTTCAAGCCGACACCCAAGGCCGCTCCCTCTATCTCCTCGTTGAAAAAATCCTGGGTACAGAGGAACATCTCACTCCCGATTGGCTGTGCCATGGCACAACTGGATATGACTACCTAGCCCTCGTCAATCAATTATTCATCCAGGAAACCCACCAACGACAGATCGAACAGATCTACAGCCGATTTACCAAACAGTCACTCCAATATGACGATCTGATCTACGACTGCAAAAATCTCATCATGACCAGTTCCATGTCAGGAGAAATCAATGCTTTGGGCCATCAGCTGAATGTCCTCTCCGAGCGAAACCGGCGCTCACGGGACTTTACGCTCAACAGTCTGATCCATGCGATCCGCGAAATCATTGCCTGTTTCCCGGTGTATCGAACCTATATTGGACCCGACCCTCTCGAAGGCGTCCTGGATCGTGATCGCGCGTATATTCGCCTCGCGGTGGCACGAGCTAAACGGCGCAATCCCGCCATCAGCAACCTGGTCTTCGATTTCATCCGCGATCTCCTCTTGAGAATTCCACAGAATTCACCGGATCTTGATTGGGAGGTGATTCGTCCATTTGTCATGAAATTCCAGCAAACAACCAGCCCGGTCACCGCGAAAGGCGTTGAGGATACCGCCTTCTATTGTTACAACCGCCTCACATCTCTCAATGAAGTCGGCGGTGAGCCGCAACACTTTGGGGTCCCGCTTACAACCTTTCACCAATACATGCAGGATCGGGCCGTTCAATGGCCAGCAAGTCTCTCCTCCACATCCACGCACGATACGAAACGCAGCGAGGATGTCCGGGCCCGAATCAATGTGTTGTCGGAAATTCCCAAAGAATGGCGGCAGCATCTTCGAACCTGGAATCGGCTGAACAAAAAGGCCAAACAAAAACTCAATGATCAACTGGCACCAAGCTTGAACGAAGAATATTTGATTTACCAGACACTGCTTGGCACCTGGCCATTGGGTGGGCTCTCGGAACCGGCACATCCTCATTTCTTGGGGCGAATGCAGGTATATATGGTTAAAGCCTTACGGGAAGCAAAAGTAAACACCAGCTGGTTAAAACCCGATGAAGCCTGGGAAACCGCCGTTGGGGAATTTCTTTCCCGCATTCTTTCACTCAGGCCTTCCAATGTCTTTCTTCAAGATTTCATCACCTTTCAACAACGCATTTCCAAATATGGCATCTACAATTCTTTGAGTCAGGTCCTTATTAAAATTCTTGCTCCCGGTGTTCCCGATTTTTATCAAGGCACCGAGCTTTGGGATTTCAGTCTGGTCGACCCAGACAACCGACAACCCGTGGATTACCCTCTCAGACAACAACGGCTTTCCGAACTTCAACACTTGCAACAGACCACGGCTCCTCTCGACCTGGTCCACACGTTATTACAGGACGCGGAAAGCGGCCTGATCAAAATGTATTTGACCACAACCGCGCTTCATTTCCGGAAGAGCCACCCTCACCTGTTTCTGGAAGGATCGTATCTTCCGCTGGAATTCAAGGGGGAACAGGCCCATCATGTGTGCGGATTCATGAGACAAAATCACTCACATACCTGTTTGGTCTTATTCCCACGACTGTTAACGACTCTCATCCCCGACCAGACCATCAGTCCGCTGGGCGAATCCATATGGGGACAAACCTCGATGCGGCTCCCTCCGGAATTCGAGACACACTCGTTTCGCAATCTCTTGACCCAAGAAATTGTCACTCCACAAAATAGCCTGAGCATGGTAGGATTACCCCTAGGAATGCTTTTTCAACATTTTCCTTTTGCCCTATTGGAGCCCGTCTCATGACTATGAGCAAATCGAACCCGGCACACGCTTCTGACCAAGAATCATACTCCGATCAGTCCACACCGGAGGGGGAATTAGGCTGGGAGGGACACGTCCATTTTTCTGAAGATGTCCCGTTATGGAAACGTGTTCTGGACACATGGCCTGAGCTCCGAACGGGCTTATCCTACAGTCTTATTTTTGCCTCCGGAGTTCTCTTGGGAGGAGCCATCATGGCGATGGCCTCATCGAAAAATCATCAGGAACCGTTATAACAATCGAAAAAATTTCTAGGAGGAGTTTCACGATGGATGAGCATACGACGCCAAACGATTCATGTTGGGTAAATACATTTGTCTTCATTGCAGGATTTCTATTGGGCGCCGGTAGCGCCATACTCCTGACACCTGAGGCAGGGACTCACGTGCGCGACCGATTAGCACGAGGCGCGAAGACCGCACAGGACGAATTTTCAGATATGGCTTCTCAAACGAAAGAGGCCGTGCATGCCTGGTCTGAAGAAGCTAAAAAAACCATGAAACATGCGGCCACACGGGTCAACTCCGCCGTGGATGCCACTAAACATGCTGTCAAAACCGATTCTTTCGAGGAGTAAATTCGCATCTGCCGCCTAGAAGGGGGAGGTACTTCCCCTTCATCACCCTCGCCAGCACCAGTACCCCTCCCTTCCCTTGTGGTAAGAGTAAAGAAGCCTTGTCTCTTCCCATTGTCCAAACGTGAATTTCATGCGAGAGTAGATCCTATGACGCATGCAGGGTTGACCACCTCCCCTTTCACGTATCGGCTTAAACTGGGCCTTGTTATCAATGGCATCATCATTCTCGCTGAATTCATCGGCGGTTATGTGATCAATAGTCTTGGATTAATGAGCGATGCCGGTCACAACTTGATCGATCAAGGCTCTCTTTTGTTAGCCTTATATGCACATATTCTGGCCACCCAACCCGCCACGGAACATCGAACGTTTGGCTACCACCGCGCTGGAACCATTGCCGCATTTCTCAATAGCCTTCTGTTGATTTTTACAGGTGGGATAATCGGAGTTCTTGCCCTCAACCGGATGTTTTTACCGGTTGACGTCCATGGCGTTTGGGTCATGGTGATCGCGTGTATCAGCTTGATCGCCAACCTTGTCGTTGCCCTGTTATTGCGCCGGGGAGCCGAGAATGACTTGAATATTCGCGGCGCTTTTCTTCATATGGTAATGGACGCCTGGATGTCTCTTGGCGTCATTCTCGCCGGGTTGGGTATTGCGCTGACCGGCCTCACCATTTTAGATCCTCTGATCAGTCTGCTCATAGTCATTATTATCGTGAAAGGGAGTTGGCCACTCTTTCGTGAATCGCTGGATATCTTATTGGAATCAACTCCCCCCCACCTCAAAACCTCAGATATTGTGGCTACCATTGAAAACGTACCTGGTGTCAGAAAAGTTCATGATCTACATATTTGGTCTGTTGAACCCCGCATCGTGATGTTGACGTGTCATGTGTTGGTAGACATGGGGACGGTCCCGGATAAAGATCAACTACTCCAGCCCATACAAGCCACACTCTCCTCGAAATTTGGCATTCATCACTTAACCATTCAATTGGAAACCGAATGCCAGGAGCAGGAGGACTTGCATTGCAATCTTAGTTACCTGACGAACAGCTCACCAGGCACAGAACCCATAGCTCCTCATCTGCATCATCACTAACCTCCAAGAGGTTTTCTTCGCAATACCCGAGTCTTCAGCAAAAATCCCACACCACCCCCTAACAGCGCCCCAAAACCAACCCCAACCAACACGTCCGTAACATAATGGGCACCTAGAAACACACGGGATAATCCAATCAGCCCCAGGAGCGGCCACAATACCCACCCTAGGGCGGGGTAGAGTATGACAAGAAAGCTAATGGCCGTTCCTGAATTCAACGCGTGATTGGACGGCATACTGAAAGCGCCCCCACACCCGACTAATTCATGAATGTGCTCGAGAGCCTGGCAGGGCCGTGGACGGCCAACCAATAATTTCATTTGGCCACCCAGAAAATCACTCAAGCCGATAAGGGCCGCTAAACAGGGGATCGCGAGTCGGGCTTCACCCCATTTCATCCAACACCAATACCCCACGAACAAGATGCCGGGAATCACAAGATTGCTTTCCCGTGACACCTGAAGCATGAACCAATCCAAGCCACTAAACCGGCCGGCCCAACCATTAATAGCCGAAAACCATAATTCATCAATATTCATTGTTTTCCCAGACCTATTCCATCCTTCTCCTCAGAGACAGGAAATTCTGCAAGAAATTGAACGGGTATGATAGGGTACAGTTTTAACAAGAAAGGACTTCTTCATGCTGATCGATACCCATGTTCATTTAGACGATTTCCGATATGATCCGGATCGGGAGACTATCTTTCAACGGGCCCAGGAAGCCGGTGTTGAAAAATTTGTCACTATTGGTTGCGATCTTTCCACAAGTCATGCGGCCGTCCAATTAGCCACAAGCCGACCAAATGTGTATGCCACAATCGGGGTCCATCCCCATGAAGTAAAACGCATTGAGCCCAACTGGTATGCGGAATTCAGGCAACTGGCCCGTCAACCAAAGATCGTGGCCTTCGGCGAAATCGGACTTGATTATCATTACGATCACTCTCCCCGAGAAACCCAACGTCAACGATTCCGTGAACAAATTGAACTGGCGCAATCACTCGCCCTTCCACTGGTGATTCACACACGTGAAGCGCAGGAGGATACGATGGCCATCCTGCAAGAAACACATGCCGAAAAGTTAGGCGGCGTCTTTCATTGTTTTTCGGAGGATCTGGGGTTTGCCAAACGTGCATTGGACCTGGGGTTTTACCTTTCATTTTCGGGAATCATCACCTTTCGCAATGCCTCCCAGTTACATGAAGTGATTCGCACGGTCCCCGATGACCGGTTGCTCATTGAAACCGATGCCCCCTATTTAACTCCTGTCCCATTTCGAGGAAAACGCAACGAATCGGCCTATGTCACCTATGTGGCAGAACAAATTGCAAAAATCAAATATGGTGACTCTGAAGGAGGATTAGCTCGTGTGGCCGAACTGACGACCGATAATGCCTGTCGACTTTTTAATATTTCTTCATGATCCGATTGCGTTGACGCAATTTCTTAGGAAGTTTTCGGGGATTGCCTTTCTTTTCTTTTGATCGGACCGGCTCCTCATCAATATCCTTTTGGGAGGGTCTCCCTTGAGATCGGCTCACCGCTGTTCCTTGAAGACCAGAAGGAGCCAGGCGTTTTACAAATTCTTGAGACCTGATGGAAAACGCCCCAAAAGCTTTTGCAACAGCTATCACCTCAAGATCCGAAGAAACGACTGCGGCCTCTTTCCCATGGGTCCGGATAATGTCTTGAATCACCCCGTCTGCCTTTTCACCCTGGCCTGTATACATAACTGTGACACCATCCCGATGGATGACCTGCCTACTCGTTCCCGATTGTTGCCAGGCATCAAAGACTAAGGTGATTGGATTATGGAGTCTGTGGCCATATAAGCCTACACGCACAATAAACTCCTCTCGGCGATGTTCCCCCTGTTCAATGACCCGATGGGGAGGAAGCCCCATTGCGCCCAACACATTATATCCATCGATGATCAAATGTTTGGGTGTCACTGTGGTTCCTTTATAGTTATGGTGCCATTCACGATCTACCCATAATCAGTGAGTCTACCTGCAACAGGACCTGTTTCGAAAGCACTTCTTCCCTTGACAAGAAGGCAATCTTCTGCGAAAAAAGAAAGGAATGGTTTAACACCTATGCCTTCCACTCGAATGATATTCCTTTATTCCTGCATCGGCATATTTTTCCTGTTGGGATCTCTTCCCTTCCCGGGGGGAGCAACAGAAACTCCACCTTTCTCCGGCGGCGAAGCTCACCCACTCGTTCATCTTATTGCACAAACTCCACCGTCAACCTCCATCCGCAACATTCGTACTCATCGCCATAAACATTTTACCCGTGTTGTATTAGATCTCAATCGCCCTGTCCATCCAGGTCCTCAAGAGCATCGCACAGCCACAACATTTCAATTGGAACTTCCTAATACGCAATTAGCCAAACCTGCCCTTGCCAAATCAACAGCAGACTCACTTCCTTTACGATTGGATTTCTCCACCACTTCTTCCGGATCCATTCGTCTCAGCATACCCATTGAAGGCTGGAAGCGCTATAAGTGGTATGTCCTCAAAAAACCTGCTCGCATCGTTCTTGATTTGTATCCCCTATCTGAGACGGCCGTTACCACTCGTGTGCCAGACAGTAGCACACCAGCCTCTCCAGTCATTTCCCCCCCACCACCTGTCATAAAAAAAGATCTGGTGATCGTGATTGATCCGGGACACGGAGGAAAGGACCCCGGGGCGTTGGGACGCAAAGGTACAAGAGAAAAGGATGTGGTCTTACGTGTGGCAAATCATTTGCGAGATCTGCTCGCCAAGCAAGGTTCCACAAAAGTCTTCATGACTCGAGAAACGGATGTCTTTATCGAACTAGAAGACCGAGCTACATTCGCCAATACACACAAGGCGGATCTTTTCGTCTCGATTCATATTAACTCCCATCCCCAGACTTCCGTGAAAGGATTGGAATTCTATCATTTTGGTGAAGCCAGTGACCCGCGAGCACTTGCCGTCGCTGCTCGGGAAAATGGCACCCCTCTTGAAAAAAATGCCGCACCCTGGCAATTTATCCTTGCCGACAAACTTACCGATAAAAAAATTGACGATTCCCGGGAGTTGGCATGGACAACGAAAAATTCCCTGGTAAAATTCCTGGATGCCTTTTATAAAATTAAGGATCATGGGATCAAAACAGCTCCATTCTTCGTCCTGCGAATGACCACCATGCCTGCCATCCTGGCAGAGATTGCCTTTATCTCCAATCCAACAGAAGAAAAATTGTTACAAAGCTCTACCTATCAAAAGCGAGTGGCCAAGGGCATATTTAAGGGGCTTCAATCCTACATTACCCCCTTACAAACTGCTTCACGATAACCAAGGCTATCTTCGCCCTCTTGCATTGCCTTCCTCTGGCCTTACGTTCCCATGACTATCAGCACACTATAATCTCATGATTTCTACGCCCATAGCTATAATTTTGCCGCAGCCCATTTCATCCTCATCCTTCCCCTTCACATCATGGCCACCATTAAACTGACAATCGAATATGACGGCACGGCTTACGTTGGGTGGCAACGGCAACCCAATCAGCCAACCATACAAGCCGCACTAGAAACAGCGCTCACACGCATCACCCAACAACACATTTCTGTCATCGCCGCAGGACGAACCGACGCTGGCGTCCATGCCCGTGGACAAGTCGTCAGCTTTCAATCTGACAAACCCCTTCCAATTGAAAAGTGGAGACTTGCGATTAATAGTGCCCTCCCGCACGACATCTCTGTCCTGTCGAGTGAAGAGGTTCCAGAATCGTTTCATGCCCGCTACAGTGCAAAGGAAAAACTGTACGAATATCGAATCTCCACCCACCCTGCCCGCCCGGCCATCGATCGGAATCGAGTCTGGCACCTCCCCTGTGACCTGGACATCCCGGCCATCCGGCAGGCCCTGTCTGGCTTCCTAGGTTGTCATGACTTCACCTCGTTTCAAGGCCCGCGTGCCAGCACATCGGATCCGATGTGTGTGGTGTCTCAAGTATCCCTCAGCTCGGATTTCAACTCCCTGATCATTCGGATTCAAGCCAATCGATTCCTGAAGCAAATGGTTCGGGCGATTATTGGTACGCTGACCGAAGTCGGACGACACAAAAGATCACCAGACTCGATGGCAGACATCCTTCAGGCTAAGGACCGACGAGCGGCAGGAGAAACGGCCCCACCCCAAGGGCTATACCTTCTCAATGTCTTTTACTAAGGGAAGTGTCGAAATGGCCAATACCGGCGTTCCCGCTGACTAGCAGTGTCTCGCATCCTCCTTCCACCGTTCGGCCCATCCAAGGGTCTGTTGAAAAAAGCCGCCAGCGGCGTTCTCGCCATTTTCCCGTGTTCACGTACTCAGCGTACGCTCCGCGCGTACAAACGGCTTCGGCCTTGCTGGACGGACTTTTTTGAACCGACCCGGAGCCTTTGAGGAGGAATCTCATCCTGCGCAAATTTGCCCTTGAACATCCTTATTATTCAACACGCTCTCTATGGATGTGAGATTAATCGGACCCTAAATGTTATTTAATTATTTTCAAATATCGGAGGTGGGGCCTCCATATCGGTTTTTCTCCAGTTGAAAAAGAAAAATGCCGTATAGACAGTTTGCGTCACCGATCCTACCTGCGGCTTGGTTGAAAAAACAAAACGTCCGGATGCTCTTTCGAAAATATCAAAATAAAAGCGCACATAGCCCTGGCTCTGCACACGTTTATAAAAAGCTAATTCGGGTGTGGCGATGGGAAATATCGTTGCCTGAGTGGCCGGTAGTCCCAACAACCTCGCGTTTTGGGTCGTCCCTATAGACTCCACGATTAAATGCACGCGGTATGTCGCATCCTCTTCTTCTTCCTGAATGATCACTCCCTGTTTTCCTAGCCAACCGGCCACGACCTGCCTCATATGCTGATTGATGACATCTCCGTTTAAACTCTGGTCCACCCTCAGATCTGTAGCGGTCAGGAGTATGGATGCTCCTTTGAGAATGTCCACATCATAATTCTTCAGGCCTTTGTTGATCGCTGAGCTGAATAACAATTGCTGGGTGGGTGTCAGGGGATCTGTAGCCTTCTTTGAGGGTATGGCGCAGCCGGATACACTCAGGATCAGCCAACAAATTATGATGTCTCGCACGGTCTTTAATCTGGTCATCTTGCCATACTTTCTCATTTTAGAGTGATGGTCCAACTCGTCTTTTCTCAAACGAAGACGATCGACATCATATCTTTTTCAAATTGGAACGGAATCAATTGTTCACCCGTCAGGATCTGATGGTCAATTTAATAGGGGTCCATTTTTCTTTCCGTATAATCCGCTATTATTATTTTCATGTTCGTCAGTTTCAGGAGTATGCCAGTGAGGAATGTATCTTATGCGGATTGGTCCCTGCCACTTTTCCCTCAGCTTCAGTTCATTTATTGGGCGAAAAAACGAGACGATTTTTGATTAATTAGCCCCAAAAGTCAATTGGTTCCCCAGCAAATACGCGGAGGTCTGCACATGGGGCCGGGAGCCGGTAAAGATTTCCGACGAAGGCACTTGGTATTCCCTGAGAAATAGTTGAGAGTTCTGATCGGGGTAATTTTCTGATAGGTTGTTGGAATTCTCTTCGCCTAAAAACCTTCGGTATCTTTTCTTTCCTGATGCGGCGAAAGCCGGCCCTGCCTCATCCTGGAAAATCACATACGCTGCGAATTGGAAGTCAACCTCGGTTTAATGGCTATGCAATCCGGCTTGATAAACGTTACGCAATCCCTCGATCTTCTTCCTAGGTTTTGCTACCCTCTCTAGCTTCTTGTAGTCTGATTGAGGTCGCGTGTGACGAAAGGCGTAGGAGCCATGGAGATAAATGGGTAACCCAAAGTTAAAAGGTGGAAATGATTCGGCGAAACCAGAGGATTAAAAAGAAGGAGAAAAGACGAAGAGGCCCAGGACGTGTAGCCCGAGGACTAATGTACCTGCTGGTAGGTGTAGGTGTCCTCATGATTAATCCTGGAGCGGGCCGGGCCGTCGTTGAAGAAGATGTTCGGGCCCTTCGTGAGGATATGGAGCAGGTGAAAAAGGATCTTGCTGAAATTAAGAGCATCCTCCAGAGTGTGACAAAACGGCAAAAGCCGGAGAAAAGTACAGGCACTGTGGGTGTGACCGGGGGGACGGTACTGGGGGAATCCAATGCGCCCGTCACGATCGTGGAATTCTCAGACTATCAATGCCCTTTTTGTCGACGGTATTCGTTAACGGTACTTCCTATCATTCAACGTGAGTATATCGATACAGGAAAAGTTCGGTATATATTCAGAGATTTTCCTTTAAGCAGTATTCATCAGCAGGCAGAAAAGGCGCACGAAAGCGCGCACTGCGCCGGGGAATTCAATAAATACTGGGAAATGCATGATATGTTGTTTGAAAAGCAGAATGATCTCATGGTTCCTTCTTTGAAACAATATGCGGGGGAACTCGGACTGGATTCCACGACGTTTGAGGAATGCTTAGATAGCGGGAAATACCAGGTTGCTGTTCAGAAGGACGTTGCTGATGGTCAAGCTGCCGGAATTAGAGGAACCCCATCATTCTTTGTCGGGAAAAGTGGTTCCGGAGATTCAATAACCGGTACGATTATCCGTGGTGCCCAACCGCTGGCGAAATTTCAAGTCATCATCGATCAGCTCTTGAGTGATCATGCGTCGGACGCTGGTGTCTCCCCTGAATCCGATGGAAGTCCACCCGCTCGTCTACCGTAAACCCACGATGGAGGCTGTTCGGTCATTCATTCACTCGTGAGTTCACGTTCCCCAAGTAACCCCACTCACCCAATCCGTGATCATAAATGCACGCTCCCCTCGTTCAGTCGGATACCGCATCGGCGTGCTCATTTAATTCTACCGACCAATACACATCCTAGTTGGGGCCGCCTTTCAACCGATTCAATCGATCGTCTTTTAATTCAATCCAGAGTGACTTCTCTCTCTCTACCGTGACAGAACCGGGTTTGAAGCCTTTGCCTTTCCTGACGAATTTCCGCAACGTATAAATCACTTCGCCTTTCCCGCTTTTTCGCAAATCACTAAACCACAGGGTCAACGTCGCGGCATCCTTCAATGTCTCTGGGGGCACCGTGGTGCCTTTTTCCAGGCGGACAACTACGTGCGAACCCGGTGTCCCTCGAGCATGAAGCCAGAGATCATCCGGATTGGCGATCTTCAATGTCAGATGATCATTATCCTTCGCCGTTTTTCCGACTAAAATAGGAAGCCCATCCGCAGAGGTATAGGTCCGGTACCCCTGGGCTGGAGCTGGTCGGCCTTTGGATGCCCGCGTCCCCTGGAGAATCGAGGGATTTGTTTTTTTGGTCGTTCTTGGTAAACCCTCAAGATCCACAATCCCTTGTTCCAACTGTGCTAATTTTCCCTCCAATCGGGCCACCTCTTTGTGGGCCTCGTCCACACGGGGTTGGAGATGTTCCTGAGCCCCGATGTATTTATGATATTTCCGAAAATACTCTTTCATATTCCATACCGCATCTTTAGCGGGATCAAGAGGGAGCGTCAGGGTAGGAAGGGCCGGATCATAATAATCAACCATGGTGATGGCCTCTTGTCCCTTTTTGATCTCATGGAGATGACTTTTCAACAGTTCTCCATACCGGGCATATTCCCGAAACCGCTCGGTCTTTTTGAAATCTTCTTGTAACGCCTGAATTTTTCGTTTGGCTTGTTTCAGCGCCTTCCGGGCCTGAACCAGTTGCTGCTCAAGGATGGTATCCCGGCCATCCTCCTGTTCTCGCTGCCTATATCGGGCTTCCAGTTCTGCCGACACGGGATACATTTCTCCAAAGGTTCCTGTTCTTTGAATGGCGGCTTCAGAAAGCGGTTCACGAATTTTCCCTTCCTGGAGGTTAACAATCTGGTCTTGAGTGATGCGTCCATCCATGGCGGAAGGAGGGAGAGCCTCCTGGGGGGGCACCGGCCTCAACGTTGGAGGCGTATAGCGCTCTCCCATCTTCACACGGGAATCCCGTAAGGATCTCAAGACCAGTTTTTTCTCATTGAGGACATGCACATTCGCCTGATTGCCCGTCAACGCAATCACCAGAACAGACATCTGTTCGGCTTTGGCTATGGTGATCAACACAATCCGGTCTTCTGGCTCCTGGCTGACTTCCGCAATGCGTCCACCCTCCACATGAGAACGCAGAAAGGCACAAAAGGGTGGGGGAGTCGGCGGATTTTCAAACTTCTGAGAGGTCAGATGCAGGCGGGCAAACCGGGGCTCCACGCAGACCAGTAATGAACAGGTCTGTCCTGGCGATCGAACTTCGAGGGTTAACGTCAACGGCTGGGGTTGGTGAATTTTCTGGATGAATCCACCGACAATTGCCTTGCGTAATTCCCTGACAATGGACTCACATTCAGAAAGGGAAAGAGCCATAAGTAGGTGGTGCCGGCTCAAAAAAAAGGGTGAACAGAAGAAATGCGTAAGTTAATTTATTCGGGAACATGCCAGGCAAGGGACCTGCCGGTTACAAAGATTGATCTGGAGATATGAGGTCTTTGGTCTGCCACAATATCTCTTATTCCGGATTCTTTCCGACCACATAGGCAATCCATGAGGGGTCGGAATCACCTTTCTCCATGCGATGATAGGTGCCGGTCCCTTCATTCGTTTCTGCATTGAGACCTTCCCAGAGAAAGTGCACGTCTTCAAAACCGGCCTCTTGCAGGAGTTCAGTGACTTCGGGAATCGTCCACAAGCGCCAATCATAGACAAAGGCATTACGAAGCTCGCTGCCGTCGCGAAAGAGAAAATGAATCCTGGTTGTACAGAAATACGTGGATGGTTCAAAGACATCCTGATCCCACACGAAGATGAAATCGCCGATGCCGTCCTCATTGGGGTTGTCGATGTCTCGATGCTCCTCCTGCTCTACCTGAGTTTCGCTGCCTCCCCAGATATCCAGTACACACAATCCGCCGGGATGAAGCGACCGCCTGGCATTCCTGAAGTACTGTAAAAGGGTCGGGCGATCCCGGAACACCATATAACTAAAATTCATGGCAACGGTAAGTTGCGAGAGCGGGTGTTGGACGTGCAAGACATTGTCATTGATCAGTGTGAGCCGCTGCTGTTCCTCCGGAGTCAGATGAGAAACGTTGTGTTTGATACCCCAATTCAGCGTAGGCCAATCCAAGTCGATGCCCAAGGCATGATTGTCGGGATGCCGGCTCACGAAATGAGAGGATAACAACGCGGTTCCGCAGAAATCCTCTCGAAAATAGCGGAGTGGGGTGTTGGTATAGCTCTCAAAATATTCGGTCAGGAAGGGTATGTCCACTTCAGGGCTTTGCACGCTCTTTTGGTAAAGAAGATGGGGATCGGCCAATTGAGCCATTGAAACTGGTTGAAGAGAGTCATTTTCAGGAGAAGCCATTGGAACCTCGTGTCAATTATGAGCGTTGAAACATGTTAAGATTTCGCCAATTTGTTCGGTAGGGTATTATTGAAATATGGAAACTCTGAATGAATTCCTCGCTATGCCGAGCAATATTACGTGAATGCGGTGGTCTCTTTCCAGGTATTGGGGGCCAGGAACGGTTGAACCTCTGTATACTCATTCCCTGCACACCCTTTTCCACTTTTATGAGCGGTATAGTTTCTGGGCTGAAGGAGGGAGAAAACAGATTTTGCACATCATCTGTTCGGATTGAATACGCTGTTCTCCAAGTGCACGGTTCATGATTACATCTGATTCTTTGGTTTCACGCAAGGTCGAAAAGGACAGTTTTTATGGATGGTACATCGTTAGCTATTATTGCGAGTGGGGTCTTTGTGGGTATGGGTGCCTCCTTCACCGGGCTCGGTGGGGGATTCTTAATGGTCCCTCTGCTCTTATTTCTCGGCTTCACGGCACAAAAAGCCGTTGGCACCTCATTCGTCGGGATCATGGTGATTGCGGTCTCGGCCTTGATTGCCCACGGGAGGATGGCTCATGTGGATTACAAATATGGCCTCCTGCTCGGCCTGGGTGGAATCATCGGGGCACAAATCGGTGCACGCCTTGTTGAAGGGATTCCCACTGACATGTTCAAGAAAATCTTTGCCGTCATTCTTATCGGCCTGGCGATTTATCTCTTTGTGAAGAAATAGGACCAAGTCGAGACATCATCCCATTGCAGAGGACATCGGTTCGGCAGGTCGTTGGTTTTCGCTACCGAATATCCAGTGAACGGTACAATCCATTTTTGTTGAAATGGCTATTTTTAATATATGGCTCTTGCCAATACCTTATACTTAATAGTAATTGTGAAGGGGCGGCTTCTCTTTGGCCGCATGTTTGATTCCAGCAGACCTGACCGTCCGTCAGTTGTGATGAGCTTTCCCATGATAGATTTGGAGGACCGACGCCACAGCCTGAAGGCTGTGGCGGTGGGCCAATGGGACCTAACCACGACATTCCAGTATGACATTGTGTTCGCGGAAAGATCCTCATGATTGAGCCAATTTTTCTCCAGTCTCTGTTTTTACTCGGAACAGCCGTGGTCGTTGTGGTTGTATTCCACCGATTCCATATCCCATCGCCACTTGCCTATCTGCTCGTTGGCGTGCTGCTTGGTTCATACACCCCGGGGCCGGTCATTGAGGCACAACCGGTTCGTGCCTTAGCAGAATTCGGGATTGTCTTCTTATTGTTTACGATCGGCCTGAATTTTTCGATGCCTCAGATCCATGCCTTGCGTCATCAGTTACTTGGGCTGGGAACGGGGCAGGTCCTGCTCACGACGATCGCGGTGGGGTTCCTGGCTTGGCTCGTGGACTTACCCATTGCTGCAGCCTTTGTCGTGGGAGCGGTGTTCGCGCAGTCCTCTACGACGATTATCAGCAAGCAACTGATCGAACAGGGAGAGGAGCATAGTCGGCACGGACGATTGGGGATTGCCATGTCCGTTTTTCAGGATGTGACTGCCGTCCCTTTTGTGGTCGTTATCCCTGTGCTCGCTATGGCAAATACGGAGGTTATGGTTCTGGCCGGTTCACTCGGAATGGCGTTTGCAAAGGCAGCCCTAGCGTTCGGATTGGTCTTTTTGGCCGGACGATGGGTGATGCGTCCCTTATTTTATCTGGTTGCGGAGCTACGCTCCACGGAAGTGTTCACCCTGACAGTCCTGTTTGTGTCATTGGTTTCGGCATGGACGACGAGTAGTCTCGGCCTGTCTATGGCTTTCGGGGCCTTCCTGGCTGGGATGATGCTGGGTGAGACCGAATTCCGACATCAGGTGGAATCTACCATTCGTCCCTTTCGCGATGTGTTGCTTGGTCTGTTCTTTATCGGGATCGGCATGCTGGTCGATCCGTCGTCAATCCCGGGCATTTGGCATTGGGCATTAATGGGAGCCACGGTCTTGTTGCTCATCAAGTCAGCCCTTGTGGCCCTGATGGTACGATTATCGGGTATGGATACTTTGACTGCCTGGCGGACCGGATGGCTATTGGCGGTGGGAGGTGAGTTCGGGTTCGCCCTGCTTTCCATTGCACTGGATGTGGGTGTGGTCCAAGCAAATATCGGTCAGATTGTGCTGACCTCTGTGTTATTTTCAATGATTGTTGCCCCCTTTCTCATTCGGTACAACCAGGTGCTTGCCCGTTGGTGCGCACCTCGTCCAGCCCGGGAGGGGAAGGATGCTGTTCCGCAGGTCAGCCTCGATACCCTCGGGCCTCTTCGGGATCATGTCATCATTTGCGGGTACGGGCGTATAGGCCAGAGTGTGGCCCATCTACTTGAGGAAGAACACATTCCTTATGTGGCATTGGATCTGGATCCGTCGCGAGTCAAGGACGCGAATATCGCCGGTGAGGGCGTCTTTTACGGAGATGCTTCGGAACGAACCATTCTTGAAGGGGTTGGTGTCGGTACGGCCCGGCTGGTCGTGATCGGCCACGCCGATGTGGCCTCCGCTCATAAAACGCTACATCACCTTCGCAGCTTACGTCCGGATCTTCCCATCATGGTCCGCACTCGTGATGAAACCCATGTCGATGAATTACGTGCGGCTGGCGCCACGGAGGTGGTGCCGGAAACACTGGAAGCAGGTCTCATGATCGCCGCACACGCCTTGGTGTTGCTGAATGTGCCTATCTCCCGTGTAGCACGCCGCATGCGGGAACAGCGAAATGGGCGGTATCATTTATTACGTGAGTTTTTTCTGGGCGATAGCCTGCTGGCCTACACGAGGCAGGAACACAACGTCGACCGCCTTCGCCCGGTGGTTCTGCCGCCGGACAGTTCTTTTGTAGGACACACATTAAATGAACTGAATCTCAATGGCGTGGCGATCGCGGCGTTGGTGCGGGAAGGGCACCGGCAGCTCATGCCGTCAGGGGAGACCAGACTGGAGGCATGGGATGTCGTTGTGTTATTCGGGTCGCCTGATGATCTCCAGCGCGCTGAACGCGCCCTGCTCTAATGAAGGGGATAGGAAGCTAGCGCCGTTATCGATTCAATTCGTCAGGGAAGCCTAATGTATCCTGGAGGAGATGGGTCCCGCGCCGTCACTACGCCCGTTCCACCCGATTCTGTATTGAACCTCTTATGGCGTTTATGACCATGTCTTTGACAAACGTCTACATTTTCAGCATATTGCTTTTAGTACTTCATCCGACCTAACAGACCTTTATTGTTGTGAGGCATTTCTATGGCCACATGGCTTATTCCTGCTCTTAAAGCCGTTCTTCCGCATATCGGGACCATTATTTCAGCTACGGCACCAGCATTTACTAAAAAAGGCGCTGCCCCCACCACGGATCAGACACATCTATTGCAGCAACAGATCAGTGAATTACAAGGAGCTGCCTCTCAAAACGCCACACATGTCAAAGAACTCGCCGAACAATTGCAACGCACTGTTGCGGCTCTCGAACAGGCCGCCACGGTGGCCACATCCAATCAGCAGCGCGCTTTGCAACTCAGTCTTGCGGCGATCGCCCTTTCCGCCATCTCCCTCTGTGCCGTGCTCTTGCATGTTCTCTTCCTCTAAGACCACATCAGTCCCTAAAAGTATCCGTCATACCACTGTACCGTGATGGAGTTCGGAGTGATATTGGGTCTGTTGAAAAAAGCCGCCAGCGGCGTTCTCGCCCTTTTCCCGTGCTCACGTACTAAGCGTACGTTCCGTGCGTAAAAACGGCTGCGGCCTTGCTAGACGGACTTTTTTGAACCGGCCCGGAGCCTTTGATGAGTAATCTCTTCCTAAGCAAATTTGCCCTTGAACATCCTTATTATTCAACACTCCCATATTCAGATTTTTGATACCCTTATGGGCTTTGGTAACATGAGAGAATAAGGGCGACAATTCCTCCATTTCACCAAAAAGGAGATTGAGTTCTGAAAAAAATCTATCTTGTCATATTTATATGGTTGGTATTGATGGGTTATTCCTCAGTAGGAGCGGAATTTATTAATCAACCAATACGGATGGAACATTTTCCTCCCTATTATTATCCGCATGAAGCCGTCGTCTGGGCCGGTGTTCCCATTCAATGGATTAATGCCACCGCGTCTCCTCATACCGTCCAACATGATGATTGTGGAACAGAGAAACCGTGTCTGTTCGATTCCGGGAAGGTCGCACCCGGGAAGACGTACACCCTTCCAGGGCTGCCCCCTGGCCGCTATTCATACCACTGCCAAATCCATCCGATTATGGGCGGAACGTTAATCGTAGAGGATCCGAAAGGCAGGGCGGCTCATCCGCAATAGAGTTGCCCTCTCTTTCCAGTTGTTGCCCATGAAACGTGTATTGTAAAAAATTGACGGGACAATCTAACCGAGGAGCTCGCATGCCCGATGAAACCTGGGTCGATGTTGGTGGTGCGGACGAGTTGAAACAGCAGCCGGTGCAGCAAGTGCTGATCGGACGGACACCAGTGGCGTTAACTTACTGCAATGAGCAGTTCGGAGCGATCAATGGCGCGTGCAATCATGTGGGCGGGCCGTTGGGTGAAGGGACATTGGAGGGAGAATACGTGGTCTGCCCCTGGCATTATTGGAAGTTTCATTATCGGACCGGCAAAGGGGAACCCGGATATGAAGAAGATGCGGTGCCGGCTTATGATGTGAAAGTAGAGAACGGGCGGGTTTTGATTCGATCCACGGCGATTTCGAAACGAAGGCGTCAACCACATGAACCTCATCCGCTTGCTCGCACTCCTCGCAGGGAAGACGGTCCGATTCGGGTTCTTGGACTTTCCACGACCGTCATGACGCCTGGTCACCCTCGCTACAGTACTTCAGAAGATTTGCTTGAAGTCGGGCTGAAGCATGCCTCGGACAATCTAGGATGTGAAACGCGGTTGTTGCGTCTTCGGGATCTGTCCTTTCGCCCCTGCGAGGGGTTTTATTCCAAATCATCACGGGCGTGTACCTGGCCTTGTTCAATTACTCAGATGGATCCCCAAGATGAGATGGACCAGGTTTACGAAGGCCTGGTGCATTGGGCTGATGTCCTGGTACTGGCCACTCCCATTCGATGGGGGGCAGCAAGCAGCCTCTACTTCAAGATGGTTGAGCGAATGAACTGCATACAGAATCAAGAAACGATTGCAGATACACATCTGCTTCATAATAAAGTGGGCGGATTTATCATTACCGGTGGGCAGGATAATATTCAGGCTGTGGCTGGTCAACTACTCGGATTTTTCGCCGAAATCGGTGTGCAGTTCCCGCAGTTTCCCTATATTGCGCATTCCCGAGGATGGAGTGCCGAGGACATGCAAAATAATATGCGGTATGTGCAGAAGTCCCAATCACTCCGGGAAGGAGCGGTCGCCCTCGTAGAGCGCTGTGTTCAAATGGCCGGCTTGCTGGTACACGGAGGTTTGGGGGAATGCCGGACGGCGAGAGGAGGGCGAAAAGCCCACGAGTTGGATATCAGGGCTCAGCTGCATGGCTTGACAGACGCCGAAAAAAATCCAGCGGCCAAGCCGGCATAAATTTCCGGTAGGATGATATACCTTCTCTGCAATGTTGTCGTCTGGTCCAATCCTATTTTTTATTGGACAACGGACAACCCATCGATTGTTTTTTATCGCAAGGTATCTCAGCTCTTATGAGATATCAAATAATATGTTGACGCATGTAGCATCAGTGCAGGGACGTTGCATACCTATAACATTCGCCACGAACCCCATGAGTCTTTTTTTTGTCAGAGTCTGCTTTTGTCAGGATCCTGATTCCAACCTTTCATTTGGTGGAGATTTTGGATGAAACACGAGTCTGGCTCATCTTACTGTTATCCACACTTGCCTGACTGCTAAAAGGCATAACCGTTGCATTGTACGCTCTGCTATACTTCTGAACTTTTTTGTCAAGAATCATCGGATAATATTTAAAGTTTGGTTTCAACGCTTTATAATAGGGACCCGTTCGTGCCAACGAGATGTTTTTTCCATGTACGCGTCCCAATCTCTCCATACGCCTCTTGATCAATTGTTCAGTTTTTATCGGAAACAGGTGGTGACCTGTCTGAAGCCGTTGGTGCTGGAGTATTATCCTGATCTGTTTAACCAACGGCAGGATGAATACCGGAAGATGATGGAGCTGAGTGCCAAAATGACGGTTGTGGGTCATGCCTGCGCGGAGATTGCCGGGTTTCCCTATGATGGGCGTCGGCAAATGATTGGCAGTTTGTTCGGCGGCTGTTGTTTTCTTGCGGATAGCTTTATTGATGACTTTGGATTGGACGTGGCCAATTCCTATATTGATCGGATGGATGACCTGTTGACTAAGGGCTGGTTTGAGATTCAAACCGATCGAGAAAAACTGTTTTATGTCATTATTGCGCGTTTGTTTGCTGAACGGGACGTCCTGGATCCTCTCCTTCGGCAAGCCATCCTGTTGCTCTTTCAGGCACAAAAACGGGATGTGGCCTTCCGCTCTGATCCAGAGAGCATTCGCTCACGTCCCCGCCGGGAACAATTGCGAATCTTACGGGAAAGTGCAAGGAACCGAAGCGGCCATGCTATTTTAGTTCTCACAGGATTTTTAGTCCCTGCGATTCCGCTGCATTATTTAAGTATGATCTTTCTCGCAGGCTCCTTGATCATGCATATCGATGATCACGGGGATTGTTATTCGGACTTGCATTATCATCGGGTGACTTATCTCAATCAGGTTGTCGACCCCGAACGCACGCTTCGTCGGATCTTTCAAGGGCATATTGCCCGTTTGCGTCAGGGACTACCGGAAGGCTCAGGGCGGGATTTGCTGATTGCTTTTTTGACCAAATATTTTGCGACCCGTCTCAAAAAGCATCGGTTGCAAAGGACGCATCGAGAGTTGGCCTGGGCAGTCTATGATTAAGCTTCCAGGAAGAATCATCTTGACCGGGTTGGAAGCGGTGTGTCCGGTTGGTTGCATGTTCCCGGAGGCAAACGTTTAAGGAAGAGGAGGCCGGTGGTCAGGCGCACAGAGAAATATGGGATGTTCTCCTGAGGATATAACGGGACCCACAGATGTGTATTGGGGTGATGTGTTTGCAATTGCCCTTCAGGAGCTACGGTCTCAAGGAAAGGTCAGCGATGCGCGTCCCCTGTTGCGCATTGATGCCCAAACCGAAGCAGCCATGGCCCCGTATCAATTCGATCCGGTTTATGGGAAACTTCATCGTCGGGGATGTTCGAATATTGCTGACGATTCCCGGTCGGCGCTTTTCGCCAGATGGAGCATGGGATTTGATGAACAGTTTCTGGCCTGTTCTCATTGCCGTCCGCACCCCTATCCTCGTGGCCAGGAAGCACAGGACGTAACGTTGGATATTTTATTTGGTGTGATCTCCATTCTGGATCAGTTCGGAACCGTTCTGCGGGAACGTGGCAAAGAATATCGCACTTCCAGTGACGGGCAGGAACTTGAACGAAAACTTGAAGATTTGTACCAGAACCTTGATCGACAACAAAAAGACACGATTGAAGTGATGTTGCATTCAATGGATCAGATGGTGAAATTCCTGCGAGAGGCGGATAGAAACCTGAGTCAGGTGCACGACAAGCCGGTTAATGGTCACAGGCAGATGAATGGCCATGGAATGGCGAAAAAGAAGCCCAATGGGACTGAAACAATGAAAGCGGGGAAGGGAAACGGCAGGCGTCAGGTGCGACGCCAGGATTCAAGGAAATCGAAATAATCAAGGGTGAGTAGGCCCACGTCAAATTCAGGGGAAGCAAGGTATTGAAGGGAACGCCCTTATTTGCGTACCCCGGTTTCATTTTTTACCAAAGGTGATAGAATGGCGGCCAATATGGTCCTTCGAATTAAACTCGGTCCCTTTGTCTCGTTTGAGATTGAAGGGGAGAACTGTGAAGAAATTTGTCAATCCTTGAAGGGGTTTGAACAATTGAATGAACGGATTGATGCGATGTGTAGTGATCTGGCCGAGCGGGTCTAT
>BQIW01000010.1 GCA_021604105.1 Nitrospirales bacterium | reverse complement strand
GGGTCTGCTCGTCTCGCGTCATCGGTTCCTCCTCCCGTTATAGCCGATAGCCTTGATATAGCTATCGGTAATATAACACAAAAAAAGCGCAAGGCAAGCGCAGGGACAAGGAACATCTTTGGTTAGCTTAACAGCTATGGGATGCGGCCCGGGCCGCCAGTCTTCCGTCGCCATCACATTAAACTTCCACGGCCACCAAATTGTTGCCCATGTGACTGAGGACCTTGGGCTCCCACAAAAAAGTATCTACCCCCGGCATTTCGGGCTAATCTGCCGCACGGAAGAGGAGTGGAATGAACTACGAAACCGTGCCCAAACACATAGCCTCATTTTTTTTCGTGAGCCCCGTCGACGTTTTTCTGGTACTCCTCTCGAACACTTAACGTTTTTTCTGGAAGATCCGTCGCATAATCTGCTTGAATTCAAATACTACCTCAATCCGAATGCCATCTTCGGGGAAGAGACTTTTTCTCAAATTGGCGATGCCCATGAACGGAATGGGTAGGACGTTTTCCCTCATTTGTCATCATTTTTCAGCGCAACTCTATCTGAGGGCTTGAAGCACTTCAGCAAAATGCCCGTTCACTTTGACCTTCGGAAATATTTTTCTTATGGTCCCGTCCTCATTAATCACCACCGTTGTTCGTTCAATCCCCATATATTTTCGGCCATAGAGTGACTTCTCTTTCCACACCCCATAGGCCTGGATCATGGCCTTAGACTCATCACTTAACAAGGGAAAATTGAGTTGGAATTTATCGGAAAACTTCCGGTGTGACGAGACTGAATCCGCACTCACACCGAACACGAGGGCACCACTCTTTCTCAATTCCTGAATACCATCACGAAACGAACAGGCTTCTGTCGTACATCCGGGCGTGTCATCTTTCGGGTAAAAATACACAACCACTTTTTTCCCTCGAAGCTCAGAGGAATTCACGATGTGTCCAGTGTCATCGGGAAGGGAAAAAGCAGGAGCAGAATCGCCAATCCGTAACTCAGGCATAGCCGCTGTGCGTGAACGCTGCTGGGCAGGTTTTTTCGTTTTAGGAGTCGATGTCGTTTTGGTTTTTGTGGAGGGATTGCGAGTCCCTGAAGCCACCCCCTGACTCTTTGTTGAGGAACGCTTGGGTGCTGCCTTCTTTTTTGCAACGACTTTGGATTGTGATTGTACCGGTCCTTTCTTCTTAGTCTGGGCTTTTTTCACTTTGGATGCCATGGGATCCTCCTCTGATGACAAATGGGTAAACATGCCGCGATAACTCCTTTGCTCAATGAAACTCCCTGACTCAATACAGGAGATTCTCCTCATCTCCCTGGTCATGATGGCCTCTTTCAGTTGAATTTAGCAAAAGGATTACGACAGGGCTTAACATAGGGATCGTAAAAGCCAAGATATTTGACCACACGGGTCACATCAGAGCCGTACCAGAAAAAATCACTTGAAAGTAAGAAACTTTTTGCAATGCGGCCTCCAAGATCATTCAACCTACCCATGGAATCGAGTAGATTTGTGTAAATAAAAAAATGGCTAATAATTGTTAGCTTCATTGAGGCCCTGTATCCTTCTCTGACAAAATCTTTAGCAAAGGCATTTAGACCGGCTTCGTCAATTTGAAGATAGTGTAGTTTCTTACGAACAAGACCCACTATCATATTCACATTATTTGTCGACTTAATAATCCACCAGCCTCCAAGAGAGGAGAATAGTCCGGAGGCCAAGGCAGTTAAAATAAAAGTTCGCCGACCTATCTTTTCTCCCATAATTTACCTACCTTAATTCAGCAAATGATGAGCTGCCCAAAGCGATAATGCAGATATAGTCAAGGTGGGATTAGCCGGAGCAACAGTTGGGAACGCGCCACTACCCAGAACCAACAAATTCCTAACTTGATGATGGATTAAATGCTTATCAATGACACTTGTTTGAGGATCATGACCCATGACGGTTGTGCCTAATATATGCGCCTCCGTTGAATGCGGTCTATCGCCAATACGTAAATTTTCAATGGGCAGCGAACCCAATATCCCCGGCAGAATCGATGGCAACTTTTTCATAGCTTTTAGGGCATAGTCGGAAGGACCTGTGTAAACAGTCTCTGGTAAGTCAGGATTATTTGGATCATATTTAATATAATTTTGTTGATTGGGCAGATTTTCATAGATGATCCGCAATATTAATCTTTGTTGCCATTTTCCTTGCTCAATACGAAGGTCATTGGGTGTATTCCAAGTCTCTATTAGGCAACCGGCGTGTTCCTTCCTATGCTCTCCGTCATACAACATATACCCATGTCCGGTATTGCTGGTACTTCCCTGGAAGTTATTGAGACCATCCAAATCAATTGTTACCTTTAATGCTATTTGTTCATCCAGGTATTTCCCAAGAAGTGGGTGCCTGATATGTGATCTTTGTAAAATATGTGGATTGAATATCGCATTACCCCCTAACACAACTATATCTGCCCCTGCTTGAGAGACCACGCCATTTTTGAGATAACTGACTCCGGTTGCTACCCCCGCCTGTGTTTCAACTGTTTGGACAATTGCTTCTAGAATTAAGGTCACCCTGGAATCCTCATACAGATGTTTCATTTCATGGAGGACCGTGAATTTCGCATTGATTGGACATAAATTGCAGACGCCGGTCGCGCAACACCGGGGACGATTAGGAGTGGATTTGCTGGCACGAGCGGTGGGTAAATGGAAAAAGAGATCAGGATAGGCCTTCTTCAAAACTTTATCTGGGTCGGTAAAGCGATGAGGAGGTTGGGGGTAAGGGGTGCTTCGGGGAAAAGGTGAACCATCGTCGGGACCAGAAATAGACATCATTTCTTCGGTTCGAGCATAAAATGTCTCTAGTTCTTCATAGCTGATAGGCCAATCAACACCCACCCCATAGGCGGACTGCATTCGAAAATCATTGGGCATCATCCTTGGCGTTACGCCCCACCAACAATTCGAACCACCACCAAAACTAGGGGTGAATCTCCACTTTTTTTGTGGATGTGTGTTTATAAAGGTGTCATTGGGATTTTGGCTCGTATTACGTCGATTGTTCACTTGCCAAGCATGGGTATCTAATCGTCCTCGTTCCAGGACTAAAATGCGTGTGGTTGGCTTGGCTTTAGCAAGGAAAGTATTCAAAAAAAATGATGAAGCGAAACCTGTACCGACTAGAATCAGATCAAATTTTTCTATCATAAATAAATCAAGCCACCGAGACGAAGACCTATTAAATTCTGAAGATGCTTATCGAATAAAAGGTGGCTGTCATTGTAAAGTAGGGTTTGCGGTGAGGTGAAAAACGCGGGCCTCGCTTTGAAATAGGTGTTCCTCCCATATTCCCACCTCAAACGAGAGACGCCACGATGTCCAAGAATAACAAAACGGATCATAAAGTTCGAGATTCCAGATACGCGAGAGATTCAGATGGGGATCGGACAGGAGAAACAGGCCATGTGCGGAAAGTCCGGAGCCGACAAGGGGAGCCCCGTTAGGTTCCCCTCCACCCTGATGCCGCTAAGGCTGTTGAGGCACTTCGGAAACACGGATTATCCTGGCATATGGTCATGCACCGGGGTGCATCTCTCTTCACCCACCAGATCGGGACCTAACAACTCTCACAGTTGGGATTTCAAAGGTACCCGTATTCCTGTATATGATTCATCGGAATATAATGGAACTTGGCACAGTGGAGGGTTTCGCCCTTCTTAAACCATTTAACGGCAACATACCTATATCAGTGCAGAGAATGCTGACCTGGGTTTTCAATACGATCAGGAAGGAAACCAACGCAGAATTGGGATTTCAAGACATCTCTCCACGGTCCGAAGATCTAAAGTTGAAGCCATTCTCTGAGCGTATCCGATGTGCTCCTCAATTCGGAACGAAGAAGCAGTCAAGGAAAAATATTCACGAAGACGCAATTCTAATGTTTTGATTTCTTCGTCTTTCTGTTTGAGATTCATAACCAGAAGATTATTCTGCACTTCGACATTCTGCAGATCATTTTGCAAACGTTCTATTCCAGAATGTCCCTGATTCACTTTTTCCTTTGTCGCTTGTAATCCCCGTCCGAGTCTTTCCTTTGTTTTCTGTAGATCATAAGCGATAGACTTTTTGCTTTCTTCATCGTCCATTAGTCGTTTTCCTACGATTGCAGCCGATCCTCACGCACTATCCTGTCTCCCCGAGACTGAAGGATGGTATGGTCTTCTTCAAGCAGGACAGCCCTGCGTTTGTTGTTCATTTTTTGATTTGATTCAAGATCCCCCTGCTGATAAATCCATCCCGCAGGAATTGGTTCAGATACCAACTTTTGTCCCCGCATAACTTTTTTGAATAAAAGGAGGTGCATATTTCTTGACAAAGGCTTTCTGCGACTTTTATATTACACATTATTCCTATCGTTTTAGTATGAATTAGCGTATGAACAAGTTTCCGATTAAAGTCACCTATGGGATTATGGCCACAATTGAGCTAGCAAAGCAGGACAGGTCCATTCCGCTTCAAGCCAAAATCATCGCTCAACGACAGGGGATACCTTCTCGATTCATTGAGCAGATCCTTCAGCACTTAAAACAAGCCGGGATCATCAGGAGCCTTCGAGGAGCACAAGGAGGGTATACCCTTGCACAACATCCCAGTCAGATTTCCCTGGCGGATCTAGTAAATTCAATGAATGGGTGGGCGACGGAACCATTGCTCCAACATGGGCACACCAATGGCCATTCAGAAAACCGACAGGTTCCGAACGTCCTACTTTCCAATATTTGGCAACAGGTTCAAGAGGCGGAGCAGGCAGTCCTGCGGGGCATTTCCCTACAAAAATTGGTCGAACAGTATGAAACGCTCGAAACCCAGCGCTGCCTGATGTATCATATTTAGTTTTGGCAAATGATGGACAATTCCAAGGTCGAACAAAAATTATTGCTTTTAGCCAACCCTAGACATTTTTCCCTCTACACGGGACTTGGAGAATTATCATGAACACCTCACCGGTCACCAGCCACCCTCCTATTCACACGGTTCCGATACCCCAGGAAATTCTTGAAGAAATAGAAACCTTCGAAGACGAGGTCAACCGCCTGCAATCAGGTGATACTCCAGCCGACGTGTTCAAACCGTTTCGACTCCAATACGGCATTTATGGTCAGCGGCAGGCGGATGTCCAAATGGTCCGGATCAAGATCCCCTTCGGTGGTCTCAACGCCAATCAACTGCGCCAAGTAGCGGACATTGCAGATACCTTTGCAACCGGCGTGGGACATGTCACGACGCGGCAGGATATTCAACTGCACTTTGTTCCTCTCCGCCACGTTGGCACCATCATGCGAAAACTGGCGGAAGTTGGACTTACCACTCGAGAAGCCTGTGCCAATACCGTCCGGAATGTCACAGCCTGTGCCTTGGCAGGGGTATGCCCCGGTGAAGTGTTTGACGTGACACCCTACGCGAAAACCGTGGCGTATCATTTATTACGGAATCCGCTCAACCAAAGCCTCCCTCGTAAATTTAAGATTGCGTTTTCCGGCTGTAAGCATGACTGTGCCCTCACGCCCATCCACGATGTCGGACTTCTGGCTGCTCGCAATACCCAAGGGGTTCCGGGGTTTAAAATGGTCGTTGGAGGCGGATTGGGGGCCACTCCACGCCTCGCCAAAGTGCTTCATGAATTCGTGCCCATGGAAGAGTTGATTCCCGCCATCGAAGCCATGCTCAAGGTGTTTGATAATTTAGGCAATCGAAAAAACCGAAGCAAAGCCCGGATGAAATTTGTCATTGACAAATTAGGGTTTGATGAATTTTCTCAACGATGGAAAGAGACCTACGATGCCATGTTGCAATCAGGCGCCACCAAACTTGGATTGAAAACGGCACCGTATCCTGATGATCCTCCCCTAGTAATGCCCACGAAATCCGGGAACGGCACCTCCACCCAGGGCAATGGGAACAACCGCCCTCAGGGCCCATCCAATCTTGAAGATCCCTCATCTCAAGAGGCGTTCGATCATTGGTGTGCAACCAATGTGATTACGCAACGCCAGTCCGGCTATAGAACAGCGGTGGTGAGACTCCCCTCCGGTGATTTCACGTCTGAGCAAATGTTTGGACTGGCCGATCTCGCCGAACGGTATGCCAACGGAAACCTTCGTACCACGATCAATCAGAACATTATGGTGCGATGGCTTCCTGAACTGCGTCTCCGACACTTCTATGACGAATTAGTCGCTCATGGGTTGGGCGACCCTGGAGCTGAAGGCGTAGCAGATATCGTCTCCTGCCCAGGGACCGACACCTGCGGGCTGGGAATTACCTCTTCTAAGGGACTGGCGCGGGCGTTGGCAGAAGTGTTCCCTGCGGGGAAAATCGCAGAGGACCTGGAAGGGGTGAACGTGAAAATCAGTGGCTGCCACAATTCCTGCGCTCAACATCATATCGCCACAATTGGATTGCATGGAGTCGGCAAACGCATTGGAGACCATGTGGCGCCAGTATATGAACTGCACCTTGGGGGACGGGTCAACGGCACGGCCAAAATTGCCCAACTTATTGTGAAGGTCCCTGCGAAAAATGTCCCCGCTGCCGTCCAGCATCTGCTCGACCTTTATCGCCGTGAAAGAAAAAATGGGGAATCCCTCTTGGCGTTTATCGACCGCACGGGGAAACTCCAACTAAAAGATGAACTGATTCCCTACACCATTCTTCCCTCATATCAGGAAGATCCGCAATTCTACATTGACTGGGAAGGCGATGAGGAATTTTCGGTTGAGGACCTCGGACCCGGCGAATGCGCCGGCGGCGCATTGGAGATGATCGACAATCGGATTCTTGAAGCGGAACAGGAACTCTATCAAGCACGCCTGTTGGCTGAAAAACACCAATACGCCTTTGCTATCAACAAAGCCTATCGAGCGGTGGTGGCAGGAGCAAAAGCCATCCTTGTCACAGAAGGGATTGATCCAAACACGGATGCCGATACCTTAGCGGAATTTGACAAGTTGATTGTTGCCAAAAGGCTCATGCCGGCGGAATACCATAATCTGGCCACTACAGTGGGGGATCTGGGAAACAAAGACGCCTCGGCTGACCTGACACAAGGAAAAATCGCATTTACAAAAGGTTTCGTGGACCTCTGCCGGACCGTTTCGGACCAAATCGGCCAAGACCTCAAGCTGGCTCCTGCTGAACCGGAACAACAGCCCACTGGATCAACCAAGACGGTACCCACTTCATCTGACAAGGAATCCGCCCCGTCAGGCGCACCCGTCTACGACCTCCGTGGCGTGGCCTGCCCCATGAATTATGTGAAAACCAAATTAAAATTAGAAATGATGGACCACGGTGATCAGTTGGAAGTTTGGTTGGACGGGGGCGATCCGATTCGCAACGTCCCGGTGAGCCTTCGAAACGATGGGCACAATGTGCTCAAACAGGAACCCATAGACGCCCAGGAGCAGCATTTCCGAGTGTTAGTGGAGAAAGTGGAACCGTAAAACGCCATGGCTCTTTTCCTCAATACCCATCCAACTCCAGAAGAACTCGTTGCGATCAATCGATCCATGGAGGGCCAGACTCCCATGAAGATTGTCGAGACGGCGATTGCGGAATATGGGGAAACGATTATTCTGGCCTGTAGTTTTGGTGCCGAGGATGTTGTTCTGGCCGATATGATGTTTCGCTCAAATCCAAACAGCACACTCTTTTATTTAGATACTGATTTTTTATTTTCTGAAACCCATGCCGTTCGGAATCAGATGATTCAACACTATCAGTTAAGGGATGATCAGATTATCCAGGTCAAATCAACGCTCAGCCCTTCCGAACAAGCCACAGCGTTTGGGGAAGCCTTATGGCTGCGGGATCCCGATCAATGTTGTTCACTGCGAAAGGTTGAGCCCCTCACACGCACCCTGGCAAAGTATGCAGCGTGGATTACGGGTATTCGGCGTGATCAATCACCCACGCGTGCCAATGCCGGCATTGTCGATTGGGATACAAAATTTGGCCTTGTGAAATTTAATCCCTTGGCCTCCTGGTCATGGGAACAGGTGTGGGAATACATTCGCACGAATACCGTTCCGTATAACGCCTTGCATGATCAACACTATCCCAGCATTGGATGTACCCATTGCACAGCACCTGTCATGCCGGGAGAGGACCCACGCTCCGGACGATGGAAAAGTTCGGGAAAAACCGAATGTGGGCTTCATCGATAATCCAGCCACGTGACCATGCCGTTATTCATGAGTTCACATGCATTTTTCTTAATCAAGTAGCTAATGGAGACCGCCAGTGAAAAAAATTGCCGTCATTATTACTAGAGGGGGGTGGAACAACCTTTTCCAAGCCTGCGAGTGGATAGCCCTGGCAGCGGCCAGTGGGATCGAGGTGAGTGGCTATTTCCGTGACGAAGCCGCAGGTCGAATGACCAAAACCAAGATCAAAGAACTGACCATGTCCCCGGAATTTAAAGGGCGAGAAGGCTTTGTTCGTGAACTCATGAAAAAAGAGAATAAAGCGGACCTTTCGAAACTCATGCAAACTTCCAAAGAAAAAGGAAACGTCAAATTTTCGGTGTGTACGGATTCTCTGAAATATTTTGGAGTGAAAGTCGAAGAACTCATTCCGGAATTAGATGAAGTGCAAACTGCAGAGGCCTTCTGGACGGAAGCTATTCTTCCGGCTGACCAGGTTTTGACCTTTTAACCCGGAACCATGGCATGGATCATCTGATTGCAAAAATTGGAAAGGGGCTGAAGGGTGCCAAGGATTTGACCTGGGACGAGGCCAAGGTGGCTCTTACCACCATCATTGAAGGGCAAGCCACCGACGTTCAGGTGGGAGCGTTTTTGATGGCTATGCGCATCAAAACCGAATCCATCAGCGAACTCGCCGCGTTCTCCACAACGGTCCGCAAGTGGGCGCCACCGATTCCCCTCCCGCATGCCGAAAACATGGTGGACCTTCCTCTCTATGGAGAAAAGCACAACACCATCCATGTGGTCATCGCCGCAAGCCTTGTCGCGGCTGCAGCCGGCGCAGGTCTCTTCATGCATGGGGTAGAAAACCCCGACCTCCCCTACGATCTCCCTCAAGTCCTTCGTCACTTACAGCTTCCTATCGCCAATTCTGCGGCTGAAGCAATTGAACATGGCGCTCAATCGCCCTGGGTGTACATGGATTTAGCGGGATATCATGCGCCGTTAACCAAATTACTGGACCTGCGTCAGGCATTCGGACTGCAAAACCTTTCCCATCAGGTGTCCAGACTACTGAACCCGGCCAGGGTCGGCTCACAAGTCATTGGCATTTCCCATCCTCCATACCTGGATAAAATGGTGGAAGCCTTGGACATGCTGGGCTCGAAGCGGGCCCTGATTATTCAAGGAGTCGAAGGGTTTCCCGAACTGTCCCTCTCCGCGCCTTCCTTAGCGCGCGAATTACGAAGCGGGCATATTTCATCGTTAGTCTTTCGTCCCGATGATGCCGGATTCCGATCCGGACCATTTCAAGCCATGAGTTCGACCATCAATGGGCCGGGATCGGGTAACCCCCAACATGAAGCCCAATTGATGACGCAATTACTCGTCGATCGCCCGAAAGGCGACAGACGGAACTGGGTGATCATGAATGCAGCCTTACTGATGTATGCCGCAGGATTGGCCTCCTCTCTCGCGCAGGCCGCACCTCTCGCCCAGGACACACTGGATTCCGGCAAAGCCGGAGCGTTCTTTACCGCCTTGGTCCAAGGACGCCCCCCACAGTCCAAATTCATCGTTTCCCCTGCACCAGCGGTGGTACCCGCATGAACCATATCCGCCAGTTAGAAGATCAAAGCGTCTATATCCTGCGTGAGGCGTACAAAAACTTTGATAACCTGGCCATGCTGTGGTCCATGGGCAAAGATTCAACGGTGCTATTGTGGCTGGCCAGAAAAGCCTTTTTTGGCCATGTGCCCTTCCCGCTCCTCCATGTCGACACAAGCTATAAAATTCCTGAAATGATTGAATATCGGGATCGCCTCGCACGCGAATGGCGATTAAATCTGATCGTGGGACAAAATAAAAAAGCCTTGGCCGAAGGGATGAACCACACAAAGGGACGAGTGGAATGTTGCACCGCCTTAAAAACCCTAGGATTAAAACAATTGCTGGAAGAGAAGGGTTACACAGGGGTCATTTTGGGTGTGCGATCTGACGAAGATAGTACCAGGGCGAAGGAGCGGTACTTCTCCCCGCGCGACAAAAACAATGAATGGGATTTTCGCGACCAACCCCCCGAACTTTGGGATCAATATAAACTTTCGTTTCCTCCGGGCACCCATATCCGGATTCATCCCCTTTTGGATTGGACAGAGATCAATATTTGGGAGTACATCAAATTAGAAAATATTCCCTTTCTGGATAATCTGTACCTGGATCAAGGCACCGGTAAACGCTATCGCAGTCTGGGATGCGCCCCATGCACGACACCAATTGATTCCACCTCGAAAAATGTGGATGAAGTCATCATTGAATTACGCAACACCAAGGTGGCGGAACGGGCAGGACGCGCACAAGACGAAGGACGAGGGATGGAACAATTACGCAAAGATGGATACATGTGAAGATGACGGTCACACCAGCCATAGGCCAATCTCCCGACACTCCCCAGGACAATTCCATCCGGGAGAGAATGAATATCGTCATCGTGGGTCACGTCGACCACGGCAAATCCACGTTATTGGGCCGTCTGTATGCTGACACCGGGACGTTACCAACCGGCAAAATTGAAAAAATCCAGGCCATTTGCAAAAAACAAGGCAAAGAATTCGAATACGCTTTTCTTTTTGATGCGTTTTTGGAAGAACAACAACAGGGAATCACCATCGATACAGCCCGAACCTTCTTCTCCTGGGGAGGGCGACAATACATTATCATTGACGCACCTGGTCATAAGGAATTCTTGAAAAACATGGTATCAGGTGCCGCTCGTGCGGAAGCGGCACTTCTGGTCATTGATGCCCTGGAAGGCGTGCGCGACCAATCAAAACGCCATGGGCTGTTGCTCTCCATGTTAGGAGTCAAACAGGTGACCGTGGTGGTCAATAAAATGGATCTGGTCAATTATCGGGAAGACACCTTCCACGCCATCGAAAAAGAATACCGGGAATTTCTCACCCAATTGAACGTCATTCCCCAATATGTCATCCCCGCGAGCGCCAAACAGGGCATCAATATCATCAAATCAAGTCCGGAAACTCCGTGGTACACCGGACCATCCGTATTGGATTCCCTGGCGCATTTCCATCTGGAATCCAAACGTGCCGAACAAACGCTTCGTCTTCCCATTCAGGACGTGTATAAATTCGACGCCCGCCGGATTTTAGTTGGCCGGATCACGGCAGGGAAACTTAAGATTGGTGACCGGCTGGTTTTTTCCCCTTCCAACAAGTCAGCCAATATCCAAACGATTGAAGCCTTCAATCTCGATCCACCGCCCACTCAAGCCGAAGCCGGTCAATCCGTCGGCATCACCCTGGACGAACAAATTTTTGTAGAACGAGGGGAATTTGCGACACACGATGATGCCAGGCCGTTGGTCTCTACCCGCATTCGTGCCAACTTGTTCTGGTTAGGAGGGCGTCCCTTAGAAACCCGCCGGCCCTATGTCTTACGACTGGCCACCAGGGAAGTCCCCTGCGAAGTGGCCATCATTCATCGCATAGTGGACGCCTCCAATTTAGACGACCGACAGACGCAAACCACCGTGAAACGGAATGAAGTGGCCGATATCACGCTTCGGACCAAATCTCCCATCGCTTTTGATCTCTATGCGCAGTTCGAGACCACCGGCCGCTTCGTGTTGGTGGACGAATACGATGTGGCAGGAGGGGGAATCATCACGGAACTGGTCCAGGATGATCAGGAAGATTTTCGAACGGAGGCACGCGAACGGGATTCCGCATGGGTCAAGGGAGATGTGGGAGCAGAAGACCGCGCTCAACACTATGGACATCGAGCGGCTGTGGTCTTACTCACCGGCCCAGATACCACCGCGAAAGGATTTCTGGCTCGAAAACTGGAAACCGTCTTAGTCGCGGAAGGCCGACATGCCTACCTTCTCGCGCCGGAGAATCTGCAACGGGGTCTTGATGCTGATCTCGTTGACACGAAACCTGATGAAATCATCCGACGATTTGGCGAAGTCGTACGGTTGCTGACCGATACAGGATCCCTGGTGATTTCCACAACCAATGCCCTCAAAAAACCGATGAAACACATCGTGCAAACCGTGCAAACGTTGGTGAACCCGATCCCAGTCATCACCATCCACATGGCCAAGGATTTACAAGGGCCTCAGCCCGATACCGATCTGATTTTCGCTGGGCCGGAAAATTTCGATGACTGCACCCACCAAATCATTGATTTGCTCAAATCCAGAAAGATTCTGGCTGAACCGCCCAGGGGCCGTGCCGACTTCCAGTACTCCATTTAAGACAATCGTCAGTTCCCACAAGGATGACTGACTGAACCCACCATTCCCCCTCGTGGAACACACGGTCGCTCAGGGGCGAAGACCGCCCATTCATCCAGACCTATCCTTTTGGCAGACAAGAATCCATCCGTTTACTTCTTTCGTAGGCACCATCAGACTGAAAACTTGTGTCACACGAGAGAGAACGTGGATGAATTGCACTCGTTATTCCTGCCCAGTGAGCGGAGGCGAGCGCGAGCCGGTCTGCGAAGGCTTCGCGTCCCGGTGACACAATGGGGGATCAGCAACTTGCGTCGTAGCACGGCTGGTTGTGGTTATTTTCAATAGTTTGAAAGCTGCCGCGCGTGTAGAACCAGAAACGATAGGCGCCTAGGGCATCCGGATTGCCGGGATCCAGCGGCTGGAACAGGCCAAACGTGTCCGGATAGTCATACGTGTTCGGGTAGTTTCCCTTGTTGCCGGGACAACCTTCATTTTGTTGCTTGGCAAGCGTCAACGCCCAGATGCCCCATTGGAAGTGCTTGGGATATTTGCCGGCGTCTGCATCATGGTGGTCATCGTTTATGCGGCCGTTCGGGTAGTAGAGCACCGCTTTATTGTTAGCGAAATGTTCCCAGTCGCAGATATAGTCGCTACCATCCGACGTCTTTTGTACGTGCAGGTCATGGCCTGTGTATGGAAGATGCTGAACCACGAAGTTGGTTGGGAGGAGTTGCACGTACAGTTCGCGCTGGACCGCCCGATCGTAGCTCTGCAACAGCAGGCCCGTGGCATTGTTGTCCCAGGGAACTTGATCGGCAAGGAGTGGCCCGGCCAGGGTCTTGAGCCGTCCCCAGTCGGTCACCACGCGATCGAATTCACTTCCGAGAGAGATCAGGGTGGCCGAGAACTGATTCGCCAATTGGTTCGCCAAATTGCCCGCCGCGATTTCCTGGTTCTCCTGTGCCTGCAGGGGCGTGCCGGCGGGCGAATTGGTATGAGACGCGGCCTGAGAGGCAATCGCGGTGCCGACGGTCAGCGCGACCTCGGTGCCCGCCGTCACAATTCCTCCACCGGGAATGGCATTGAGCAAGCTGGACCCAATACTGAAGACGTCATTCAATATGCCTGTCCATGAGGCGGCATGCGCCGGGGTGGTGAGACCGACTTGCAGGTTCTTCAAAATCTTGTCGCCATCATCTTGCAATAGCAGGGAAACGTTGGCCTGCTGATCCTGGTACAGGCCGACGACATTGCGTTGGAAGAGACGCGCCAGCGTGACGTATTGGAACTCGGTGGTGAGCTGCTGCACCATGGCATTAAAATCGGCCTGGCTGGAATTGGGGATGCTCGAGGGGTCGTACGCCAGATGTCGCAGGTCCGCCAGCCAAATGGCCGGTGAAATATTCAGATTGACATAGGCCGAGCGAATATCGAGGCAACACAGCTGCCGGCTGATCCAATCGTAAGCGGCTTTCGATCCCTTGGCATCGGGTCCGGGAAACGGCCAGGGCGTGGGATTCAGCAAGGACGCCGACAAGATATCCGCGATCGTGGTCTTGCTCAGGTTGAGGCGGTGTCCGAACGATGCCGGACTGTAGAACCCTTGGTGGTTCATGTGCAGGAACCCTTCCATGTCTGCGCCCTGGCCCTGACCGGTGGGCGGCGGAAACGCCTCCGTTTCACGCGAGATGACCGAGCTCATCTCGGCGCCGATCTGGTGGAGTCCCGTGTCTGTGCCTCCTTTCATACCATCCATAAACGACCCGACCAGGGTGTAGTCGTCATACTGGTATGGGTCGCTATTGGGATTGTTGGCGAGGTAGAACACCTGTTGCGTTCCCCCCAAATCCGCCATCACTTGTGAAGCTTGGTACCAATTACCACGCGCCCCACAGGGCCCGCTCGTACCGGGTTGGCAGTTATAATTGGTATATCCAAACCCGGCGATGAAAAAGAGATACCCATAGGATTTGTGTAGGTCGATCGCCTTAGACAGCGCCTCGATTTCACTCGCGTCACCCTTGCTGGGAAAGGTCTGGTGCTGGACAACGGCCAAATTCTTGCTGTTCACAATCAGGAGGTGGAAACCGCCTTGGCTGGGGTATAGCGGGCCCGACACATAGGGCTTCCCGTCCACGGTAATGGTATTGGTCACATCAGTACCCATGCCGATCGTAGAGGTTGAAAAACTGACGAGGGGGGCGTTCTGGGCAAAGGTGAAATTATGGTGATTATCGAGAATGAGCACGCCGGCGATCTTGCCGAGCTGTGACGGTGTCGCCCCCGTGGGTGCGGTGTGCGACGTATTGGGATTGCCGAGGCTATCACATGCCGGGCCGCTGTCCCAATTGCTGCCGCTGCACGTCAGGCTCTCAAAAAACGTCCCGGCCGGGAAATTGTTTGTGTTTGTGGAAGGTGTGGTGTTTGAAATGGAAGAGAACGCGATGTGCGCCTCATCACCGTTGACGTAGGCCAGTCTCGAGGAAAGGCCTAAGTCATTCTTCAACAGCGTTGTAAAGTCTGAGCAATCAGTATTCTTATCATTAGAATGATAGCATGGGGTAAAGCCAATAGTTTCAAGACTTTGGATGAGTCGAATGCATCCGACGGAGCCGCAGTCTGCAGGCGTGTCAACTAATGCATGATACAGTGGTGAGTCGCTAAACGGCGTCTTGCTGGAGGGCTTGCCTACCGAAACATTGGACACCACCGACAAATCCGAGCGCTTCAAATAGACCACCTGGAAGCCGACATTCGACCCGTCCTTGGGGGTAGGCGCCGGTATCAGCGTGGCTGCCGTGGGATCGTCTGGATCCTTGTAGAGCGCGATATGGTAATCCGTCGCCTGGTCGCCTGAGCCGGTGACCACACGGGTCTCAATGGGGATCAGCCGCGGCAGATTGGCCGCAGCGGGACTTCCACTCTGATACTCATCAAGAAAAAAATGACTCCTTTTCCGGTGCGCTCCTGATGTCACGACAATCTGATTTTTGCCCCAATTGACTACAGGCCGGTCGACCTCGGCCCGGTGGACACCTTTGCGGTCGGTCGGCATAAACCGCGAGGTGATATCGACGCCATCCAGCCATACCTGCATGGCCTTTGCCGCATGGTGTGCAGCGTGCACCTTGATGGTGATGGGTGTGGTGGTATGCGCCGAGGCATTCGTCGGGGACATGATCATGATTGCTTTCCTCTGCAATGTATCGGTAATGGATTCCGCCAGCGAAGAGGAGCTACTGATACATGTCTGCAGCAGAAGACAGAAACACGTAACAGAACGGGACAACCAACGATGTTTCACATTATCCTCCGTTTCCTATCAGACCTCGTGAATCGGTATCTTACTTTCGCGCACATGGGCATCAAGAACTGATTGACGCGATCCTTCAACACTCGACCGAAAACTAAGCCATTGAATTCATCACGATAAAAAAATACATAGAATCAATAAATTCCGGACATTCCTTCTTTCGTAAATGAATCTTCTCAAAGAATTTCAAATTTCAAAACAGTGAAATCAAATAGGACAAACCGGTTTCCATCAGGAAGGATCGGACAATTTTAGTCCCGCAATGCCCACAATAATGAGGGTTATACAGACTAATCTGGCAGCATTTTTCGGCTCATCAAATAACAAAATACCCAAGAGAACCGTGCCCACGGCACCAATACCCGTCCATACCGTGTAAGCGGTTCCCATCGGAATGACCCGGAAAGCTAACGACAGGCAAATCATACTGACGGCCATGGCCACCACAGTGCCAACACTCGGCCATAACCTGGTAAACCCATCCGTATATTTCAATCCCGTGGCCCAGATAATCTCAAAAATTCCTGCCACCACCAACAACGTCCACGCCATAGGCTTCTACTCCTTCCTCTTCTCTGCTCATTAAATTGAATTGCATCACCCACCCTAAAAAGCATTCTTCACCTGTATCAGAGGGTACGAAAAAATCACAACGGAAGGAGATTATCCCAAAAGAGGGATCCCAGAACACCTTAAAAAAACCTACCCTGGAATGAACGGAAGCTTGAGAGCGCCTCAAAGGGCTCTAGGGTTTCAACAGAAAAAAGATGACGAAGTTGAAGGTCTTGTCCGCTTGTCACGTATTTGCTTGATCTTTCTTCTTTAGTGGCTATCTTGTAAAAAGAACAATTCTCCCTAAAGATGTGTTTGTGAATTTAAAGGGAGGATCAGTGTATAATATAAGGAACTCTCTGATAAGTAGGGAGAAAATTTTGAATTTTAACAAGGGGGTGACTGGCTTCGACGGGAATCAAGAGGTCAACAGAGCGTGTCGAGCTCTCGGAGTCTCGTAAAACCTTCGGGAAAACATTAAGTGCCAACGATAACTTGGCTCTCGCGGCTTAATTGACCGCGCCGTCCCTCCTCTCTTTGCCTGCGGGTGAGGAAGGGGCGTCACACTGCAGGCTGGTCCAATGCCGGTGCTCAGCGGCGGCGGACGAGAACATTCTGGGCTAGCGGGTGCTCTAAGCCGGTCGGTGGGCGTGGGCAACTGCGAATAACAAATCATCGGCTACACACGTAGGGCTGTTGCGCTGAATGTTCTCGGACAGGGGTTCAATTCCCCTCACCTCCACCAATCGGCCCCTGGATCCAATGATCCAGGGGCCATTTTTTGGGAAAACAACCCAAATCTCTCGTCACTCATTGTTTCATCAACGACCAAACATAAACACTCTCATCGCACACCACGAGGCTGTCTGCTAAGACATGGCCACTCGGTAAAATTCTCCTGCTATTTGGCCTGATCTGAACACCTCTTCCAAGGGTCATCTCAACCGAACAGGAATCACCTAAAGCGCATGCTTGAGAACATCCCTTGCGACACCCTCGCTGAAACGACCAAACACACCATGAAATTCCGCTATAACATAATGGATTTTCATGGTGTGTTGCCCTTGGCATCATCTAACAGCGACCATGCCATCTTGATTCGCTTATGGCAGATTTTCTGGTTTTAATATGTGCATAACCTAATTTCTCATCTCGTTTTAATGAATCCAGGAAACTAAATACCTGAATTCCCTTGCCTTTTTCGTCATTCTATTTTATTTTAGGTAAAGTAGATATCCTAAAATAATAATTACGGTTATTTTAGGTTTATTGGTAATATCGAGAAAAATGAATGAAACGCGACCTCCAAGGCCATTACCTGACGGTGACGACGACCGGCGAAAACGTACAGGCTTTTGTCCCGGCCCCACTCCCACCACATCCACCCATCGATTGGACACCGGATTTGCGAAGTAAATTCGACCAGGCGCTGTTGGCGATTGGGCGATTGGACAGCGTCTCAACGCTCCTGCCGGACACCTCCATATTCCTCTACATGTATGTCCGCAAAGAGGCAGTGCTCTCTTCGATGATAGAGGGAACACAGTCGTCGTTATCGGACCTGTTGCTATTCGAGCTGGATCAGGAACCCGGTGTCCCGATGGACGACGTACGGGACGTCAGTAACTACGTGGCGGCCCTTTATCATGGGTTGCGCCGTTTGGCGGAGGGATTCCCCCTCTCCCTTCGGTTGATCCAGGAAATCCACGGTGTGTTGCTGACCAAGGGTCGCGGCAGTACCCAAACCCCCGGAGAGTTCCGGCGCAGCCAGAATTGGATCGGCGGCACTCGTCCCGGCAACGCCATTTTTGTACCGCCTCCAGCCGAAGAGGTGTTGTCGTGCATGGGTGCCCTCGAACTTTTCGTCCACGACAAACCCGAACCCACGCCGGTGCTACTCAAGGCGGCGCTGACGCATGTGCAGTTCGAAACCATCCACCCGTTTCTGGATGGGAATGGCCGTCTTGGCCGTCTCTTGATCACGCTGCTGCTCTGCGAACGGAAGATGTTACGGCAACCGATGCTGTACCTGAGCCTCTATTTCAAAACACATCGACAACAGTATTACGAATTGCTCAACCAAGTCCGCATGATTGGCAATTGGGAAGCCTGGCTTGAATTTTTTGCCGAGGCGGTCACGGTCAGCGCCACCCAGGCGGTGGAAACGGCCCAGCAGCTTCTCACCGTGTCCAACCAGGATCGTGACAACATCAGCAGCCTGGGCCGTGCCACGGCTTCTGCCCTCCAGATTCACCGGGCCTTGATGGAACACCCCATCGCTACTTCCAACTGGCTGGTTGAAAAAACCGGCATAACCCCGGCCACCGTGAACAAGGCCCTGGCACACTTAGAGAAACTCGGCGTCGTACAGGAGCTCACTGCCCAAAAACGCAATCGACTGTTCAGTTACAGCGGATATGTGGAGATCATAAACCGGGGCACGGAACTTCCGGAGCCATAGCCAATGGGTGATCAGAGAAAACAGAAGCTTAAGGATTGGGGAACTGCCGCGTTGACGGAAGGCTTAGGGAAAACCAAATCGTTATAACAAAATGAATCTGCATTTGGGCCCACGTGTCTGCAGCAATCCACTCTTTGCTCCAGTTAGCTCGTAAGAAAATACTGGCTTGGTTGAATGGCACCAGACCAGTCAAGCGGCATATTTCTTTAAACCTGTAAAAAGGAAACAGCGGAACATCCTCCCAAACATGCGTTCTCATGGAGGCCACAGAAACAAGCCCTGACAAATTGAAGAGTACACCCGATCGTTGGACGATGCGGAGCATTTGCTATGAAAACCTGCAATAAGCTGAGTTTCCTTTCCTATACCTTCATGTTCATGAAATTACCCTGTTCATGAAACATGAACAATGCAATTGAGTGGTCCCTGGCCATTTTCGACCTGCTGTAAAAGCCGGACTTGAAGCCATCCGAAATCCAACGTATCAAGGCGGTTGCGACAAAATTACTTGCTCGCTTGAAGGAAGAAAAGCTGCGGGTAGATCAGTGGCGTGAGAAAGAAGCGACCCGGGATGCCGTTCGCCAGGCGATATATGATTTTCTCTGGAATGAAAGTACCGGCCTGCCGGTAGGTTGCTTTGCCGAACAGGATGTGGAGATCAAAACCGAGGACGTCTTCCGCCATATCTATCGTGCCTACCCCACTGTGCCTTCGCCGTATTTCAGCGCACATACCGCCGCACATACCGCGATGTGACCGGCGATATCTACTGAAAAAACCCTCGATTCCGTTCGCAAGCTTTGCCGCGAGCATCGGCTGTTAAATCTCGCGGAGGTTGGTGAGATTATTTCAAACAAAAGGGAAATGTGGACCCATCCCAAAAAGGACCAGAAAAGGACCCGTGATTCGTTTTTTCAGGGCTCCTTTTTTTCGACGTTGATCATTCCCCCATTTTCGTTGCCAGGGAGTGTTGAATAACGCAGGATGAGATTCCTCATCAAAGGCTACGGGTCGGTTCAAAAAAGCATGCCCTGAGTCTTCCCGAAGGGTCCGTCCAGCCAGGCCGCAGCCGTTTGTACGCGCGGAGCGTACGCTGAGTACGTGAGCACGGGAAAAGGGCGAGAACGCCGCTGGCGGCTTTTTTCAACAGACCCTTGCCATGATCTTCAGGGTCTGGCTGTTCCCCGACTCAATTTCCCTTCTTAGTCACCTCGGTCATATCATTTTGAACCATCGCTTTTATGTGATTGGCTCTCTAGTCCTTTAGACTTATTTTTGTTCATTTTTCTGCTCCCCGCCAGTGGTTAGGTCTGAAAACAGATGAAGTGAAAACCATACTCATGGAGGGCAACCCATACAGTGTGGAAGGATGAGAACTCAAAAGAATTTTTCTAAATATATTGTCAAACAAGCCATTGTATTTTAATCGTTTTTTGTGAATTTTCTGATTGTTTTCTGGACTTGATTTTATTTTTGGTGAAATTATTAGAATTTCTTCATAAATTCACCAGGGATGACAGTTAAATTTTACCAACAAAAACAATGCGTTACGGTTTTTGATCTTTTCAAAAACCGTGGAATAAGTTTTGCTGTCTTAACTCACCCTGTGAGTGTTCAGTTTCCTTCTCCCAAGATGATTCTTAGGGAGAACGTAGTTAACCTTTATTAATTTTGGAGGGCTGAATCATGGTTAAATTATTCACTGTTTTATTGACCTTACTTATTGCCTTGTCCTTTGGCGGAATGACCTTCGCCGGGTCCTTGGCTGACAATTCGTCCATTCAGAACACCTTTCCCTTAGGCTCAGATGGGGATAAGGATGAAGAAGGCGAAAAGGACGATCAAAAGATGAACGAAAAAGACGATGAAACTGAGGGAGAAAAAGACGAGAAGTAGTCTTTTCGTTTGGTCTACATAATTTTTCTTTCAGTCTGTCAGTCTGATTGAAAAACGACCTTCCAAGGCTTATCCAGGAAGGTCGTTTTTTTATGGGCATGTTTTCTCAATTCAAGTCTAGCCGTTCCTTACCAATCAGCCCCTAACCGATCCAGCACAATCTGATGCACAACCGTATGGTACCCCAATGTCGCCAAAAATATGGCGGCTTCGGCCACATCATAGGGATTGATCTTTTCACTGTTGAGGATTTCCTCAGGTGTCGCATCCACCAATTCATCGGCTACACCACCCGGGCAGATCGCACTCACTTTAATATGAAAGGCACGCCCTTCATCGGCCAGCGACTTGGTTAATGCCATGATGCCATGCTTGGTGGCGCTGTATGTGCCTGTTCCTGCCCAGGCCTGAACACCGGCTACACTGGAGATATTAATGATAAGCCCGCCTCCTTGTCTTTTCATCTGTTGAAACCCGGCTCGGCAACAGAAAAAGGTCCCTCGCAAATTGGTACCCACCACCTCATCAAACATTTTTGTAGAGGTATCAGCCACCCGTCCTCCTCCAACCACTCCGGCATTATTGACAAGAATATCGAGACGCCCAAAACGCTTTAGGGTTTCCTGTATAAGCAGGTCGACTTGTTTTTCCTGAGAAATATCCGTTTGTTGAGCATGGGCGTTTCCGCCACCCTCTTTAATTTTCTTCGCAGTTTTTTGACATAAATCGAATCGCCTGGCAGCCACTACTACCGTGGCTCCCTCTTCCCCGAATCGAAGGGCAATGGCTTTTCCAATCCCGCTGCTACTTCCCGTGACCACCGCGATTTTACCTTCCAACCGTTTCATAGCTATCTCCTTTTTCAGGCCTCTCCTCAACCCACTGCTTCAGACCCTTTGCCAATCGACCCTTCGATTGACTGTAGACCACCCCGTCAGTCCAGGCCAACCATGATGGGAGTGTTGAATAATAATAATTTCCAAGGGCATTTTGACCCACAGGCCCCTCATATATTTGAGGCCTCTGGGCAGTTCAAAAAAGCTTGTCCAGCAAGGCCGCACATTGTCTGCCGTGTCCTGAAGGACACAACTTTTGTATTGCGCGCAGAGCGTACTTCCAGTACGTGAGCACGGGAAAATGGCAGCCTGCCTGCGCGAAGCCGCTCCGGCGAAGGCAGGGAACGCCGGTGGCGGCTTTTTTCAACGGCCCGATGATAAACCATACCCCGATGGTGAGGATGAGATCTCATCCAGGTCTCGACAGACATAGGGAAACCTCATCAAGAGGATAGCTTATATTTTAGAGAAGCATTTTTACTGAAAGACTTGGTCGCATCGGACAGGGATGTGAGAGGACTCCTTCGGCCAATAAAGAGGGCTGTCATTACTGCCACTCATTGGTGAGACTCCGACAAGTTGAGCTGGCGGCCCACGCCACCCGATTTCATTTTTCTTTTTTATCCGATACCCGGCATAACTGGACAATTCTAAAGGTTGTTTCTCGAAAACCGACAAGTTGAGACATGGCACACTCCATGATCACTCCTTTGGCAGAAGAAAAGAGGGAAACCCTTCGTTCCTTTCTGATCGATCAATTGGGACGAGGCAATCTGGATCTTCCTCTCCTACCCGTGGTGGCCAATCGGGTTCTTCTGCTTTCAAACGATCCGGATGCGGACGCCTCAAAACTGTCTGCATTGATTCAACAGGATCAAGCCCTTGCGGGACAGATCCTCCGCATTGCCAATTCCCCTGCCTATTCGACTCGCACCCCTATCGTCTCGCTGCAACAAGCCGTTACATGGTTAGGGTTGACGATGTTGGCCGGGTTAGCATTTTCGGTGTCGGTTCAAAATGGCATATTTCATACGACCGGCTATGAGAAAGAAGTACGGAACCTCTGGCGGCACGCCTTAGCGACAGGACTGTTCGGAAAAGAAATCGCCAGACGCATCCGTCATAATGTGGAAAACGCCTTTTTGTGCGGGCTCCTGCATACCATCGGGAAACCTGCCATTCTTCATCTGCTCTCCCAATCACCCCACCAATCAGCGGAGCCGTTTTCCTGGACCACCGTTGAATCCCTTTTCGAAGAGTTTCACGTCATAGCAGGCTCTAAATTGGCCGCAGTCTGGCAACTGCCCGATCCGGTACAGGAAACGATCCGCTACTACCAGGACGACCAGTACCACCAAGGCCTTTCCCCCACAAAAGGAGCCATGATCACCTGCCTTGCTCATCATCTGGCCTCTGTCATGCTTGGGGATTCAACACATGACGAACATACCCTGCTCACACTCCCGATCGTGCAGGATCTGAATTTTTACCCTGAAGACATGGCGGCCCTTCTGGAATTGCGCGAGTCCGTCAGGGCAAGTGTGGAGTGTTTTTTGCCATGACGTCACCTGCCCCATATGATCTTATTGTGATCGGGAGCGGCCCGGCAGGACAAAAAGCCGCCATTCAAGGCGCCAAAGCCGGAAAGCAGGTAGCCCTTATCGAGCAAACCCGCGAGGTGGGAGGGGCGTGCGTCTATCAGGGAACCATTCCCAGTAAAACGTTACGGGAAAGCGCCCTTCAAATGGTGCGATTTCTCCAGACAACTGAGGTCTTTGAATTCCGCATGCGCGACGATGTCAAAATCACTAACCTGATGACCCGCTTGGATCGGGTCGTGCGCGCGCATGGGAAATTCATGAAGGACCAACTCACCCGGAATGGAATTGACTGCCTTCATGGTCGCGCGGGCTTTGTGTCCGACCATGAAGTGCGAATCCAAAAAATTGACGGCACTGCCGCGCTCGTCACAGCTCCGATTATCCTCGTCGCCACCGGCTCGCGTCCACGTATCCCTGATAATATTCCCATCGACCACGAACATATTCTGGACAGCGATTCCATTCTCTCCCTGGTGTATTTGCCGAAATCCCTGACCGTTTTGGGAGGTGGCGTCATCGCCAGTGAATACGCCTCAATTTTTGCCTTACTGGGCGTGCAAGTCACCATGGTGGATACGGCGGACCGCCCGCTCAAATTTTTGGATCAAGAACTTACCGATGAATTTTGTGAAGGGTTTAAAAAAACCGGAGGGCACTATCGGGGTGGACAAAAAATCGACACAGTCCAGTGGGACGGATGCTCTAAAGTAACCACCGTTTTAGAAAGTGGTGAAACGCTGGAAAGTGAAAAGGTGTTGGTGGCCCTCGGACGAGTGGCCAATCTGGAACATTTACACTTACAGGCCACCGGTATACACCCGACGACTCGTGGGCTCATTCCGGTCAACAACCACTGCCAAACTCCGGTTCCCCATATCTATGCCGTCGGTGACGTCATTGGCCCCCCGTCGCTGGCATCCTGCTCCATGGAACAGGGCCGACGTGCCGTCTGTCATGCTCTGGCTCTCGACGCCGGCATCGCTCCTGAGCATATTCCCCTGGGAATCTATACTATTCCTGAAATGTCGAGCGTGGGATTAAGCGAGCAGGAAGCCACCGCCACCTACGGCGGAGCGACAGTGGGAAGAGCGAGGTTTCATGAAATTGCCAGAGGCCAGATCTCCGGCATGACCAATGGGTTACTCAAAATGATCGCCGACCCAAAAGGCGAGCTCCTTTTAGGCATTCATATCGTCGGGGAAGGAGCAACCGAACTGATTCATATTGGCCAGATGGGATTGCTGCATAATATGCCTATCGACCGATTCATTGACAACATTTTTAACTTCCCCACTCTCGCCGAAACCTACCGGGTTGCCGCACTCGACATCGCCAAGCAACGCCAGCGCTAAACAACGAGTCTCTTTTTATTCGGATGTTCTTTTCCCAGACAGCCACCGTCATCAGATGAATGATTCCGCCACTGAAAGAGAAATAAGGGGAGTGTTGAATAATAAGGATGTTCAGGGGCAAATTTGCGCAGGATGAGATTCCTTATCAAGGGCTATGGGTCGGTTCAAAAAAGCATGCCCAGAGTCTTCCCGAAGGGTCCGTCCAGCAAGGCCGCAGCCGTTTTTACGCGCGGAGCGTACGCTGAGTACGGGAGCACGGGAAAATGGCGAGAACGCCGCTGGCGGATTTTTTGAACCGACCCGTAAGGTAAAGCGGGAGTTCCTTCACGGAGCGCAATCCCCATAATGGCAGAAATCTTCTTAAACACCTTCAGAACCGGTAGCTCAGTTCGAGCATATGTAGATCAACTCCGCGATTATTACTGCCGTACATCGAGGCATCCGACATATGATGGAATCGATACCCGGCAGATACGTTCCAGGGAAGATGATAGGTAAGGCCGCCGTGCCCAATAATTTGAACGGGTCCTCCTATATCTTGGCGGCCATACTTCTCCTCGCTCAGATACGCCGGACCGCCGCCAATATCGAAGGTGAGTCTCCAGCTTGACTTCGTGAATGCAAAGCCGGGACCTAACTCTCCAATAAACCCGGAATCTCCTGCTGCCCTTAACGTCCCGGCGGCCACATTAAACATAAAACGGATATCCCATCCAGAAGAGGGAAAATCCCAACTCCAAGGAGTTCCGATCACAGCAAATACATCATATTGCTCAAAATCTTCCTTTTCGGTCGGCGGAATGCCAAGGGTTTCAGAATTGATCCCTCCCCGTATCCCAACGGAAACCAATTCAGTCTCTTTTGTGTGGGCCAAGCCCGAAAGGATTACCGTGAGCCACACTGTCAACACAAGGACACTGGTTGTAGTCGCTGGAACTTTGGACACAATTTTGCCTCTCTCCACAGTTGGTCCTTTTGTTGAGTTGTGGCAACAGCCAAGCACACCACAACTTGACAGTAATCTGCATGAACCCTGACTTGAGTACGCCATGGTCTCTTCCTTCACACTTCGCCACTTGAGACCATAGCAACGGCTTTCACGGTTTTTCCACCCGTGAAATTTCTCTCTGCTCGTAGCCGAAGTCTAGGAGAAAAAATTACAAGAGGGGATTAAAAAAAGAATGCCAAGGGTGCGATGAGAGGGTCAACACGTCAGAAAATATATCATATTCTCATGTGCATGTCGTCCCTTTGTTTTTTAGCAGGCAGTATGGCGTTCAATGAATCTTCCGACTCATTGAAGGTCCTCCATCCAAAATTTGAGGGTGGCTGCCTATTTTCGTTTCCTCCTAGAAGCCTACCAGGTCTTTTTCACTTTGACAAAAATTTGTTGGTTAGCCAATACCAGGAGCTAGATCTTCATCAAGCCGCTCTTTTTGAGCCTGCTTGTAGGCTTTCTCAGCATCCTCTAATGCCGTGGATTGTTGAATTTCCAAGACCTCTTTGGGAGTGAGATATTTTAATGCCGTGGCTCCAAGCACCTTTTTCTCAGCGGTTCCCTTTAATTGAATATGGATCAAGGCATCTGCCCCCATACGCTGCGCTTTCTTCACCAGGGCAAAATGGAGTTCATCCCAATTGACTTTCGATTTATCAGAAGATTGTTCTACCTCTATCTCATCTAACGTTTCGTAGGGAACAATGGGCATTTCCTCAAGTATTTCCACAACTTTATTAAGGTAAGCCTGGTCCTCGGGTGGGGAAACTTCTTCGGCAACAGGTTCGGGGCGGGGAAATCTGGCCACCTCCACATCAAAATCTTTCAACCGCATGGCCGCCAATGCCGCCTCATGAGGATTACTGCTTTCTGATAACCGCTTGAGTTTCTCCACTCGCTCAAGAGCTTCATGCAGACTCATTCTCGCCCCGGGTTTTCGCAGAGCATTCACTGGCATTACACAACTCCCTGATCGCTTAGCATAGGCTTCCGCGGCTCATTTCAAGAGGGAAGGATATCTGTCATACGGTAGCTTTGAGTCCTGAATAACGACGAGAATGCCCAATAGCAGCAGGACCTAAGCTTTTGGAGTGTTTTTCTACCTGTCCAGGATTCAGGTTGTCAAATGATCGTTAGGCAAGGAAGGAAAAGGCTGCATGCCCTGTCCATTTCTACAAAAACCTTCCTCTCCCCTAGCTGGAATTGTGCACCGAACCTGGTGATGTCTATAATTAGTGGTCTGCCAGGGGGTATGGGATGACCGCACAATTGCCTGGAGTTTTTACCTCTTCCAATATTATTTTTACGAAGGAGGTGGGAAGAAGACAGGCTTTCCCTGGCACAAGGCATGAATAGGGTAAAAGGCAATCCACCAGAAATGTTCAGAATGTAAGGAGGAAGCACATGAGTCTAGCAGATAACACATGCGTTCCTTGTCGTGGGGGCGTACCTCCGTTGGAACCTCGAAAAATCCAGGACCTGCTTGCTCAATTAGAAACAGGATGGGCGCTCAATGCTCAAGGACATATTGAGAAAACCTATACCTTTGACAACTTTGCCGATGCCCTGGCTTTTACTAATCGAGTAGGGAATGTGGCGGAACTTGAGGGCCATCACCCTGATATATATTTAGCCTGGGGCAAATGCAAGGTAGAAATTTGGACTCACAAGATTCAAGGCCTCACCGAAAGTGATTTTTATTTAGCTGCCAAAGCCGATCGCGCCTTTCATCTTCCTGTCTCCTCTTGAAGGCTCTTATGGCCACCAGCCCGATTTTGATTCACCCGGTCGCTGCAAAAGCAAAACGGACCCAGGATGCAGCCTATCAGGGCACCACCGATTTTCGATCTTTCGGAACGAAGGTCGCCCTGATAACCATGCCATTTAGTTATTCAAGATTTCCCTCGATCCAATTAGGGACCCTCTCATCCTTACTTAAAGCACAAGGGATTGGTACCCAAACCTATCATTTCAATCTCCAGTTCGCCCATAAAATCGGGGTGCCCTTATATGAAATCTTGTGCGAGAAACGTGGACTATTTGGCGAATGGCTGTTCTCTGCACTCCTGTTTCGGAACAACCCGAAACACAGGGAATACCCTATTGTGTTTAAACCCATCTTCGAAGACACGGCTCGGGAAGCCAGCTGTTCGATCAGTCATTTAGAAGAGATTGCCCGATCATTTGCTCCTCAATTTTTAACCTGGTGCCTGACATCAGTGGATTGGAGTCAATTCAAAGTGGTGGGCTTCACCTCCACGTTCGATCAAAATATCGCAAGTTTAAGTCTGGCCAAATTGATCAAGGACATTTATCCCGATGTTCGGATCGTTTTTGGGGGAGCAAACTTCGACGGAGAAATGGGGCTGGAACATTTTCGGGCATTTCCCTGGATTGATTACGTCGTAATCGGAGAAGGTGAACACACCTTTCCTCCATTGGTTCAACGCATCCTTTTAGACGATGAAACGGATATTCCTCCCGGAGTGGCCTTTCGAAGGGAAGGACAGATCCACTTTACCCCTCAGGAGACCCTATATACACAGTTTGCAGAAACGCCTCCACCGGATTACGACGACTATTTTGCAGAGCTCAAGGAATTAGCCAAGCAGGGATCTACCGGATTGAACCGGATTTTGCTCTATGAAGGATCTCGTGGATGCTGGTGGGGAGAAAAGCATCATTGCACCTTTTGCGGATTAAATGCTCAAGCGATGGAATTCCGCGCAAAGAATCCCGCTCAGGTCGCTTCAGAATTGGACTATCTTTCCAGTCGCTACGACACCACCCGTTTTCGCTTGGTCGATAATATTATTGACATGAAATATGTAGACGGTCTCTTCGGAAAACTGGCCCAAGAACACGTGGATCTGGACGTGTTTATGGAGACGAAAAGCAATCTCAATAAACGACAAATTCAGACACTGGCGAAGGGCGGGGTTAAATGCATGCAACCGGGCATCGAAAGTTTGAGTCTGGCGCAACTAAAGGAAATGGATAAAGGTGTCAGCCCACTGCAAAACATCGAATGCTTAAAATGGAGCCGTTATTACAATATTGACCTCTCCTGGAATATTTTATTGGGTTTTCCACAGGAAACAGATGCCGATTACCAACAACAAATCAACCTCATTCCCTCATTGATCCACCTCCAACCGCCAGAATCCACAGCCAAGCTCTGGCTCGAACGGTTTAGTCCTTATTTTAAATGGCCTGAACGATATGGCATTCACCAGACAGGACCGGGGTTAGCCTATGCCTATGTGTATGACGACCGACAGGTTGATCTCAACAAAATCGCCTATGATTTTGAGTATACAATCGATTGGAAAGTCGCTCCACATCTCTATAAGGAACTTGTCAGACTGGTTGAAGAGTGGAAACAGCGTTATCACTCTTCCAATCGGCCTTTTCTCTTCTTTGCAAAAGCCTTGAGTTATCTCACCGTCTATGATGGGAGAGGCCTAACTCCGACCAGTGAACGATTTGAAGGACCGCAAGCCTTCATCCTAGAATTTTGCAATGAGCAACCCAAGTCCATCGAACAAATTCGCAAAGCCTTGCAGGTTTGCTCCTTTCCTGGACCGGAGGAAGACATCATCGTGCCACTCACGGATATCCTCACAACATTGCAGGGGAAAAGATTATTGCATGCGGAAGGAGGGCGGTATTTTACTCTGGCCCTACCGGTTAACCCTCATCGGTGACATTTTTGCCCAACAACTGGAAGAAAGAAGCCACTCTTATTGACCCACCCACCATATTTTTTTATTCTTTCACACACTTACTTTTTGGTGCGATTCGTGCAAGATTTCCACCCATGTACAGAATGTCAAAAATTGATGAATAGGTTTGACAATTTTTTCTTGCGAGGGTAGCCTATTAAGTTATGTACAAATTCGCCGAAAACTCTTATAAAATGAGCCACTTAGATAAAACATTACAGGTTTCACCCTTCTTTCTGCCAATGCGAGCCACTGGTTTTGCCCGCAACTTACTGATTGGCTTCAGTGTGATTTTTATCCCGTTAACCCTTTGTCCTCAACCAACCCTCGGCGAAGCCTCTTTTTTATCTTCAAAAGATTCCACAGAGACTCTTACGTTAAATTATGCCGTTGCAAATAGGTACCCTCGCCCGGCAACCTCAGTTGAGCCTCAAGCGTTTTCAACGAATACCAACCCTCACGACCAACAATCGCTTATTCCCTTAGATAATACTCGGGAAACAACATCAGGCATGACAGGGCTATCCACCGAAGATATCCCGAATCAGTCTTCTGCAAAAGCCCTAGTGCAAACACCAGGGCAACAGATTCAAGCATCCGATATTGGAAAATCCCTTGGTCCCTTATCCGTTGATGACCCTCAGGAATCGAATACTTCTCAAAACAAGCGAAGATTTTTACCTGATGAGAGCAAGCTTGAAGCCCTCGACACTCAAACTCGGTTTTCAGTCAACTCCTCTACGAAATTACGTTTTTACCCGGCTGATACACCTGAGGAACGGTCGCAGGTTGTCCTAGCTCGATTTGCCAAAGTTTTCGATTATGCTTGGGAATCACCCCAACAGAGAAGACCAGGAGCATATGGCACCATTCCCCTTGTCCTGAACGATTCCGTAGAGAAAAATCTTGAATATTTTCAGTATGGAATTCATGAACGATTTCAAACCTATCTTGACCGCTTTCATCATTACCAAGATCTTGTGGAACCCGTTTTTCGCGAACTGGGCCTCCCCCCGGAACTCATGTATCTCTCACTCGTAGAAAGTGGGTTCAACCCACGTGCATTTTCTCGATCCCGTGCCTCCGGCCCCTGGCAGTTTATGAAAGGGACGGGACGGGTGTATGGCCTCGATGTTGACTGGTATTTGGATGAACGGCGGGATCCGATTAAATCAACAGTTGCTGCCGCTCATCATCTTCGTGATTTATATGATCAATTTGGCTCATGGCCTCTGGCGCTCGGGGCATATAATGCGGGAAGTGGAAAGATTTCGCGGGCCATCAAAAAAACGGGCACCCGTGACTTTTGGAAGATACGACGGTCACGCTTCATAAGACGGGAAACTAAAGACTATGTGCCTCGCTTTATTGCGGCAACCCTTATTGCCCAAAATCCTACGGCCTATGGATTCACAATTCCTGACGGTGATCGCCATGAATTTGAAGAAGTCCTAATTACGAAACGCGTTCATCTTTCGGCCGTCACCAAACAAACCGGGATTCCGGTTGAGGAACTCAAGCGGTTGAACCCTGAACTTCGACGCAGTATTGTGCCCAGCCTTACGGCTCCCGGTTATTATCTGAAAGTACCCCTTGGAATGGCTTCGCTTGTTGAGGAACTCCATTCGACCCTCACTGTCTGGACCCAACCACCTCCCCCACCAACCGAATGGCATACGGTCAGACGAGGAGAGAGTTTATCGGTTGTTGCCAAACGATATAGAATGAAAGTCCGTCAACTGAAGCAAATGAATAACTTGCGTAGCAATATTATACGAGTAGGAACCAAACTCCGGGTTCGTGGAGAGGTCGATGAGGATTACGCTGCCACTGTCACCTGGTACCGTGTTCGATCCGGGGACTCCCTAGGAAGCATTGCCAATCGATTTAGAAAATCCGTCAATTCACTGATGAGGATGAACAACCTCTCGAGCCATATCATTCATCCAGGAGATCGCTTACGCGTAAAAGGAAAGCCTTCGACCGGCTCTTCGAGCAAAAACAATTCTAAATGGTATAAGGTCAGACGTGGAGATAGTTTATGGACGATTGCCCGACAATTTAGTATGAGTGTGAATGATTTGCGAGCACTCAACAACCTCTCTTCCAGCATTATCCAGGCTGGCCGCATGTTAATGGTGAGCCAATAACCTGCCTATTCGGGCTAAGCAACTGAACCCATATTATTTTCCCTCACCTTCGTCCTGAACCTGTGGGTTTTCAGGACTGCTCTTCTCGCTCGCGTCCAAGTCACTTGTTTCCGATGAAGGTGAATCTGTGGTTTCTTCTGGGGCTAATACCTTTATCCGAAGTTCAGCTTCCGAGGCAAAAGGAGATAAAGGAAATTCCTGAATAACCTTTTTATACTGCTTCACCGCTTCAGCAATGTTTTCATCAGCCTCCGCCAGCTTCGCTAGCTCAAAAACTATCTGGTCTTTATTTAACGCATGTGGATTGGCCAAGACCGCGTCAAAAGCTTGCAGGGCAGCCTCTCGATTGTCATTAAGTAAATAGGCAAACCCCAATCGTTGCTGTACTAATCCGAGAAAGATTTGATCTTGTCCATATTCCTTTATCCATGAATTGTATACTTCTATCGCCCCTTGGTAATTTTTCTCCTCCATCATACTGTTTGCCAATAAAAACGAAGAGACTGCCGCGCTGGGAGTTCCTGGAAATTGATTAAGAATGTCTTTAAACATCCCTGAAGCCTTTTGAATATTCTCCTGGCCCTTCTGGACATCATCCAGAGGACGATCCAAATAGACTGTCTGCGCCTGGCCCTCTAATTCCCATGCCAGTTCCTGATTATTTTGATTAAGCCAACTCAAGGTCACAATCGCCACAATCACCGCCAGACCAAGTAAAATTCCTCCCCAGACCAAAGTTCGATTCTCTTCGACAAAAAACAAAAACCGTTCTTTACTAGACAGAAACTGAGCTTGTTCCACCATCGGAGGTTTATTGCCAAGGTCTTTTATTTTATATCCCATAATTATTCTTCCCTCTCGTCACCAGGACGACCACAATTTTTCTGGCATTACGCATTCACTAAGGCGTGCTGCCTTATACCCACGTGTCGGGGTTATGTCAAACAGTATTCCACACTATTCCATTTGAGTTGACAAGCCCTAACTCACTGTTATAATAGAATAATTGCAGTGTTTTTATTTTTAGGCGGATAGCTCAGCTGGCAGAGCGCTGCCTTTACACGGCAGATGTCGCAGGTTCGATCCCTGTTCCGCCTACCAAATATATTTTTTTGGCTTATGGTCTTCTTGATCTGATATATTACGAAATTCTTCATAGACTCCATATCCTCTTTGAATGAATGTGTGGGCTATTTGCCCAAGATCAAAAAAATTTTCGGGGCCGTCGTTCAGCTAGGTTTAGGACGCCAGATTGTCAATCTGGAGGTCGCGGGTTCAAATCCCGTCGGCCCCGCCATACCTCATCTCTCAGTGGTTTATTTCAGAATCAATAATCCCCTGTTTAGCTTCTACCAGCCTAGAGGAGGTCGAAACACAATCTATGACCTTTGCTGCCAACCCTTCTGAGTTTTTTGGGTCTTTGGGCCTGCTATCCATAGTTATTCTTTTTATCCTGTCAATTTTTTCCGTGATTTCATGGGGAATCATCGTGAACAGACTTAGGCGATTTAATCGCATTCGACAGGAAGAATCACAATTTTTACAATTGTACGAACAGAACCCAATCGACCAGCACACCTTAAGAAGCCAGGCCCAATCATTAGTTTATAGCCCAAGCTCAGTGGTGTATTTGGGCATAACGGATCGTTTACCCGAATCCTCCGATCTATTCACCTCAAGACCTCCTCTGGATGCAAAACAAGGAGAGCGCTCTCCTAACCGACAGTACCTGGAAAAGGTCGCCCAATACATCATCCAGAACCAAATTGGCCAACAGGAAGCCTATTTGCCTTTTTTGGCGACCACAGGAAATCTGACTCCGTTTATTGGTCTCCTCGGAACCGTCTTGGGCATTATCAATGCCTTCCATGAAATCGGCCTACAAGGTTCAGCAAGCATTGCCGCAGTTGCTCCCGGAGTCTCTGAAGCACTTGTGGCCACTGCTGCTGGGCTATTTGCCGCAATTCCTGCCGTAATGGCCTACAACTATTTTCTCTCTAGAATTCGAAGGATGTCCTTCAGAGTTGAAGCGTTTACGATTGAATTTCTCAATACCATTGAGGAAGCGGAAAAAGCCTTTGAAGTGGAAGTAACCCGATGAACATTGGAGAAAAGCCCCGGCAATTTCTCTCTGAAATCAATGTTATTCCTCTCGTCGACGTCGTCCTGGTTCTCTTGGTGATATTCATGGTTACCGCCCCGATGCTACATCGGGGATTGGACATTAACCTCCCGACAACAACTGCCAACAATATAAAGGCCGAAGAACGTTTGATTGTGACAATTCAGCGGGATCACACCTTATCCCTGGGCAATGACACCATAAGTTTGGTCAATTTACGAGCCAAACTTCAAGAAGCCAAGACCCTAAATCCCTTGATTTCAGTGTATCTGCGAGCGGACCAAACGGTGCCCTATGGAACTGTTGTGCAGGTGATGGATGAGGTCAAAGGGGCCAAAATTGAACGTCTCGGAATGATTACCGGCCCGAAGACCGAAACACTAATCGAGGACGAGACCATCGGGATTTCCCGCTAAACGTTTGACCAATGGGACATGCTGAATCCCCAAGTCTAATTTCCCTTGGGCTCGCTACTGACGTTTCTCAGGAAGACTCCTCATTCCGTTGGGGACTCGCCACCTCAGGACTTTTCCATGCTGTCGTCATTATGATGGCCCTGTTCCTACGATTTCAATCCACAGTTGATGAACCTCTCCGAGCTATCGATGTCACCCTTATTTCTGTACCGGAGGCACAAGCTCCGGCTCCTAGCCAAAAAAAATCTTCCCCCCCACCGCCATCCCAACAAAAAACCCAACCAACTAAAAAAATAGAACCAACAAAGCCGCAACCAAGAGAAGTCACCCTTCCTCCGTTGCCAGTCCCAAAAGCATCCGAGCGATTATCGGATTTCTTGGAAGGGGCTGTTGGCTCAATTGTAATGCCTCACAAACAAAATATGGCTTCTCCGGCCCTACCTCCCACAGTAGACGAACAACCTCCCTTGAATGACCAGTCACCCTTATTTGAAAACCTTCGCATGCCCCCGGTTGCTCCACAAATTTCCCGCCCCAAACGCTTATATTCCTCACAACCTTTAGTCACTCCCAAACCTGCTCCAACTCCAGCGGCATCTCCTAAAGAGGCTGCGCCCCCAACAACGGTTCCTCCCGAGCCTCAAGGTTCGGAATCACAACCTCAGCATCCTAAAATTGAACCAACTGTCAAACTAGCTCCTGTGTTACCGAAATTAAGTTCGGTGACCCCATTCAGGACATCCAAAAAAGAAAGAAAACCCAACGACGTTTCTCCATTAAACAATCTTGAGGAATCTCTCAAACGAACTATCCCAACAGTTCCAAAACCTGCGCCAAATCGAAAAATCAAAAAACAGCCAAAAAGCTTTACGCCAACAAAGGAAAAACCTTTGGTCCCTGAAGTCTCGGCTCCTCAATTAGCCAAAATACCTCCCTCCCCACCACTGGAAAAATCTCCCCAACGTGAGAAAATGTCCGATATGATGAAGCAATTAATGGAAGAAGCTAAAGTCCCACATTTACAATCGTCTCCAGCTTCACCCCCCTCACAACAACCATTGCCCTCCTCTTCCACATCAGCTCAGCAGGTGCAGACGGAAATTGATCAACGAATTGCAAAATTATCTATTCCCAATGTCACATCCGTCGAATCAATCAAGGAACGATTCCAACGGCTCGAAGTGCAGCCCAACTCAAAACCAGGAAAATCTTCGTCTCCGGCTTCCCCTGGCAAAAACCAATATTTGGCGATGGTCGAGGACAGAATTGATCACGAGTGGAGGGCCCTTCCACTCGTCACAAACCCTCCGGTCGTGGTCCTCAAATTTCGTATTTCCCGATTTGGAGAGATTTCTAATATTCGCATTGATGAAAGTTCAGGAAACAGTAACTACGATTCTGCAGCTAAACGGGCGGTATCTGCGGTGAATCCATTACCACCTTTTCCACCAGACATTTCTGATTCATTCTTTGAAGTACGGTTTCGATTCATCAAAAAAGATTAGAAGGACACCAGCTATATTATGAAGAAAGCACTCAACCCTATATATGCCATTCTGGCTCTTCTGGCCTTTTCTGTTATTTCTGTATCTCCGGCCTTTCTACATGGGGAAGAAGCGGATCTTAAAGCTACACGATCAGAGTTTCAAAAAATCCCCATTTGGGTAATGGGGTTCTCACCCGTTCAACCAGATACCGGCCTTTCAGAAGACCTCGAGTCCCAAGTCGCCTCGGTCCTTAAAGCGGATCTCAAACGCTCCCAAATTTTTTCGATTGCTGAATTGCCTCCTTCCAAGGGAAATTTTTCTGACAATAAATGCATGAGTCTTTCTTCAAATTTAGCTCCACACTTTCAAAAGGTGACAGTCTCCACTTGGGGAAGAATAGGAGTAGGAGGGACATCAACCGGAGTCCAGGGACTCATCCTTGATGCCTGCGCATTTGATCCTGGACAGCAGGATGTGTTGACCGGGAAACGGTACTTTTCCCTTAAAACGACAGAAACCCTCACTCGCTTAATGGCCCACAGGTGGGCAGACGAACTGGTTTATCGGTATACCGGCGAGCAGGGAATTGCCAGAACGAAAATCGCATTTGTAGGTCAAAAGGACAATGGACGAGAGCTTTTCGTCATGGATTACGATGGGTATAATCCGCAACAGGTCACCGCTGATGGGTATTTAAACCTCATGCCTACCTGGGCCCCGGACCGAAAATCGCTTATTTACACCGCGTATCGAGATCGGAAACAACTGATTATAAAAAGGGAGTTGGCTACCGGTGGGGAGGAAGTTTTGGTCTCCCCAGCCAGTCTGAACATCACCGCCACCTTTGCTCCTAATGGAAAAGCTATCGCCTATTCGGCGGCCCAAGATGGCAACTCTGATATTTATCAGATAGAATTGGACAGTAGAAGTGTGATGCAGTTAACCTCCCATAATAGTGCAGATTTGTCCCCGTCATGGTCTCCCGACGGGCAGCATCTGGCCTTCACCTCCGATAGGGGAGGCCGCCCCCAAATTTACATCATGGATGCCGATGGCTTGAACGCCCGTCGATTAACCTATGATGGAGACTACAACGCGGCGCCAGCCTGGTCCCCAAAAGGAGATTGGATCGTCTATGTATGCCGGATACCGAACGAGGGATTTAAATTATGCCGCATCAGTCCGAATGGGGAACAACGGAAACAAATCACCAACGGGAAAAGCATTGATGACTCGCCTTCCTGGGCTCCAAACGGACGCCATATTGTCTTTAGTTCGATTCGAAGAGGAGAAAGTCAATTATACATCATCACGAGCGAGGGGAAAGGATTGGAGAAAATCTCCTTGGCAGGCGAACATCTCAGCTCTCCCTCCTGGTCGCCATTTCAACAATAAATAATGAGACACCACCCGTGATAGTCCAAAAAAGGAGTCGTTCCATGCGCCCAGCCATTCATATAATTTCACTTCTTAGCATACTCAGTCTTTCACTTGTCAGTATTTCGGGATGTGGAGAAAAACGGATTCACGTCTCCACTGCTTCGGGCTCACCAGGCGAAGAAACCGAGGCATCAGCCTCGGCCACTGATACAGCAGGGTTAACAGGAACCTCAATTGATGAATCCCTCCTGCCAGGGCAAGGCACCCCCACCGATGAAGTTCAGGCAGATGCGGGTCAACCAATCGCTCCGGTTGACCCTCTCAATTTTGGTTACGACCCCAACCATATGGATGAATCGTTTAAGGAGAATCTCCAAGCTGGAATTCCTTCTAAGAATGACTCTGAACCTGGGAATGCCTCCGAATCTGGGAATGACTCTGCAATTGAGAAAAACGGTACCAGTTCGTCGACACCGTTCAACGATAGAAATGACATCTCGACTCAATCCAGTTCTTCAAACATGAACGGCTTACCCCACGACCAAACAGAGACCTCCCCCTTTACCTCCCAGACGGAATTCCAAAATGATCTTTCGAATTTGCCAAAGGACTTGGAACCAATCCCTGAAACCTTTCAAGTAGCGAAAGCTGAGCCGTCAGACATCATTCGAGAACAGTTGGAAAAAATTCAAGAGGAAGAGTTGGCCACAGTATCTGCTGGCTTGGAGGACGTATTTTTTCATTTTGACAGTTGGGCTCTGACCGCAGAAGCCAAGGATTCCCTCGAACGGGACATGGCGTGGCTCAACAACGATCCCTCCTCACATTTAATTATTGAAGGACATGCCGACCAACGCGGAACGCAGGCCTATAATATGGTGCTTGGGAAAAAACGAGCCATGGCCGTTCGGGATTTTCTCTCTCAATTGGGTGTCGATCCTTCAAGATTGACTGTTATTTCTTATGGCAAGGACAAGCCCTTTTGCCAGGACATCACAGAAGTGTGCCACCAATTGAACCGACGGGGACATCTGCTTGTTCAAAACTAGCAACTTCTTTCAATCGACCAGTTTTCGGAAACCATGGAGGGATAATTCCAGAGTGAACATAGGGTGGACTTTGCAACATGTTTCCAGGTGGTGGCCATCATTTTTTTCGTTCAATTGGGTAGTGGTCTGTGGCATCTGTAGTGTTTTGGCTACTGGTTGCGTGGCTCAACAAGCTGATCTGGCCCGAATACAAAAGGATTTAGAACAGCAAATCGCCAAGATCAAAGAGGAAAAAAAGACTCTTGGCTTACAAGTTGACGAAACCAAGGCGCAACTGATCAAGATGAATGAGGATGCCCAAAAAACACGGGGCAATCTGGCTTCTATTAATCAAAAAGCCACGCTCCTCCAAGAAAAGGATATGGCGAGTTTATACGGAAAACTTGAAGAAACTGAAAAAAGCATCCAAGATCTCAAAAAGGATTTCACGAACCAAACAGGCGTATTGCAAGCTGATATCCAATCGATTCAATCAACAATTCAAACACATGAGGAGGATCTGCAAACGGTAAAAACCCACAATACGAACCTCGCTCAACAGGTGGATGAAAACAATGTAGCGTTAACCACAAACATGGGCGAATTTCAGAATTCCCTAACCCAATTTAAGGAAACGCTGACCAGCCTCGGAACGACAATTGGACAGGTCCAAACAGATTTGTCAGGACAACGGCAAGACCTGGGAACCGTGCAATCTCGCACAGAAAATCTGGCTGGTTCGATGCTCCAGGTTCAGGGAGGTCTAGAGAAATCCGGAGAGTTGTTCAATGCGAGCCTTGAAGAGCAATCAAAAGAAATCACTCGGCTGGAAAATCAGGTCACGACCCTGCAAGAGAAACTTACCGCCGATACCCAAGCTCTTCGTTCCTACCTGGAGCAGGACGTGAAAGCGTCTATGGCGGGGTTAGTCGCCGAAATCGAAACTCAACAAGGACCAATATTAGCGCAAATTGATTCCTTACAAAAAGATATGGAAGCTCTGGGAACACACGTGCAAGCGGATGCCAATCACGTGCAGGATCTTTCCCAATCAGTTCTCAAGCTTCGCGAAGCACAGGAAGTCATGGGGAGTCTACTCGGGAAACGAGGAGATGAAATTATTCAACAAGCCGGACGAATTTCCGAACGCATGAATATGATTGAATCACACCAAACGGCACTAACCGAACAACTCCAATCCAATACCAAAAAAACGTCAACCCATCTAGCCGAGGTAAATGCCAGCCTGGCCTCCATTACTCAAGCACTTGACCAAGCCAGGGAATCACTCTCCAGACGCCTGGCTAAACAAGAAAAGACGGGACAATCACTCAATCAGTCGGTTCAACAAATCCAACTGTTGAAACAAGATGTCCAAGACCAGAAGCAACAAGCTCAGGCGGTCAATCAGATTACAGATCAACTCAATCAGACGGTCGACCGCCTAGGCTCACGACTAAAGGACCTGGAAACTCATCAATCTGGGCTGGTGGGGAAAATAGACTCTGACACCCAGATGACTAATACCCACCTCCAGGAAGTCAACAGCGGGATTCAATCCGTCGCCCAGGCCTTGGAAAATGTTAGTACGAAGTTGAATGCTCGCATTGAAAATCAGGAACAGCGACTGAATCGAGCCATGACTTCTTTCCAACAGGTCCAGGGAACCGCTGATACTTCACAAAACAATCTGGCTCACCTCAATCAGTTAACAGAAACTGTCAATAAATTGCGTGATGTGATTACTACCATAGGGACTAAATTAGGTGAGCGGGTAGACCAACATGAAGATCGTCTAGGCCAAATAGCCCAGAGAGTCAACCGCTTGCAAACACCAAAATCGCAAAAATAGGGAACATTATTACTAAATATTCTCTAAGAAAGACCGAGTATATCTCTGTACCGCCCTTTGACCCTTTGTCTAAAGTCCATGGTAATTGATAAGATGTTAAGCTAACGGATAGTTGTCCTCCCCAGGTTTGAAGCCGAAGTCGGAATTTGATGACTCAGACTTGTCCCAAAATGGTTGCGTTGCTGGTGTTAACCCTGACGGGCGGATGGGGTTGTGCAACAGAGCCCAATCTGACTGACATCCAAAAACAAGTCCAAACCCTCATAATACAACAGGAAGCCTCCCACAAGCAGGAGAAACAAATTCTCGACCGAATGGAGACGGTTGAATCGCAATTGGACGAACATGATTTCTTAGTGGGAGAACTGATCAAGACAGAAGAAGAAGCCAGCCTGGATACTCGACACCTTCTAGACAAGCTCGAACGGACCAGTGCTCTACTCCGGGAACAAATTGAACAAACCCGCACTACCACTCAACGCCGAGATAAGGACCTGTCCATTCGGGTAAAGGCTTTGGAAGGCCGGATAGACAACGTGATCCATCAACCTCGATCTGTGTCAGAATCTCCTGAAGACACTATGCCTGACTCCACAAGCCCTTCTGCCGATCCGAAAGCGACCCAGACAGGAGCCCCCACATCACCGACTTCCCCTGGAGGAAGAGCAGGAGCAGAAAACGAAGCCTCGGCCTTTCGGTCAGCCTATAAAGTTTTCCTTAATGGAAAATATGACCGGGCCTCAGTGGAGTTCCAACGATTTGTCACAAATTATCCTTCGACCACCTTAACCCCTCAAGCCTATTACTATCTTGGGGAATCGTTTTACGTGCAAAAACAGTATGACCCTGCCAAGCAAGCGCTAGAACAACTCATCAGCCGCTATCCAAGCAGCAAATACCGGAGCCACGCGTTATACAAGCTCGGACAGATTATGCTTGAGATCGATCAACGATCAAAAGCTCAGGAACTGTGGAACTCCATCATCCAAGATTACCCAGATACACCGGAATCCACCCAAGCGAAGGAACAATTAAAAAAATCTGGGCTGTCTTGATTCTCTGCAAGTCTTCGCATTCTATTCACCCTAATCACCCCGTGCCTGGAATCTCATGCGTTCGACCGTAACTGGAAAAGTTCAGATTCTTCCAGACCATGTGTCGTGTCGCATTGCTGCAGGAGAGGTGGTGGAACGACCAGCCTCTGTAGTGAAGGAACTGATCGATAACAGCCTGGATGCCGGCAGCACCTTAATCACCGTGGAAGTCGAAGAAGGTGGGCGAGGAGTCATTCGCGTCACGGATAATGGGACAGGCATGACGCGAATGGATGCCCAATTGGCTTGTCAACGTTTTGCAACAAGCAAACTTCGATCCGAAGACGATCTCTTGACACTCATGACGATGGGATTCCGAGGGGAAGCCCTCCCCAGCATTGCCTCCATTGCTCGTTTTTGCTTAAAGACAGTTCCGCGCGACAGCACTCTTGGCACCCAAACACTGTCCACGGGAGGCATAGCATGGGAGTTTCAAGACTATACCGGGCCTCAAGGCACCCAAGTGGAGGTGCGTGATCTCTTTTTTAATACTCCGGGGCGCCTGAAATTTCTTAAGACCGTTCCCACTGAATTTTCTAAAGTCTGTTATGTCGTTCAACAGGCCGCAACCGTTCATCCAGGGATCCATTTTCGATTACGCCACCAGAATCATAAGGTGCTGGAATACCCTGCCGTATCCTCGCTTCAAGATCGATTATTACAGATCTACGGACCAGACTTCATTGAACGCTTCCTCCCCGTCACCTATAAGGCTGGTTCATTTCAACTCACGGGGTATACGGTCAGTCCACACCATGCACGAACGTCTCGTGCACCACAGGAAATTTTTGTCAATGGACGCCCTATAAAGAATTCGACCATATCCCATGCGGTACATGAAGCCTACGGATCCTTTTTACCAAAAGGGAAACATCCACAATTTATGGTATTTATCCATCTTGATCCACAGTCAATCGACATCAATGTCCACCCGACTAAACGGGAGATTCGCTTCTCCCATCCGGAATTCATTCATACAAGCGTTCTTCGTGGCATCAAAGCTCTCTTTTTCACGCAACCCTCATCCGGCATTTTATCCGATGCACACAAGGAGAAAGCTGGTCCAGTTCTTCATTCGGCCAGACCATCATCCAGTTCCCTCAGCATCGCACCGGCTCCATTCCAGCATGCCCCTGAATTCCCTGGAATCGGCACCAACCGACATTCCACTCTTTCTCTATTTGTACAGGAACCGTCCTCTGTCTATTCGAGGGACCAGGCATGTGATATCCACCCGCTTGGACAGATTCATCACACGTATCTTCTCGGACAAATCGATCAAGATCTGTTTATTGTCGATCAACATACCGCTCATGAACGGGTTCGCTTTGAGAGACTGCTTCGGTCATGGAAGAAAAAAGAAATTCTCCAACAACGCCTACTCATCCCTGAGCCGGTTGAACTTCTTCCTCACCAGGGAGAATTATTGGAAGTATGGCTGCCCTCCCTGGCTCAAGCGGGATTGGAGGTGGAACGATTTGGAACCACATCGTATGTGGTGCGAGCCATTCCAGCCATGTTAGGAAATATATCTGTAGGTCCCCTGGTCCTGGAATTATTGGATGAACTCTCAGAATGGCAATCAACAGATTCGCTGGACAACACAATTAAACCCATTCTGGCTACCATGGCCTGTCAAAGTGCCGTTCAAGCCGGACGCCCCATGACGCAACCGGAAATCACCATCCTTTTACAGGATTGGGCACAAGAAAATTTCCCCATGACCTGTCCCCATGGAAGGCGAGTGGCTATTCGACATTCCTTGGAAGAATTGCACACCCTGTTTGCCCGTCCATTGAAATAAGACTGTTCGCTGATTGTTCATGAAACAGGCCGACATCATCTCAACATGGAAACCCATCGTCGCCATTGTGGGACCCACCGCCATCGGGAAAAGTCGCATTGGAATTGAAATCGCTAAAATGCTCAACACGGAAATTTTAACCGCAGATTCCCGACAGGTTTATCGTGGCATGGACATCGGCACGGACAAACCCTCATTAGGCGAACGACAAAATATTCCTCATCGCTTAATCGATCTCGTCGATCCCAACCAATCCTTTAACGCAGGTGATTTTAGGCGTTACGCCACCCAAGACATTGCTCGCCTGCATCGTCAGGGCCTCCTGCCCCTTGTCATCGGAGGTACCGGATTCTATATCCGAGCTCTCTTACGAGGCCTCTGTCCTGGTCCACCGGCTAATCCGCTGATTCGGAGTGAATTAGCACAAGAAGCCAAAATTCAGGGACCTGCTTCTCTATACCAAAAGCTACAACAGGTGGATCCCGAACTCGCGCAACGGCTTCATCCCAATGATCAGCACAAGGTCCAGCGGGCACTGGAAGTGTACCGCATTCTTGGGACGCCCCTATCGGTTTTACAGCAGCAACACCGTTTTGACGATGCTCCGTATCCATCCTTATGGATTGGACTCACCATGGAACGCCAGGCCCTCTATCAACGAATAGAAACCCGCGTGGAATGGGAAATCCAGAAAGGGCTTGTGGAAGAAACGCAATCCCTCCTGAATCATGGATTTTCTCGAGAACTCGGATCTATGAAAGGGCTAGGCTATCGACAGTTTTCAGGGTATTTAGCGGGAGAATATTCCTATAAAGAGGCTGTACGATTATTAAAACGCGATACGCGTCACTTCGCCAAACGACAAATGACGTGGTTTCAGAAGGAATCCGCGATCCAGTGGATGACATTGGAAGAGTCCGACATCCCTGATCGAGCGGCTACTAAAATTGTGCACCACATCAATCAATTTCTGCACACCTTCGTAAATTTACCATTTCCTACGGAAGCAACGTCCCATTAAAATCAACCCTATCGTCTGGTTAACCATACAGGACCATTCATGATACAATCCCAAAAATTTCAGTCCGATGAGTCAGGAAAGACTCTCCATTAGTTCGGCTCAAATTAGCATGCCCCCAAAACCACATGTCTTGCCTCTTTAATCAGAGAGACCTTCTTACATGACGGAGAACGAGTAAGTGAAGACTAAACGACCATCTTTACGTCCCCAACAGGCCCAAATCGGGATTATCGGAGGCAGTGGACTGTATGAAATGGAAGGGTTCACCAACCTCAAAGAAGTCCGGGTGGCCACCCCGTTTGGGAAACCTTCGGACGCCATTATTTTGGGAACCTTTGAGGGCATGCGCGTCGCCTTTTTGGCTCGCCACGGTCGAGGACACCGCACACTTCCTTCCGCCATAAATTATCGCGCGAACATTCATGCCCTCAAAGCCCTGGGTGTGACACGAATATTTTCCATCAGCGCGGTGGGAAGCATGAAGGAATCCATTCGACCGGGAGATTTTGTCCTTCCTGATCAATTCATTGACCGAACCACTCAACGTGCCAACACGTTCTTCGACCAGGGAATTGTCACACATGTGGCTTTTGCAGACCCCATATGTAGGACCTTATCGAGTGTGCTGGAAAAGGCTAGCCTGGGAGTCTCCGTCAGGATGCACCGTCCGGGAACATACCTGTGCATAGAAGGACCACAATTCTCCAGTCGAGCAGAATCGTTTCTCTATCGGCAATGGGGCGTTGATGTCATCGGAATGACAAATATTCCTGAAGCGAAATTGGCTCGTGAGGCCGAAATATGCTATGCCACACTGGCGCTGGTCACGGATTATGATTGCTGGCACGAGACGGAAGACGCCGTTTCCGTTGGTGCCATCCTATCGATCATGCGTCAAAACGTCGAAACTGCTAAAATCGTCCTACGGCACGCGTTAGCACTTGCAAAAGACCTTGAGTCTTGCTCCTGTCAGACCGCATTAGATCACGCCGTTATCACGCCGCTTAATCGAATCGGTCCGATTTTGCGAAAGCGGTATCAGCTTCTGTTACGGCGTCATTTATTATCGACCACCTTACACACCAAAAAAAGGGCCTAATCATTATGGGTAATTTATTAGTAGTCGGATCCGTTGCTTTTGATTCTGTACGAACGCCATTTGGCGAAGCCTCGAATGTGCTTGGAGGATCCGCCACGTATTTTTCCACTTCGGCCAGTTTTTTTACAGATGTGAATCTCATTGCGGTCGTTGGTGAGGACTTTCCAACAGAACACCTTGAATTCCTGCACAGTCGAGGCATCAATCTGGACGGATTAGAGAAACGGGCTGGAAAAACTTTTCGGTGGCGTGGAGAATATTCCTATCAACTCAACGAAGCTCAAACTCTGGAAACCCATCTCAATGTTCTAGAAACATTTCGACCGAAAATTCCCGACAGCTATACCACGCCGTCCGCCTTGTTTCTGGGCAACATCGATCCAGAATTACAACTGGATGTCCTGAATCAAGTGAAGCGGCCATCGATCGTGGCATGCGATACCATGAACTTTTGGATTGAGGGAAAAAGGGAAGCGTTATGGAAAGTCCTTGAACATATCGATATCCTCGTCATTAATGACGGGGAGGCCCGTGCACTAGGTAATGACGCAAATCTCGTACAGGTGGCGAAACGGATCTTATCCCGTGGCCCCAAAACCCTGATTATTAAACGAGGAGAATATGGCGTCTTGATGTTTCATCAGCAGGAAATTTTCGGGGCTCCAGCCTATCCGCTGGAAGCGGTAAAAGATCCAACCGGCGCAGGCGACACCTTTGCCGGCGGCTTTATGGGGTATCTTTCTGCTACGGAGAATTATTCACAAGCCGGGCTTCGACAGGCCATTATTTTTGGAAGTGTCATGGCGTCCTTCAATGTGGAGGAATTTAGTCTGGACCGACTTCGGCATTTAACCCGTGAAGAAATTGACAACCGATTTACATCCTTTAAACATCTGACTCATTTTGAGGATTTGTCATAGGCCTCAGGATTTCGATACGCACACCTTTTACATAACGTGTGCCTTCCCATGACAAGTCAATCAACATGAATACCGGAAAGACCTTTCCCATTCAGGATGACGCCATGGACACTCTTGGTGGATTATTCCGACAGACCCGGGAACGACAACGTTTATCTTTGGAGCAAATCGCTTCCAGAACCCGCATACAACAGCACCACCTTCAAGCACTTGAGGAAGAGGATTTCGCAAGCCTACCGGCCAAAGTGTTCGTGAAAGGATTCGTTCGGTCGTATGCACGTTCGTTGGGACTGGATGAAGAGAATGCCATTCAGCTTTTCCTTACCTCTTCCAGCAATTTCTATGATCGCACCCAAGAAGAACAACAACACATCCAAGTCACCTTACAAGCCGCCCATCGTAAACGATTCAATTGGAATTTTGTTGTCATTCTTTTTCTAGCCATCGGCGGAGTTCTCTTTTATCTGCTACCCGAACAGCAGGAACCCCTTTCACCAATGCCTGAATCCGAACCCCTTTTACCAATTAAGGAGAGTCAAAAAGAAGCCCTACTTCAGCCCCCACCTCCAATAACAGAATTACCCGACCGTGTTTCATCAGAAGCCCCTGTCCCCAATGAGGAACAGGTCACTTCTCCTCCTCCAACAAGCATCACACCTTTACCACTACCCCCTGAACCCCGCCCCATTTCCCCTTCCCCCGTTCCTGAGAAAACCACGGGATCCGATGAAACGCTGGTCCTAGAAATCGAAGCCACACAACTGACCTGGGTGGTGGTGCAGTCCGACGATCAGGCTCCGCATGAGGCCTTATTACAACCCGGACAAAAGAGCACATGGAAGGCAAACACACAATACTTGCTCACGCTAGGAAACGCGGCCGGTGTGGTCATCCGCCTTAATGGCGAACCACAAGGTCCATTTGGAAAGCCAGGCCAAGTGGTCCGAGACATTCGCTTGAAGCCCTGACTGCACAACACGAACACCCAGGGCTCCACATAATCTTCCCTCCTCAAGTCCTTCAAAATTTCCATCAATTCGCAAATCGCCCTATTTTCCGGATAAAGCCTAAAAAAACCCAGAACTGGATTATTGCACCTCTCTCAAATCTTCGAGTGAATCCATCCCTCTTGACCCGCGATGGAATGTTTATATGGGATTTCTCAATTGAAAGTCCGATCCTTCCGGGGTTCTTTGGGAACACCGTGCGCTTTTCCAATCCCTTTTCCAAAGAACCCGTGAGATTGTTCCCTCCAGCCTTTATGCCTAGGCCGTTCAGGGGCGTGTCGTCAATTTATATCCCCCCCCAACACTGTTTCACATTCTTGACAGGCCAAAAAACTGATTGATATGATGACGAAGTTTGAGTGGCTTAAAGTTAGCCTATGCTTAAGAAAATAGGGTAGGACACTCAAGCGACACCACTTTAAAAAGAGGGAAAAAAGGGGAAGCGATTATGGATCCCCATGCTTTTTTATGGACTCATCAACTCTGTTAACCTAGGAGGCTTACATGACGTTTTCGATGAAAGTGCTTGGTTTCTTAACGGCCGCGATGTTTATGACAACCGGCATGGCCATTGCGGGACCGGAGAAGGATCCGCTTAAAGCCCGTGTTCCAGCTGATAAACGCTCTGCAGCCAAAAAGGACAAATCTCCCTTGTACAAAAAAGCAAAAGATGCTCCGGCCGAAATTGTGGCAGAAGGGAAAGCTTTGTATGAGGGGAAAGGGACCTGCATCAACTGTCACGGCAAAGCAGGCGATGGCCAGGGTCCGGCAGGGGCCGTCTTAACCCCAGGTCCACGCGATTTCACCAATTGCAAATTCCACAAGAAACGGAAAGATGGCGAACTCATGTGGGTCATCAAGAATGGTAGCCCGGGCACAGGGATGGTTCCTTTGGTCCCAGCCACTATCAGTGAAGAAGACGCTTGGAAGATCATTGCGTACGAAAGAAGTTTCTGCAAGAAGTAGTACAAGTAGTAATAGTTATCTTCTTAAAAACCTCCGCTGGGTCAGCCCGGCGGGGGTTTTTTTTGCGAAGAACCTACCCCTCTCCCAATAATCATGGTTCCCCGTTGACACCATTCAAATCCCTTGACTAGACTCAATCTGGTAGAAGAAAACCATGCCACTATTCGTCAAACAATTTTTTCGTGTAAGGAGAGCATAATCATATGGCCAAACGACGATCACTTCAGGAGGATGCAAAATCCCTAAAAGCCAAAGTCACGAAATCCCTAGCCGATAGCGACAATCCTGAGGGAGATTCAACCATCCGGTCATTACGAAAACGATTACGACGGGTACAACGGAAGGTCCGGACTGCCAAACAGCGAGAGGAACACCGAAAATCAAAAATCGTGGCAGAGGCCTAATGTTCTGCTGATCGACCCTGCAGCGAATGTGGAGGAATTGAGTGATGCAAGACGACCAAAAAAATATCGATGATGCATTTTCAGATCAAACAGAGGAGTTTGTATCGTTAGAAGGCAAAACAACCCTGCCTCAAGACGAACAGGTGGATGAAGTCTCAGAAGCGATTACGGCAGAAGCAGAGGAAGAAACTGCCGACACCGTCGCCTCAGCTGAAACCGAGGAAAACACAGAACAAGAAGAGGAATTGGTCGAGGAACAGGTCAAAGATGAAATCGATATCCAAATCGATCTTTTGAATGACTCAGAATGGGTCGTCCGACGCGAAGCAGTGATTACCCTCGGCGAAATGGGAGATGAACGCTGTGTCGAGCCCCTCGTCCGGTGTCTTCGCGACGGTGATTGGCAGGTTCGGGAGGCCGCAGTTGAAGCCATTGCCATGATTGGGTCACCAGCCGTGGACCTGCTACTCCGCTATATACGAGACTACGATGCGCGAAAATCCGTGATCAAAGTATTGGGGAAGATTAACGATGAACGAGTTCTCGATCCCTTAATTTCGATGCTTCACAATGATGAATTTAAAGACGATGCGACCTGGGCACTCGCAGAACTCGGGCAACCCGCTGTTGGACGATTACTCGAATGCCTCAAGAATCAAGATGAAGTGATTAGAAAACAGGCCATTCTGGCTCTAGGCGAGATTAAGGATGCCAGTAGCGTTGATTTATTGATCGAGCGATTGCAAGACCCCGACTGGTTCATTCGACTCTCGTCGGCAGCCGCACTAGAAAAAATTGGTGATCCACGTGGCCGTGAGGCGATCAAACCCTTGATGAAAGATCCTGATTTGGTGGTTCGTTTACGCATCGAACGCATGTTGGCCGCATGGAAGAAACAGGCTGTCACGGCTTAATCCTGTTTAAGCCTTCAGGGTTGTGAATATACCAGACCCCTCAATTGTCTAGACAATTGAGGGGTCTTTTTATGAGATGAATCTATCACGCCTTCCCGCCAGACTCATCAATTCCACATATGGTATCATCGAAAAGACGATGGGAACTGGACAAATCCCGAATTATGAGGGGGCTGAAATAACAAAGAACACAAATGGCGGCGGGCGGGCTATTGAAATGGCTTGATCAAGGCATAATCGATTGCAACTCTTGACGAAGGTCGTCCAACAAGTGAGGAGGAAGGCTATGGCCTTTGGCCAGACTTTGCTGGGCCTCTTGAATCTTCTGTTTAACGATTTGGATTTTTTGGGCCATGGGTCCTTGAGGGTCCAACTCCACCGCTTGATCTAAATGGTGAAGGGCACGCTTAAATTCGTCTGAAGCTTCTTTGAAATCATGATCTAACAAATACGCTCGGCCTTCCAAAAAGCCATCTTTTGCTGCCAGCATTTGTCGCTGCAAGTTGGTCTTCTGATCAAATCCGATCGTATTCTCCAGAACTTGTCCCGACAGGTCCCGCAATCGCTGTTTCACAACGTCCGGTTTTTGCCCCGTGTAATAACCCAATCCAAATACAATACCTAGCAGGATCAATATTCGTAAAACTTTCATAGTGGACCTCGCCGGCTCATGGTGCGTTCCGTTCTTCGCTGAATAGACATCGACCCTTGTTTACGGCATGAATAAGGCTGGAAGGGAAACGCATATCGCTCGAGGAGAAACCGATGAAACAGGGAATGGCGCACCATACGTAAATCGATGGTATCACTGCATGGCAGAAGGTACAACTCTGAGATGGGATACACCATGACCTTCTGAGCAAAGATTCAGCCTATGGCACATGAGCCGAAAACGTATAGAGCACGCTGAGGGATTCAGGCCAGCTTTTCGCCTCGCGCCTTTCCTGTCTCTGAAAACAACGGGGTATAGGCACGCTTCACGTATTCTTTGAGCATGCGACGGGCACTGAACCTTGGAGCCGATGTCCGAATGGAATTTTTGACGACGGTGCACCACCCGTGTGGAATGCCATCAACACCACGGTCGTAATACAGCGGAATCACCTCGTTTTCAAGTTTGGTGTAAAGGCCGACCATATCCAGGTCATCCTGGGCCCAATCGCCAAGTGGTTCTTCGGGGAGAGGCACGGCCCAGCCATTGCTTCCATCATAGCCTTCTTTCCACCACCCATCTAACACGCTCAAATTGGGCACGCCATTTAAGGCGGCTTTCTGGCCGCTTGTCCCGCTCGCCTCCAACGGCGGGCGAGGATTATTGAGCCAGACATCGACCCCTTGCACCAAATATTTGGCCACATGCATGTCGTAATCTTCGACAAAGGCAATATGGCCACCCAAATGATGTGCTTTGGCAAATTGATAAATACGATGAATGAGTTCGCGGCCTGCCTGGTCGGCGGGATGAGATTTTCCAGCAAAGATAATTTGAACCGGCCGCCATGGATTCAACAGAATCTGTTTCAGCCGGTCCAGATCTGAAAACAACAACGTGGCCCGTTTATAGGAGGCAAATCGCCTCGCAAAGCCCAGAGTCATTGAATGCGGCTCAAGAAATGCACCACTCGCCAACACTTGGATAGGCTCCATCGTCCCATCCATCCATCCCATCCGGGCCCGCTGCCTGATAAACGTCAACAACTTTCGTTTTAAAAATTGCCGGACCTCCCATATTTCCTCATTCGGCACCTCTTTTATGCGCTGCCACATGGTCGAATCGTCACACCGTTCCCGCCAGTCAGAGCCAAGATATTTCTGATACAACACATCCATTTCCTGGGCAACCCACGTGGGGACATGCACCCCATTGGTGACGCTGTGAATAGGCACGTCCTGCAGCGGTCGTTCCGGCCACAAAATGTGAAACATTTTTTTTGAAACCTGTTCGTGTTCCTTGCTCACACCATTAATGAATGAGGCTAGACGTATAGGCAATGTCGTCATATGAAATTGATCCGTTGATAATTCCGGATGACGCCCCAACGCCATAAAATCTTCCGGCTTCAGTCCGACCTCTTCCCACCACCATTGACAATGCTCACGAATCAGGTCAACCGAAAAGACATCATGCCCGGCAGGAACCGGCGTATGGGTTGTAAAGACCGTACTCTGGCGAACCTGAGCGGCTGCCTCCGACAAGGATAACCCTTGATGGAGATGTTCCCGGATCCGTTCAATTAGAAAAAAAGCCGGATGTCCTTCATTGGCATGCCACACATGAGGGTCACGTCCCACGGCACGTAACGCCCGGACACCGCCGATGCCCAATAACAACTCCTGACAAAGCCGTGTGCGATGATCTCCTCCATAGAGCCTGGCAGTCAGATGACGATCCTCTGGTGAGTTTTCCGGTGTATCGGTATCCAAAAGATACAGCGAAACCCGGCCCACTTGGATCTGCCAGATCACACACGCGACCATTCGGGAACCCAATTGGACTTGAACCTTCGCCAAATCCCCGGCCGGTGTCCGCGCCAACTCAATCGGCATCATCATCGGATCGACGGAATCATACACAGCCTCCTGCCAACCATTGGTATCCACGACCTGTCGAAAATAGGCTTGGCTATACATAAATCCGACAGCCACCAGCGGTACTCCCAGATCACTCGCCTCTTTGAGATGATCACCAGCCAGAATCCCCAGTCCCCCGCTATAGAGGGGAACGGAACGATGCAATCCAAATTCTGCCGAAAAATAGGCAATGGTGCGATCCTGCCACTGAGGATACGTTCGCCCAAACCAGTGCCCCTTGGCCTCCATATAGACATGAAACGCCTTCATGGCCTCACGATACAGAGAAAGAAACACCACATCTTGTCCAAGAGCCTCTAACCGATCAGAGGCAATCTTCTGCAACTGCTTAATGGGATCGTGATAGGTCAGACGCCAGAGTGTGGGGTCGATATAAGAAAAGACGGCCCGGCCTTCAGGAGACCAACTCCACCACACATTTTGAGCTAACTCAGATAGATTTCGAAATTCTTCCGTCAACGTACGAGTTTGATTCATAGGATATACTCACAAAAAGATGGCATCATCCAATGGTGAAGGATCTTCACCAATCATGGACACATGTTGAAGTGGTCAAAGAGAACACGCAGAAGAGTCAGTTAGAGAGGGTTAGGCATTCCCAACAGGTTGATTTGGGTTCGTCCCCGCTTGCGCCAACGAAGCCAATACCGCAAACCGCTCGCCCACGATCCGGGTCGCCCGGTTCATGTGCTTGGCCAATTCCTTAGCTTCATCGGGAGGAAGGTCGCGGCGAAACTGTGGATGCAGCCCCCACCATGATTCAACTTCCTCCCCTTGTGCGCGGGACACCACGCTGATCAGCTTGATCAGGTTTTTCCCGGCTGTCTCCGGGGCGCCGGATGGTGTCGAAGAGCTTCCTTTCTCAGCAGCCACAGACGCCCCGGACTCTTCCTTGGCCACGGAGTGAGCCGCAGATGTCGCCGGTTCGACTTTGGGTGTGGTCGCATCTTCAAATAGACTTTTAAGGGCCGGAACGACTGCCGTTCCACACAAAAATGCCGCAGCGGTAATTTCCTGCTTGCTCGGGGCTCCGGCTTTAGAGGCAATGCGCTCCGAAAAAAACTGGAAATATTGATCCCGCTCTTTAGTTTGGTCTGTGACCACAAACTTAAACTTTTCATAGGTTTTTCGACTATCCGCCACCACCTGGCCAACGGACAGGGTCACCTCCATGTCGTCCACTTCACTGGAGCTCAATGAGGGGGCCAGGACCGTTTTTAACTGATGGGCCACGGAATCTTCCAAGCTATTCATAAATTCCTTTTGGGCCTGAATCGGGATATAAAATCCAGACAGCCGATCCACTAGATTAAACAGCATACGCAGGAATTCCAAATAAATTTCCCATTCCTGCTTCCGCTGTAGCTTCATGGCAAGCTGTTGGTCAGACCGTTTGATCAGGCCGACCGATTCCCGGGCCACGCTCATCATCGTATGAGCAAGATCTTTCAAGACACTCTCGTAATTTTCTGCAGATGGTTTGGCCATGTTCAACTCCGTAATTAAGTAAAGTATAACCGAGGGCTCGCGACCTGTCCAAGCCTAAAATCGCTCGCATTGCAACACACCACCACGTATGCTATACACGGCCGAAGGTCTTCGAAAGACGAAACCCGGGTGTCTATCTCCCTTCAATTCCTGCCAATGGATTCATGGATTCCACGTCACCACCATCCAAAGTCTATGTCCTGAAACGCCCCCTGGAGGAGTCCACTCCACCCAAATTATCGCGTAATTACGCGGAAGAATTGAATCCCCAACAACTCGCCGCCGTGGAAGCCGTGCAAGGGCCAGCCCTCGTCATCGCCGGGGCCGGCAGCGGGAAAACACGCACGCTCGTGTACCGGGTCGCCAGGCTCATCGACCTGGGCATTGTCCCCAGCTCCATTTTACTTCTGACCTTTACCCGAAAAGCCTCACAGGAAATGCTTAGCCGGGTCGGACTCCTCATTGGACTCCGCGCCCAACAGGTCGGCGGAGGGACCTTTCACTCGATGGCCAATATCCTCCTGCGCCGATATGGCCGCCCCGTCGGACTGGAACCAGGGTTTACGATACTCGATCGGGGAGATTCCGAAGATCTTTTAAGCCTCCTCCGTGGTCAATTAGGGCTTAACGACATCGGCAAACGGTTCCCCCGCAAACATACCCTGGCCGAAATATTCGGGAAAACGGCCAACACATTGGAAAGCCTGGAAGACATTGTCATCAACGAATATAGCCACTTCGGTGAATATCTTGGTGAACTCCAGAAACTCCAGGCTGCCTATGACGCAGCCAAGCGCCAACGGCAACTGGTCGATTACGACGACCTATTAGTCAAACTCCTCGAACTCCTGGTTATTGACCAACAGGCCCGGGACACCATTAGTCAGATCTTTCGGTATATTCTGGTGGATGAATATCAAGACACCAATCGCCTGCAGGCCTCACTGGTCCGCAATCTGGCGGCCACCCATGACAATGTTATGGTAGTGGGCGATGATTCCCAATCCATCTATGCCTTTCGTGGCGCCACCTTCCGCAACATCATGGAATTTCCCGACCTTTTCCCTGGTGCGATTATTTACAAATTGGAGGAAAACTACCGGAGCACGCAACCGATTCTCCAACTGGCGAACAAGCTCATCGAAGCGGCACCGGAAAAATACAGCAAAACGCTCTTTACACAAAAAGGAAAGGGGCCATTACCCACGGTCGTGGAGGCGATGGGGGAAAATGCCCAATCGCGATTCATCGCTCAAAAAATTCTAGAGTTGCGGGAAGAAGGCACTCCCTTACATGAGATCGCCGTGCTGTTCCGTTCCAGCTTTCATGCCTTTGACCTCGAATTGGAACTCACCCGGCGAAACCTCCCGTTCATTAAACGCGGCGGATTCAAATTCATCGAAACTGCCCATGTCAAAGACCTCATGGCCCACTTGCGGATCATTCATAATCCTTTGGACACGGTCAGCTGGAACCGGCTCCTCTTGCTCCTCGAAGGGGTCGGCCCCAAAAAAGCCAAAGATCTGATCGCTTCCATCCTCCAAGCCCATGGCCAGTATGAGGTCTTGAGACACAGCACCGGCCGCTCCGCCAACGGATTGCGTCATCTGGCCGCCACACTGGACCAATTAACGAAAGATCCCCTCACCCCGGCCGTGCTGCTCGGGGAAATGATGGAATACTATGTCCCTCTCCTCAAAGATCAGTATGACGATTACCCCAAACGGATACGAGACCTGGAACATTTATCCGTCATGGCGGAGCGATACGAAAGTCTCAACGATTTCCTGGCCGATCTCACGCTCGAACCCCCGAATGAAAGTGTAGTGGACGTCGAAGCCCCCGATCGGGACGACGAGCGATTGATTCTTTCCACCATTCACTCGGCCAAGGGATTGGAATGGCAATGCGTCTTTGTCATCTGGCTGGTGGACGGACGGTTCCCCTCAGCCTACTCCTTCATGGGCCCCGAAGAACTGGAAGAAGAGCGCCGCCTCCTCTACGTCGCGGTCACCAGGGCCAAACAGCACCTCTTCCTCACCTACCCCATCAATGTCTACGATAAAATGACCGGATCGGTCCTCACGAAACCCTCACGGTACCTGGATCACATCCCGCCATCCTATTTCGACACCTGGAGTTTAGTTGAAGAAGATCAAACCTATTCCTGGAGGTAATTGTTAGGAGTATGTCGAAAAGCCTAAAGAACTCTAAAATGCTCAACTGTATTCAGTACACCACATTATCTTATCAGCGGTGGCAGAGTGCTCAAATAGGCTCGTCCATCAAAGCCGCAGGCATTTTGACGGGCGGAGCGTACGGGGGAGTACGTGAGCACGACAAAAGGCCGAGAACGAAGTTGGCGAACTTTTTCAACACTCTGCTAGTGACATATTTCGGTCAGATGTTGGGCCTGGCCATTCTGGTCAGCCTGATAAGTGTGAACATGCCAATCCACGCCTGGGCCGCTGAGGACACACCCTCAAGTCGTCCAAACCCTCGTCATCCCTGGCCTGCCCTCCTGCAGCAAGCCGACACCCTGGGGTTGCCAACGGGGTTCCTCAAACACATCGATCCCAACTTTGTCACAGTAAAATTTGAAGACCTCCGCACGTACGCCGCAGAATACCATCCACACGATCACACCATGATTCTCAACCTGCGGCTGTCCTTTAATGAAGCCGGCGGCGCATTGGCCGATCTGGCACGGATGACCCACCATGATGTTGCCCTGCTCTATCATGAACTCCTGCATGCCTATTTGGACTACCTCTACGCTACCGACCATGGACAAGCGTTGACTGCGGAGGACCAGCAGGTATTGAAGGCCGCCAACAACCAGATGGCCTGTCATTACCGGTTTGTCCGGATCAACCCTATTCGCCAGCTCAAAGGCGCCACCGAACTCCGATTTCTCTCGGATCAGGATACCTGGGAAGTCATGAATGAAACCTGGGCGGTCTTTGTCGGCTGGGTGCTATGGACCAAATTGGAACTCTTCCAGGATCACCTGACCACAAAAAGCTGGACACCGGCACTCATCGAGCAATGGACCCAACGGTTAACGGATGCGGTGAACTCCGGGGAATTATTGGGTTACTACGAACCCGATGATCCGGAGGAACGGCAGATCGCCCGGAAACGTTTCATTGCCCCTTCCAATGGCCTCACGCCCCAAGATGTGGAGTTGCTACTCACCGAGGTTTTAGACGAATCCCCCGAAGTGGTTCAGGCTTCAACAGCGGTCTTCGAACGGCATCGCCGTGGCTTGGAGCCGGCCCCCTCGTGTGAGTGAGTCTCATCAGACACCTCACCAGGTATACTTCATCTAAACATCCAAGACTTTTCAGCCGCCTCGTATGTTTTTCCCGCTTTCGTAGCCCAGAAAAATCAGAGGTAGAATGGCCAAAACCGCGAATTTGAAAAGTAAAAAATGTCCGGTACTTTAGCCGAAGAATTTGAATGAGGAATTCGGTAAATTGAGTAGCTGATTTTTAATCAGCGGGTCGTAGGTTGGCCCCCTCCATAGCCCCCATTTTTTATCCTGTCATACCTCCATAAGGACCGGTTGCATGACAAGCTCTCGTCCGAGGTAAATTTGCCTGACTCAGCCAATCGAGTCCACAGCCAGATTCACCAGCCTTCAGTCATGCGGTACAGGTAAAGTCTGTCATCCATGTGGTACTAGGGGTCTCAGCTCTAAAGTTTCGACCCAAATAATTCGTCACAACCTGAGGATGGTCACCACATTTTAGACTTCGCCACTATCTCTCCCTTCATGTCTCTCCCGTTTCATCAGCAGGGTTATTCGATGCTGGCAACGGTACTGTCCCCGTGTCCGCAATTCCTGTCGGAATTCCGGGCTAACACAGATTCCGTCATGTTCTGTGAAGTTCTGTCTTGTTCTGTATAGATGGCATTGATCTCCTACACCAGTTCTACATACTCCCTAGGCCGTTGCCTGAGCCCACCCCGTTGTCTCATCTAGTAGTCACTTAGCAAAACCAATAAGAGCCGACCCAACATCCGTATCGAAAAACGGTCGAAATAGCGTTGAATCATGGCATATCTCGCATTGCGACCTTGGCAAAGAACACCTCCAGGTCATTTAAATAATCCCGTTATTGCTTGATGCGAGTTAACTCTCGCTTCAGCTGGACCGAAAACAATAGCAAGATGGGCTAACGGGTTTCAGCCAGGCTCGTTCTTTTTTCAGATTGTGAGGGTTAGTTCTTCAAGCCGTTTGGGTTCGCCAAGGCTGAATGAGTTTTTTGACTATACGGGAAGACAGGCAGTCCTACCCCATTCCAGGAGTGGTGGTACAACGATTCCCCTTGCAGATCATGGATTATGTTTCCTCACCTTAACGGTGCCGTGGGAAATCTTTTGACCATCCCGGCCACTGATTAAAAGTGTGGAGCATACGGAGTCACCCTTGATCACTTAATGGGTTCTTTCTCAACAAATCGAAAGGATAGAGTTGAAGGCATTTTAAAGGAAAACACTATTCATGAATTTACGATCCCATAAAACGTCCACATCTACCTCGACTCATGTCCTGGTTATCGCACCGGAGCCCTTCTATGAGGATCGAGGGACTCCTATCTCTGTAAGGTATCTAATTGAGGGCCTTATCCGAGATGGGGCACAAGTGGATCTTGTGACATATCCCTCGGGGGAGCCCATTGAGTGCCCAAGGCTTCGAATTTTTCGAATTCCCAATTTATTCCATATAAAGCAGGTCCCTATAGGATTTTCGTACAAAAAAGTTTTGTTGGATATCGTATTAACCATCAGTGTACTGTGGCGGTTGGCCCAGAAATCCTATGATTACATACATGCAGTGGAGGAGGCAGTATTCGTAGCTATATTAGCTGGAAGATTGTACAGAATTCCTCTGATTTATGATATGCAATCTAGTCTTCCCGAACAACTGAGTGGCCATTTCCTGTTCCGGATTCCTTTTATTCAACGTTGGCTTCAATTTTGTGAGCGGTGGGTTATCCACCGTGTAGATAGTGTTGTGTGCAGTGCTGGATTGGGAGCACATGTTCGAAATATCGATTCATCGGTTCCAGTTATGGAATGGAGATTCCCCAGTCTTTCCACAAAAGTTTCAACGGAAGAAGTGAAGAAACTTGCTGAAAAATACAACATTGCCTCCGGATCCCCTATAGTGCTGTATACAGGTAATTTTGCGCCTTACCAGGACTTACCTCTACTTATTGAGGCAGCTTTTGAAATAAATACCTGCTTTCCCAACATCCAATTTGTTTTCGTGGGGGGTACGGAATCCGAAGGGGTCTCATTGTCCCAAAAAGCCAAAATCCTTCATGAACAAGGCGCGTTGAAATTTATCTCCCGGCAACCCAGGACCATGATGTCACTCTTTTTGTCCATGGCAGATGTGGTGGTCTCACCCCGTATGAGCGCAGAAAACTTGCCGCTCAAAATTTTTGATTATTTGGCTTCTGGAAGACCTATTGTCGCTATCGATTCTCCAACTAACCGAGCGGTATTGGCCTGTGACCGAGCTCTGTTGGTAGGTCCTTCAGTAAGCGAATTAAAAGAAGGGATTGTTCGACTTCTTAAAGATCGAGAATACGCAGAGAGCCTTGGCAAAAAAGCAAAAGCCTTTGCCAAAGAACATAATGGATGGAATGCGTTCATGAAACTTATTTACGAATTGTATAACCGCGGTCCTAGGAAGACAGGCGGAAGAAAAGCGAGTAGTGGGCACTCTCCTTTTTCAAACTCCTCCACCCTATGATCCCCTCTACTATCTCAATTTCAGTAATCATTCCGGCACGTGATGCGTCCAAGACCTTGATAGGGACCTTGGATTCCCTCGTGCCTCTCGTGCAATCTGGAAAGGTTGAGGTGATTGTAGTAAACGATGCAGGAGAGAAAACCCTCGCCGACATTGCAACTCCCTATCCTGTCACAGTCATTGATGGTAATGGCAGAGGACCGGCGTCAGCCCGAAATATTGGAGTACAAAGATCCACGGGCTCTCTCCTATTCTTCACAGATGCAGACTGCAGGGTTTCCCCGAATTGGTTGAAGGCTCACATCAGTGTTCATGAGCGATTGGGCGAGATGTTAATGGTAGGAGGATCCATTGCTAGTCTAGCGGGGGCCCCATTTTGGGCTCGATGCGACCATTATTGTTCCTGGTACAATGTGCATCCGAGCCAACCCCGAGGCTGGGTTCCCAACCACCCTGGTGCCAACATGAGTGTTACCCGCTCGACGCTAAATCGAGTTGGCCCTTTTTGTGAGGATCTTCCACGCGCAGGGGTTCACGAAGATACGGAGTGGCAGGGAAGACTTCTGCAACAAGGAGGTCGAATTTGGTTTGAACCCCAAGCGGTGGTATGGCATGTCGACCGAGGTAATCTCGTTGGGTTTCTCCATCACAACTATCGATGGGGGTATAATTGCCTCGTGGTGAAAGCAAATGCTCCAGTTTCCCGGTTTCCTTGGCTCTTCCGTAGACCACCAATTCTTATGATTGCTTCCCTGCCCTTTGCGATTGTACACACATTGCTTACTGTTCATTGTTGGGTCAGGGCTGGGAAAATGGAGCCTTTGTTTTTAACCCCATTTCTTTTTTTGGGCAGGCTTGCATATGCCGGTGGAATGGTCATTGGTGGAATACGAACACTCAGGAAGAAAAGGGAAAAAACATGAACCCTATTCCGACAAACCCAACTTCTTCGTTCGTCATCATAAGTGATTGACAAAGGTGTTCGCTAAAAATGCGTACGATAAGATTTCATACCAGTTGGGCTCAATTCCTAGACTCTCTTATATGTCTCCTGGAAGACCCGCATACCATAACAACAAAGAATTTATTGAGGCCCTTAGTTATAGAACAAGGAAATGATGGTTTTTGTATCAGCAAATTATCATTAAGCAGATTTCAGTGATCTTATGAGGAGCAATCAAGTAGGGAACAAATCCCCTTGCAGAGCAACGGATGTTTGCGCGGTGATCTGCACGAGAAATCGTCCGGCCCAACTCCAAAGGGCGCTTACCTCACTTATGGAACAAACATTAGCCCCTTCGGAGGTCATGGTAGTAGATAATGCTCCAAAGGATGATATCACCAAAAGGATGGTCGAAAACGAATTTCCCACCGTCCGGTATGTCCAAGAACTTACACCAGGGTTGAGCCGCGCACGAAACCGCTCATTAAGAGAGTCCCGCTATAAAATCATTGCATTTATTGATGATGATGCAGTAGCCGACCCCGATTGGGTTGTAGCGATCCAAGCCGTATTTGATGAAAATCCCACCATCGCGGTTTGTACAGGAAAGGTAAGGGCTCTGTCCCTGGAAACCGCCGGGCAACTCTTGTTTGAAGCCAACGGAGGATTTGAGAGGGGCAATTCCCGCATTCGGCTCCCCAGAGATATTCAGAAGCGATTATCTGGCTTGCCTGCACCGCTCATTGCCTGGTCCATCAGCGTAGGAACGGGCTGTAGCCTTGCGGTGAGAAGGGAAAAAATAATTGAAATTGGAGGATTTGACGAGATGCTTGGAATGGGAGCCGCAATTCCCGGCTCTGAAGACCTTGATATTATCTGGCGAACACTAAAGGCTGGGGCTGAGGTGGTTTACGAACCTGGAGTGCAAGCGGCTCATGAGCATAGGCGAGAACTTGCGGCCGCCGTCTATCAAATCCTTGAATACAATAGGGTATTGATTGCCTGGCTGACCAAAGTGGTCGCAATGGAACATGGGCCTGAAAAATTTTGGGCTCTCATGTTCCTGTTGTGGAGATTGATGAAGCCAGGTGTGCGTCTGGGGCGAAGAGTACTTGGACAGGATCCTTTGCCTTCTGGAATACTTTTACGTTTGTGGTGGAATGGTTGGCGTGGTTTGCAGGCTTTTTCGGCGGCTCAGCAGCCAACGCTCCCCCAAGCTTCAGGAAAAAAAGAATGACGGGAACTGGAGTCATTCGAAGGACCATCTCCTCCTTTGTCCCAACTTCGCTGACGGCGCTTTAATCATTCTGAGACAATTTCCCAAGCCTCGTCATCCGCAAATTAAAGGTCACTTTGACTTCGATTTCTCTTGACTCATGGGGATGATAAGGGCAAATGAGAGGTTCTTCCATTAACTACAGAGAATTTATTGTTATAGTTCAAAATGCTTTATCGGGTTTTTTAACAACCTGATCCGACCTCAGAACTTTCTCCTTCGCCTCTCCGGTCAGTCCTTCTGATGTTGTTCCCTCAACGGCCATCGGACTTTGGCAAACAATCTTTTGAAGTAGGTATTCACATGATAGAGCATGAACTGGAACCCCCGGCATGGGTCCCGGATGAACTTTCCCGCAATACGCAGTTTTTGCCACAAAGGTGCCCGAAGAATATCCTGGGGGCTAAAGATAGGTATTCCCATATACCTTCGCCACAGAGCTTTGTTTAGACTCGCTCTGGCATGCAGGAGGTGAAGAATACGCTGGGCATGGTCGTCGACTACCTCTGGTGTGCTGGCTAGGAGTTGGCGGTACATCATTTCTCGACTAGGCAATGCCCCAGGGGCTTGGATTGATCTCTTACTAAGCAACTCCGGAATGGTTGCGGCTTTCCAACTGGAAGCCAGTGTCACATTGATGAGATTCCAGATTGCGAATTCATAGTCCATATCTCCTCGCATGAGGTTTGCCTCAGTCAAAGCCTCCGTACGAATCACAAGTGGGGAGGACACTTCATTTTCAATAAGCTGATGGGGAAAGGTGGGGCACGGATAAACAACCAGGCTTCGATTGCTGATCCACCCATTCTTTTGTTCAATATCCTCTCGCCAGGTTGACACAATGCCAAGGTCACTGCAATGACGTAGAACCGATGCACACGTGCGCAGAAATTCAGGATGCAGTTCGTCTAAAATATCCAGAAACCCAAATGCAATGGGCTTCTTCCCCGTATTAAGAATCGTTCGAATACCGATGTTCCTCATTGCCGAACTGGCTGGGGCTTCACCAGTCACGACGTAGAAATTTCTGGCGAGCTTGTGCCTCTCAATATCAATTTGGTTTCCATGGGAGGGCGGGACAAGAAAGACGAGAAACTCGGGTTGTTCCAGTTGCTTCCCGATCGAAGCGATCCAAGATGGCAGGACATTTATATCACGTGTTGCATCAACTATGAGGGCGATTCCATCGGCTGATGCATGACTTTTCCGGTGAATTGCGGCCCTTTCAAATAAAGGCTTGCCGGAGTGGGGGAGATTCATTGGAAGAAACAATGATCGGTGTGCACCCTTCTGGAAAACTGATCGTCTAAATTCTAGGTGACGCTGTACCGTTTGGTTATTGTCACAGATTTGGCGGATATTTTTCTCTGCCTGTCCTCCCATGTCCGCGAGCCGAGCCGGTGGGGTATTTAGGGCGCGCCGTAGTGCCTGAGCGAGGGCCTCACTGCTTGATTGAGCGGCAATCCAGCCGGTCTGATCATCTTCAATCATCTCCGCCATGCCGCCATTCGGGGAGGCGATGACGGGCAATCCCGAGCACATAGCTTCCACGCAAGTGTTAGGAAAGTTTTCCCATCGGGAGGGAACGACAGCAATACGGGACTTCTTCAGATAACTTAGAAGGCTTTCACGAGACTGAGATCCTCGAAAATGAAATCTTTTTTTGAAGCGCGATGGAATTTTTTGGCTGATAAACTGTTGAACGGACTGGTCCTCTGTATAGGGTAAGTCTGCCCCAATGAATTCGAAATGGGCGTCTTTGAAGTCATCAGCCACTGAAATGGCTGCGTCTACCCACTCGATGACACCTTTGCGCGGCTCCAGGCGACCGACATAGCAAATCGTTCCAGAGGACCAAACATGGTGACTTCGTTCCAGTCGCGGAGTGTCGCCAATGGGTAACGGAATGCTGGTGACTGCCCCCTTTTCCAAACCCAGCTCCACTTCTGTTTGTTGTGCAAGAAACTGGCTGGGACATAGCAAAGCATCTGCAGCTGCAATGGAGTAGTCTTCGAGTCGTTTTGCCGTAATCCAATAGGGATTACCGGGGTCCCATTCGTTGTAGCGAACCATCTGCTCACTCGAGGTGTGAAGATGCACAAAGCAGGGAGGCTGGCGTTGAGGGCCAAAACCAAGAGCACGCCTCAACTGAAAAAAATAGAAAGGTGCATTGACCTCCTGTGATTCGATGACATCAATGGACTCGTCCTGTACCACCTTTTCAGCATAGAGTGCCACTTGCCAGGCAAAGACCTGCTCAGAGAAATCGCTGTCTCTAAGCCCAACTAATTTTTTCCTCGCTCGGTCAGGATCTAAGGCTTCAGGGGTCCCAGGAATCACCTCGTCGATGGGCACGCGGTGCACAATAAGCTTTCCGTTATGAGACTCGATGAGGGGGTCAGGTGCACCAGCCCACCGTCGCCCAATGACGTGAACCGTTTCCCCGGCTTCGGCCAAAAGACGCGATATGTTGTAGGTATACATCCCGACTCCGCCGGGAGGAATGTGTGCTGGCGGATATTCTGAACAAACAATGAGATGTCTCATAGAACTGTTTAAAATCCCCTCAAAGAGGAGGTCTCAAAGAAGCACAGCTTCTTACTTACGAATGATGTTAAGCGGTATTTCATGCAAGCCTTTCATGCACCTCTTTGATCCAGATTTCTGAACACCAATACATACCCCTATAGGATTAAATCCCAGGTGACAATCGACGTACCGCCTTTATGCATACCGGGAATACAGGTAGCCCAATATTTCTTTGATTCAGAAAAAGTACTCTTCGGTATACTAACCCCTCTCTCGAGGGTGGAATGGGCATGGGATATTCAAGATAACGGACATTTTGGTGAGGTATTTTATGAATAAAGATCTCCGCCACAGGCATCGGATAATTTATCGGTTGGATCCATCAAGTTCTCACAAGGCAACCCTGAAGAACATTACAGGTAATTGAAGGCATATAAATCTAGGGTCTGTTGAAAAAAGCCGCCAGCGGCGTTCTCGCCATTTTCCCGTGCTCACGTACTCAGCGTACGCCCCGCGCGTCAAAACGGCTGCGGCCTTGCTGGACGGACCCTTCGGGAAGACTCAGGGCATGCTTTTTTGAACCGACCCGGAGCCTTTGATGAGTAATCTCATCCTGGACAAATTTGCTCTTGAACATCCTTATTATTCAATACTCCCATCTATCAACTAGCCTCATGGACTGAAGGTTCTCTATGGAGGAAGATTTTGTTACCCGTCGTGTTGGCGAATTTGATTGCATCATCAATGATGATTTCAACAACGGTATTGTCTGTCGATCCAATATAGACTTGTTCAATAGTTATTGTGCCGGGCTTCCAATCCTTCACATCAATAGTAGTAGGTATAATAGTACGACCATTTTTTATAGCAACCATCCTACTTTTATACGACTTTCCAAAACCCCGGTTCTCAACCTGGAAGTACAGGATGCCATCAATGTATTTTGAAGCGGACACCACAAACCTATACCCTAAGCGATTTCTGATTTCAGTCAAGCACCCCTGTTGTTCAAACCGACTATTGGATTTTACCCAATCCGTCCCGTTTAACACGTCAAACTGAAATCGTTCGAAATATTCTATCATCGTTTGACAGTTATAGTTGGTCCGTGGTGGCAATTGACACACTTCACCACCCTGAGGAGAATCAGTCATAACCAAACCATATTTTAGATAATTATCCCACTTCGTATTCGGACAGTCCTGATGTAATCCCAACCGGAATGCTCCCTTGAGATTCTGCAGTCTTATAAAATCCTCCTGGTAACGAATGGCAATAAATATGCTTTTGTCCAGAGATTGGAGCAAAGTTTCCACTATCTCTTTCCTCGTTTTGGTCCATTCCTTATTATTTCCGTGCTGATCTCCGTGCCATTCCCCCCAGTAGCCTAAGAATCCTGCCTCCATGAAGGCAATGGTATTTTTGTATTTATTCAATATTGACGCGAGTTGGCGAATGTGTCTTTTAATTTGTTCCTTGCTGGCAGTGTTCGCACCGTCCTGTCCTCTCGCCGGATATTCGCTTAAGGTCCCGGGGAAATCGTACGTCCATCGAGGAATAATCTTTATACCTGATTCCTGGGACTTCCTAAAAACATCTTCAACTTCATTAAGATATGCCCCGGAGAAATCTTTGTCGCGGAATAATGGAACATGAAAATAGACATGCATCAAGTTTGAGCTAAAAAGGATATTACTCGCCGTTGCCTCTAGATCAGTAAGACTCGTCCCATCGATTTCTTCATATGGAGTATCCCACCGGCCGGAATACCATCCATGATTCATTCGCCTAAAGAATCCTCTATCCGGATTGATAATGTCCCCTACAATTTCTTCGTACCCTTTATGGACGAAACCCGGAATGGAGGCCTCACTGCTATCCCCATAAAAACTTTGACCCAGGACATACGAGGGAACGGATGTCTTAGGCTGCTTTGGACTCTGGCAAGATACCAATAAAAATACACTTACCAGTGAAACCGCAATTCCAGAAAAACGGAAGTCTGCAATGAACCTTGGTCCTTGGATCTCGAATGATGTAAAAGATCTTCTGTGCATCAGGCTGACCCGATAGCGTGGCATTCCACAATCTCGATTGCCCGGAGCTTGGTTTTGTCCATACTCATGACAACTCTCATTTCAGCAAGTATTGACAGTATGCCAACGTGAACACAGCGATGTTCAAATAATGGCCAATAAAAAGGGAAAGGCATTCCCGAAAACCACAAAATCCCCGTATTGCACTAATTTCATATTGACCTACATTCTCAATTTCTGCAAGTGGAAGAATAACTACGTGGGAAGGGTTGGAAAGAACGCTGGGAGAGGACGAGCGGGAATTTATGTTCAGAACGATCGAGAATACGGATCCATCTTCCGCCATGAAGCACGGAAAGAAAAGAATAGAGAATCCCTTATGGTCGATATCGATAAAACCCAGACAAGCACTTAAGACTTAAAGTAAAAATTGGAGGACACCGTATGGTAAATCATCTGTTTCTCGGAGTAATAGAGCCAATCTAATTGGCTGATCATGTTGGTGTTCAGCATCTCGTTGATGAGTTCCTTTTTGAGGAGGTATAGGCCATATTCATATACGCTTTTAGGAAAGTGAAAGAATCCCTGCTGCTGTGGCGGATATCCTTCACGCTTTCCCGCAATTCGCCGGCTGACATGCCCGCGGATTCCTCTTCATTAAAATCCACATCGATAAATCCTTCGCTTTTGTAAAAATTCAGGTATAGCTTCAGCAGCTGATCTTCTAGCCCGCCATGAACAACGTGACCGGACTGTGAGATTTGCTTTATCTCCTTCTTACTGGTAACTCCGTTTTTCTCATGGTGTCTGTTGAAAAAAGCCGCCAGCGGCGTTCTCGCCATAAATTTGCCCTTGAACATCCTTATTATTCAACACTCTCCAGGGGCATCGGCAGGATTTTCTGCGTGCCCAGCATCCTTTTGATCCTTTTTCACCGACACTGTTATCGGCAGGACGGGCATACTCGTCAAAATTTTGGCGTCGCTGCCTTCATAGTTCCCGCTGTTAATCTGTTTTCCTCAACGCTTGCGGCCGCCTCCCAAGTCGTTGTTCAGGACCTGCTTTCGCAGGAACTCCGTCTGTTTGCCCGTCCAGGCATCCATAATAGTGTTCCGTGGAAAAACTTTAGCTGTACCGGATGTTTTTCTGTGAAGAGCTTGAGAAACACGATAGGAAGGTGTGGCAAAAACTATCCTGGCAAGAAATCCTTCTGAATTAAAGTTGTAAGAGGCCAATCCCGATGAGAAATGAGATACAAATGGCGAAAGCTATGTGTGTGCCCATCCCGAGATTTGATGTGAATGGACTCCTTTACTCAGTTAACGGAATAAACCGGCTCAGAAGGTTTGTATTTTACCCTTTCCTCGCTCATACCCGTCCCTTCCCAGATGAGGTTCATTCTAAAAATGGGATACCACTGTGAACCCGACAGGATTCTCGTGGAACCCAAGCGCGCACATCGGGACGGCATGTAAAAGTGAAACAAGGTATTCCTCGAGCTAACATGTATAAGCCCCCTTCCTTGGAATCTCTGGAGGACAAAGGTTTTCTGCGCCCCTCGATCCTCGGACGACATGTGGAAAGTCATGTAAAAAAATGACCAGCAGTAGCGTGACAGGTCCCTTCTCTTTTTTCCTCGCTGCGTTCCGAACTGTTCGGGGTAGCAACTGGTGGTACGCCAAGATCCCTCCCCTGCTCGCCATCGCCTATGCCGTGCTCCTTCTACAGCCGCCGCCGCCGGGGATCGCCCTCGCGACTCTCTTGGGAGTGCTGTTTTCTCTCTGTTGCCTGGCTTCCTATGGTCACATCGTCAACGACGCGTTTGACATTGAAGAGGATCGTCGGGCAGGCAAGCCCAACACAATGGTTGGCAAAACCGTGCACCAGCGTGTCTCGCTGTGCCTTCTGCTGGTCGCCATGGGCTTCATTCCGTGGCTGGTGTTGGAATTCGGCTCGGCCGCAGCAGTCGTGCTCGCTGCCAACTACCTGCTGCCAATGGCCTATTCCATCCCTCCGCTGCGACTGAAGGAACGGGGCATCTTTGGTGTCGTGGCCGACGCGGCGGGGGTTCACGCTATGCCGACGCTATTCGTAGCTTTGGCTATTTTGCATGTAGCGTCAATTCCCGGGGAGGGGTTCTTCCCGCTGCTCCTGGCGGCTGTAGCGTGGTCCTTTCTGGCCGGCCTAAGAGGGATCATGATCCACCAACTATGGGATCGACAAAACGACATTCAGGCGGGAACAACAACTCTGGCGTCAGGACAGGCTCCTCACCGATTCCGTCGCCTTATTCGAGGGATCGTTTTTCCGGCGGAGATGTTAACTTTTGTCTGGCTTATATGGCTCGTATTTCCTTTTGCCCAGGCGACCTTGTGGGTTGTTCTCGCGTATATCGTCTTTGACGCGTTCAGGCTGAGAACCTGGCGGATGCCCTTCGATCCGGCGCCCGCTGCAAGTGGATCATATACCCCGCCAGCTGATCTCTACGAGGTATGGTTTCCGATGACTCTCGCGGCAACGCTTAGCGTGAGACACCCACTTTTTTTGCCGTTGTTTGCCTTGTTCCCTATGCTCTTCTACCGGCGCTTAAAAATGGCGGCGCGAGAGGTCGCTTCCGTCGTAGTGGTCCAGTGGCGCAAGCATTTTCAGAAACATGTTCGCGTCAAGGATGGAACTGAGACGTCGGGCCAACCGTTACACAGGAGTGAATCGACCACTGCTTCGCGGCTGCGACATGCTGAATCGGCAATGGGAGCTAATCCGGATAACGGAAGAAGCGGCCCTTTGAAGTCGGACGGCGTTTTCACCGGGGCAACCCATGGCAATCAAAAGATAACGAGCCCGGAACAAATCAGTGAGTACTACGATGAGTGGACGTCAAGATACATGGATGTATTTGGCGACACGTTCCAGGCCTGTAGAACATCGAGGGTCGAAGACCTGCACGAGTACTTCCTATCGCGGGCTGGCCTCCGCGACGGACAAAGAGTGTTGGATGCAGGGTGCGGCGTTTGCGGTCCCAGCATTTACTTCGCCAGCAAACGGAAAATACAGATCGAGGCTGTCACGATATCCTCGTTCCAAAAAGAGAAAGCACTCGAGCACATTGAGAAATTTGAACTGAGAGACAGAATCCACGTCCGACAAGGTGATTATCATCATCTCCCTGACCTATTCCCTTCCAATTATTTTGACACCATTCTTTTTCTAGAATCCTTCTCTCATGCCATCAACCCCGAGCATGTCTTGCGAGGAGCATACAAGGTGCTGAAGCCTGGTGGCGTACTCTACATCAAGGACCTTTTCAGAAAACGTGGCGCCAACGAGGAAGAACAAGGCCGGATTGACCGGGTTATTATGAAAGTAAACCAGGCATTCCGAACTATCACACCGGATTGCGACTGTGCAGTCGGCATCATGAAGGATCTCGGGTATGAGGAAGTCTTTGTCACTCCAGTCAAATTCATCCAAGATCTTGAAGTATGGAACAAGTTCGACGAAACCCATGATTTCGATCTCTACGAAGGCGCAACGCCGGTTCAGTGGGTTGACTGGCTTGAATTGAAATTTAGAAAACCATGCTCGCCGTAGCGGGAACACCGATAACCAATTTGGAATATCCGGCACTTTCTGGCTCGAATCGTGGAGAGCTTTGGAAGTCGAGGCTAGAGGATGGGAGAATGCAACAGTCATCCGAGGATCCGGAGAAACAAAAGTGATGGAAATTCCGCGTTCACTTTTCGAATCTCCCGATGCCCATCACCGCTTGTCTGTTTTGTTTCGTCGCTATTGGTACCCCCTATGGTCAATGCTGCGTCGGGATTTCAAGATACGTTATGCGCCGACCTTCCTAGGGGTGGGGTGGGCAGCGCTACAACCGTTGCTGTTGTTGCTGCTGTATACGTTTGTTTTTTCAGGGATTCTGAATGTGAAGTTCGGCCCTGAAGCCAGTACCTTCGGATTTGTGCTCTACTTCGGGTGCGGTTTTTTCCCCTACCACGCACTCTCCGATGCGATTCGACAAGGAAGCACCAGCCTGACGGACAACCGCGGCCTGCTCGACAAGGTGATCTTCCCTGCCGAAGTTTTGCCTGCTGTGAGTGTACTGACCGCAGGGGTGACCGAGATAATCGGATTGGTCTTGCTGGTGGTGTTCGCCTCTTTCGTTGGCATACACCCGTCAGCGTGGCTTTTCTTTCTGCCGGTGATCGTGCTCCTGCGTATTGTCCTCAGCCTGGGTTTGGGCTGGTTGGTCAGCGTGCTGAACGTATTTGTTAACGACCTGGGTCAAATTCTGGGCCTATTGTTGCTGACATTGATGTTCATGACCCCGATCTTCTATCCGGTCGAGGCCGTCCCTGAGGGTATGATCTGGTTGGTAAAACTGAACCCCTTGTATTACGTGGTCACCGCCTATCGTGCCGTCATACTGCACACCCAGAACCCGCTGCCTGCTCTGCTGGGATTAATTCCTTGGGCGATTATCATGTCGGCTTTTGGACTCTGGTTTTTTCGACGAACGATCGAACGCGCAAAGGACTTTCTGTGATCAACAGTATTTATGCCAATGAACTGGGCAAAGCGTATGAGATCTTCGACAAGCCCATCGACGGACTTAAGGAATTCCTGCTACGACGTTGCTACCACAAGACTTTTTGGGCCCTGCAGAACGTGAATCTCACTCTCCCCCGCGGCGCCTCATTAGGGGTGGTGGGCGAAAACGGCGCTGGCAAAACGACCTTCCTGCAACTCTTGGCGGGGACCATCTCGCCCACCTGCGGAACCATCGAGCGAAACGGCAGAACGTCTGCCATCCTCGAACTTGGTTCGGGATTTCATCCGGAGCTCTCGGGGGTGGAAAATATTCGTCTGGGCTGCGCCATGTTCGGCCTTACCCCATCCGAGACAGAAAAACGACTGCCAGAAATCATCGCATTCTCTGAGCTAGAGAAGTTTGTCGATCGCCCCGTAAGAACCTACTCGACCGGAATGTACGCCCGGCTGGCCTTCTCTGTGTCAACGTCGGTGAACCCGGACATACTCGTGGTGGACGAGGCTCTCTCTGTCGGCGATCAGCATTTTCAAAAAAAGTGCATAGATCATATGATGGCCTTCCTGGAGCAGGGGAATACACTGATCTTCTGCACGCATAACCTGTATTTCATCCAGCAAATCTGTGATCAATGTCTCTGGCTGCGGAATGGCCAGCCGGCAATGCTCGGTCCCACCATGGAAGTAATAGAGGAGTACCAAGACTACGCTCGATCCCGGGATGCAGACACGGAATCTGTTTCCCTGCAATCCGATTCGGTACCCCCGGAAGGACAAAGATTCGGGGGCGAGACCCACCTGCGCGAGGTCACACTGGGTGGTGATTGCCGGGACGGAGCCATCGAAACAGGACAGACACTCAAAATCCGCGTGGTCGCACGCGTGGCGCCGGCCGCTAAGGTTGAAGGTGTTCACGTTGGCATCAGAATCTGTCGGAACGACAAGCTGGTGTGCTATGGAGTGAGCACTGAAATGGACAACATCGAGCTTCAACCGCTCACCGACAATGATTATGGTGTCAGCTTCGTGGTGGAGGAATT
>BQIW01000009.1 GCA_021604105.1 Nitrospirales bacterium | reverse complement strand
TCGACATGCACATGTGCCAGGGGTTTCAGGGCTCCTCGCAGATGGTGGACTAACCGGTATTCGAAATGTTTCCGGTTGCCTCCCTTGAGGGCGAGTTCATGATAATGCACTAAGACATGAAGCATTAGTGGAGTGATTCTAGATATCGCTCGGCGTCGATGGCCGCCATGCAGCCTGATCCCGCAGCCGTAATGGCCTGGCGATAATGTGAATCCTGCACATCACCTGATGCAAAAACGCCGGGGATGTTGGTGGTAGACCGATTTGGCTGAGTGCGGATGTAGCCTTGCTCGTCCATATCAATGAGTCCGGTAAACAGGCTGGTATTCGGCGTATGGCCGATGGCCACGAAGACGCCGGATACCGGAATCTCTTCAACCTGGTTGGTTTGTACGTTGCGGACCCGGATTCCTTTCACGACCTCATCACCCAGAACTTCTTCAAGAGCACTATTCCATTGAAAGGCGATCTTTTCATTGTTGATGGCCCGGTCCTGCATGATTTTTGATGCGCGCAATTTATCGCGACGATGAACGAGGGTGACTTTTGAAGCGAATTTTGTCAGAAATGTGGCTTCTTCCACGGCGCTATCACCGCCGCCGATGACCGCAATCTCTTTGCCACGAAAAAAGAACCCGTCGCAGGTGGCACATGTCGAGACGCCATGACCCATGAGGCGGCTTTCGGAGGGCAGGCCCAGTAAATTGGCCGAGGCTCCGGTCGCAATAATCAGAGTCCGGGTTTCCAGGGTGGCTTCGTCATCAACCGTGACCTGAAAGGGGTGCACCTGGAGATCTACCTTGGTGACATGCCCCTGGCGAAATTGCGTGCCGAACCGTTCGGCTTGGGCCCGCATGTCCTGAATGAGTTGAGGGCCCATGATGCCTTTGGGGAAGCCGGGGAAATTTTCCACATCGGTGGTGATAGTTAATTGTCCGCCGGGCTGCGAACCATCAATGAGCAAGGGGGAAAGATTGGCTCGAGCGGTATAGACGGCGGCGGTTAATCCAGCCGGGCCCGAACCCAGAATAATGACGTCATGCACCATGCGTGGACTCCTTACAGTTAGACATGTAGGTGAACGGTCTATGGGGTATTGAGGCTGCGGCGGGCCGTTCGTGACCTCGCCTCGCTAACATATGTCCTATACAATGACTGGACCGCATGGCGCAACTGCGTACGTGACCATGTTCCATCCAACACAGCGTCGGCATAGTCAAGCTTGCAACGAAGAGGCATTTGTTGTTTGATTCGCCGGATGGCTTGGGCCTTGGTCAGGTTATCACGACGGCAGGCACGGGCGAGTTGAGTGGGCCGGTCGGCGGTGACCACGATGACATGGTCCATACGCTTGTGTGCACCCGCTTCCAATAATAACGCAGCATCATAAATAATAACCGCATGAGGATTTTCGTGTCGTATGCTCTTAACCTGTTTGGCCTGTTCCCGGGCAACACGGGGATGAATGATCGCTTGCAAAACGTGTAATTTCTTAGGTGATTTAAACACGATGTCGGCGAGAGCTTGGCGATTGATGGTGTGGTCTTTAGCAAGCACTTGTGTCCCGAATTCCTTGACGATATCCCTCCAAGCAGGTTTTCCAGTTTGGACAACGGCTCTGGCCAGTTCGTCGGCGTCAATAATCATGGCTCCAAGTGATTGAAATATCTTGGCGACGGTCGTTTTTCCTGATGCCAATCCTCCAGTTAACCCGATGACGACCATAGCCAACCATAGCATAGGGGGTTGAGAGCGACAATAAATGAGGAAAAATTTTGACATTTGCTTGACCCTGCCAAACCCCTTGGGTTATTGACTCGATGAGAGTCCTTTCCTTTGGGTGAGCCGATCGACTGCCAAGAGCGTGACAAGGGGGAATGAACACCGTGAGAGTTCAACACATGCCGACCACCTTTCGACCAGGTCTCTTTTTATATGCCCTGTTTTTGTGTGTCCTGCCTGGATTGGCGTCTGCCAATACTGAGGAACTTACCCCTTCTGGGGCCCTTGTCCCGTCGGTATGGCAGGTGGCCTTGGATGGGTCGGGGCATTTCACCTCGATTCAAGAAGCGATTGATCAGGCTGCATCAGGTGATACGATTTTGATTAAACGGGGAGCCTATGCCGAGGATGTTACTGTGCATAGCAAGGAGGGTTTGTCGATTATCGGTGAAGGCATGGACCTGGTAGTTCTGACCGGAAAAAAGCGTGTCGGGACTCTTCATATTGGCAAATGGCCCTATGGGGCAACGAATGTGACGATTCAAGATCTCTCCGTGATTCAACATGGAGGATTGGGGGTTGGCATTTTTAATGGCAGTGGCGTGCGATTAACACGGATTCGTGTCAATGGAATGGTGTTTAGTCAACAGGTGCAGGATGTTCTTTTGGAAGATTGTGTGATTGGTGACAGTGAGACAACAGGTGTGGCATTTGCGGATTCTACAGGCACCCTATCGGGCAATCTGATTTACCATAATGACCATGGGGTGGCTATCGGAGGCAACTCTGATGTGACCCTCAGGCAGAATGTGATAACCCGAAGTCTTTATGAAGCCGTATTGATGACTGATCAGTCCAAAGCCCGGTTGATTCAAAATACCCTGGCTCAGAATGGAGGCGGGGCTGCTTTTCATGACGATGCCCAAGCCGATGTGCAGGGAAATATTATTAGTCAGAGCGCAGTAGGTTTTTTATTTTTTCCGGGGAGTCACACCACGCTGGCCTTTAACGCCTTGTCCAGCAACCAGGGGGATTATGTCATGACCGGGACTCCACCCACGCCGGCTCCGGATAGGGCAGGGAAAACCGATGTACAATTTGCTCCAGGCTTTGTCAGTCCTGAAAACGGGGATTTTCGTCTTCAGTCCGATTCTTCCTTGATTCAGGTTGGTGCCTTTCCATATTTAGGGGCTCTGCCTCCGGTTTCTTCCAACCCGTAAACTCCTTTCGGTTCCATCTGTCTAAGTATCTGCGGCCTTCTCTTTGAGAGGTCTCAGTGCATAACGGGACAAGTCTTTTTCAACACTCCATGAATTTTCTCCGATTGTTTTTTCTCACCCATGCGTGAATGAGAAGCCCGAATATTTAAAACCTTCAAGAGTCTTCTTGGTGGCTGGACATCGTTGACGCAGGAATTCATAGCCTGCCCCTCTCTCGCCTCGCACCAACGCTATGCCACACAGTCCCGTAGATTCCGAACATCCCGGAAATACGGTATTTTGGATTAGGGTTTTTGCCTGTGACGGAGAATCAATTGAGCATGCTCCGCATCCAGCGTCACGAGAAAGTGTTTAAGGAAGGACATGCCGAGAAGACCCTCAATGTGTTCCGGAATATCGGGAAGATCGTGAAGGGCGACGGCGACATTGGTAGCTTGTGCCGTTCCTACCGAAATTGAGGAGAGATAATTCATGTTGACTTGGACTGACCCCCCGGCCGTGTTGACGGTCAAGAGTTCATTGTCGGTGGTTCCAAGGATTCCGAGATCAATGGCGACCTGATTTGAAAGGACTGTCATGGAGGCACCGGTATCCACAATAAGTTGGGCCGATCGTTCCTGGTTCAACACGACAGAAACGATAAATGATCCTCCACTTTTGGTGAGGGGGATGGTGATATCCTCATTGAAAGGCCTATCCTGATTCTCCCCATCCAGGGAAGACAAGCCGACAGAGATTTGTGTGTCAGGAGGTGCCTGATTAGGAATGGATTTGGTGGTAGCTTGAAGTGTTGGAACCGTGGATGGCGTTTGATTGGTGGGAGTCGAGCTCTGTGATGGCAATAGCGTGCAGTTGAATAGTTGAACCGGGTTGTCTGTTAATACACGTGCCCCGGATTCATCCAGGCAGTCATAAGTCGCTGAAAAGCCTGGAGAAACCCATAGAACACAGTATGCCATCACTCCGACAAGCCACGACAAGGTGGTGTCCGAAGGATTCCTAAGAAAAAAAACACTACGACTTTCAAACATAATGGGAAAAGGATACCAATATGCGGGGGGAAAACGCTATGAAGTCGATTACCCGCTGGTGTCGGGTGTTAAGGGAATGGTGGCCTGAACATGAGAGCCGGTTTCCCACACCTGGGTGGACAGAACCACGGTTTCTGGTTCGATCTTGTGCACCTGCACGCGACCGTCCAATATCTCTCCCTGTTTGACGATATAAATGGCCTGCCCATTGGTGAGGAAGGCCTGGCTTTCCCCCCCCTTGGTTAAATATCCCAGGAACCGGAATTGGTTGAGTTGCTCCCTGGCTCGTTGTCCTGCAAGATCGGCAAAAGAAGGACCTGGGGGCGGCGGTTGGGATGGAGGTGGCGTCGGCGAGGGTGCTGCCTTGGGGAGGCGAGAAGTGGTGGCTTTGTTTGTTTCTAGTCGGGCGACCTGGGCCATGCCCAGAGGTGCAAAAATATTTCGAGGTAGGGAGAAAGTGACAGTTTGTCGAGGATTAGAAAAATCCGGGTCTAACTTCAAATCTTTAAGTGGTGGAAGCGGGCTTTCGGACGTGGCAGAGTGAAGCATGGGATCCGTTGGCGCCGAATCCCACAATTGGAAGATCGTCACCATTCCCCAAGCCAATAGTAAGCCTCCCAACATCACCCATTTTCGTTGATTCGTCATTAGGCTTTCGTCTTTTTGACCGGTTCAGGGAATTCTTTCAGAAAGGTCGAGACCTTCAGCTTAAAGATGACTCCTTTCTGTTTTTTAGATGTTTCAACGGAAAGTTTTTCGATAAAGAGATAGGGCCAGCGTTGCTCCAGTTCGAAAATAAATTTCCGAATAGCCTCATAGGGTCCTACCGCTTCAAACGCAAACGTCCCTTTTGTCGCCAGTTTATGGGGGAGGGGTTTGAAGTCGTACCCCATACCAGGAATTTGTACGCGATTTCGTTTTGCTAAATCGGCAATGTCTAAACTTAAATCTGTGAATTCTCCGGAATCCGGAAGAGCGTTCCATATGGTGGATAGAATGGTTTGGGTCTGCCTGGCCGTCTGCATGGTTTTTTGTGTGTGCAGGGAAGCTTGATTCAGGGCCGTGATATGTTCAAAACGGTCCTGGGCCGGGTAAAAGATGAAGGCAAACATCCCGACCGATGAGAGTCCTGCAAGGATTGTCACGATGAACAACGGACTTAAAAATTTTGTGATCCGAATCGTCGTCTTTGATCGTTGTATGATCTGAAAAGAATTCATCATGGCCTGGGAATCCCTGTCAGGTGAGAGGTCGAGTGTCTGGCATCATACGTGACTGTGAGCGTAAACACGCTATGGGAGCTACCTTGATCCTCTTTGGTGTTTTTTGTGGAATGCTGCGATAGCAATACATTCTGAAAGGCTGCGTGCTTGTCTAACTGATGAATGAGCCGGTTGAGGTCTGGGAGGGAAGCTGCCGATCCTTGAAGAAGGATCGTGTCGGTTTTTTCATCGAGAGACACCGAGTTCACGGTGATATCCGAAGGAACGGCTGTTTCCAGATCGGTCAGTAATTGTGTCCAGGAAAATCCAACCCGTTCACGAACCTGTTTCACAAAAGTGACTTTTGATGGAATGCTTCGAATGGCCTGGTACGAAAGATCAAGTCCCGCCACCCTGCCTTGAGAGACCAATTGATCGTTGGCGGACTCGATACTGGATGCTTGATCTTCTAGGATATCAATCTGTTCATGTAATGACTGTCCCTGCCACCAGAATGAAGCGGTAAGAGCGAGTGTACCGGCCGTGAGGAGGGTGAGCCCGAGTTGGGATAATTGAAGAAAATGAATCCCGGGTGCAGACAAATTCCTATGTACACGTGGAATCATCATGCCACCATCAGACTGGCATAGCCTGGCAATGCCGCTTCTTCCTGGTTGCTCACCGCCAGGTGTCTGTTTAACAAATGAAAATGTGAGGCATGGGAAAGCGAGGTGATTCGAATTGGAGGCTCATGTCCTCCACTGGCCTTCAGGGACTGCTGAATGTGTTCGAGAGGCGGCATAAGGCTCTGTCCGTAGGGCAGATCAGTTGTCATGAACAGATTAACCGAAGAAGATGCCGTGGCAGAGATGGGAAACATCTCGAAATAATATTGCAGTGTTGCCAGGATTTCCTTTTCCACCTTCATGGCAATGTACGAGGAATAGGGATTATTCGCTGTGGCGGATTCTTGAGGTGCGTTAGAAATCAGATCTTCTGACGATGTTGTGCAATCTTCTCTGGTTTCCCTGTGCTCCTTAGATTCAGGATGCACGGAAGAATCTTGAGAGTGATGGGCTTCCGTTTTGATGCCAAGAGCTTTCGTGCGGATGAAGCGTGGACTGCCTTCCTGACAAGCTAAAAAGGTAAAACCCCAATGACTCATGAAGAGAAACATGACCATTGGGGGCGCGGAGGCCTGAGAGGGGTTTTCAGCCGTGAGCATATCCTGGATGTTGTGGCGGTACAGATCAAAGATATCGAGCCCCGACATTCCCACAGAAGTTGGGATCAGACCGGCTTCTAAGCACATGTTCTCATATTGTTCAATAATTTCATGGCGAATGGCCGTGCCTAACACTTTGACATGGTCTCTGTTGCTTGGGGAGGAATCCCTGACTGATGAGGGCACGTAGAGGCCAAAGGCCAGGCGCGATTGGGAGGTATCGAGTTTGAGGTCCTGTTGAAAACGCCAATTCACCAGTGCCGTTTGCTCCGGTTTTTTGGTGGGGAAGGATGCAAAATCAAAAATGCTCGTGCGAGCGCATATGTCGGGGAGACTGAGTGCAATCGAGAGCGGGCGACGATAGGGCTTGACCAGTGCCTTAAGTTGAGCGAGAAATTCATTTGCATTGGCAATGTTGGGTTTTGCCGAAGAGAGGGTGAGGACTTCCGGCGAGAGCGGGAGTCTGGCGATGTGCCGGAGCGACTTCTTTCGCCAAGATTTTTTGATTTCCACCAGGCATAACCCATCTTCAGAAATGGAGAGTGCCACGGTGGGTGCCGAAATGGGAAAAAAATGCATCAGATCTCCTCGATCGGAGTGACCCGATTAATTTCTTTGAGCGTGGTTTCTCCTCGATAGACTTTTTCAAGCGCTGCTTGCCGTAAGGTGCTCATCCCCTGGGCCATGGCAGCCGTGCGAATCTCAGATATGGATTTCTCGTTTAAAATCATTTCCTTGATGGAATCGGTCATATCTAAGAATTCTGTAATGGCCTTTCGGCCGCGGAAGCCCAAGCCGTGACATTCATTGCAGCCTTTGCCTTCGTAGAAGGTCAGGTGTTTTACGTCCTCGTACTCAATGCCGGATTCTTCACACTGTTCAGGGTGAATCTGCACGGGCACACGGCAGGTTGGGCAAATGGATCGAACCAGACGCTGGGCGAGAATGCAACTCAAGGAAGCCACAAAATTATACGATTCAATGCCCATATTCACAAACCGGCTAATGACATCAAAGGCATTATTCGCATGCACGGTGCTAAAGACTAAATGCCCCGTGAGAGCCGATTGTATGGCAATTTGTGCCGTCTCGACATCCCGAATTTCTCCAACCATAATTTTATCAGGGTCGTGTCGCAAAATGGATCGAAGCCCTCTGGCAAACGTGAGCCCCTTCTTTTCATTGACTGGAATTTGGACGATCCCCTTTAATTGATATTCCACCGGGTCTTCTATTGTAATAATTTTATCTTCATCGGAGTGCACCTCATTGATGGCGGCATACAGGGTTGTGGTTTTTCCGCTTCCCGTGGGCCCGGTGACCAGGACCATGCCATAGGGTCGAATGATGGCTCGGCGGAAACGCCGGAGATCCTCGCCGGTATACCCCAGGGCTTCCAGGCGCAGCCCTTGGACGCCCGCCGATATATGTTGCTTATCCAGAATCCTGATGACCACCGATTCCCCGTACACACTTGGAAGAATGGAAACCCGGAAATCAATGGTTCGGTGATTCAGAAGTAATTTGAACCGGCCATCTTGCGGCGTACGACGTTCTGCGATATCCAGTTCGGACATGATTTTGAGTCTGGAAATAAGAGAGGGGTGAATGCCGGTATCAAATGGTTCCATAGCCAGATAGAGAACCCCGTCAATACGGAATTTCACATCGACCGTGCGCTCGGTGGGCTCAATATGTATATCACTCGCCTGTTTTTGCAGGGCGGTTAAGATAATCGTATTCACCAGTTTGACTACCGGGCTGAGATCCTTGGTGATCCGTTCAACGGATAGGACTTCCTCCCCTTTCTCGTCTTCTTTAATCAGGACCGGATCCAATTCGGCTTTGATGCGCGTGAGGACCTGGCTGTTGCCTTCGCTATTGCCCAAGGCTTCGAGAATGGCTGAGTGAGACGAGACGACCAATCGCAACTCAAATCCCAATTGGTGTTCCAGTTCATCAATGATTCGCAGGTCCTGTGGCTTGGCGATCGCGATTGTCAGAATCGGGCCTTCTTGTTCGATGGGTACAAATTCATACCGATGCATGAATTCGACCGGGATGGACTCCATCAGCGATGACGGGATGCGAAATTCCTTGAGGTTGTTCCAGGGCAGTCCATATTGATCAGCCAGCGTCTGGCCGATCATCTCCTCCGTGAGCGTACCGTGCTCCAACAGAATGGCCGCAATGGTCTGATTCGTCGTGCGCGCAGTTTCGAGCAGAGTCTCCTTATCCCGTTCCCGGATGAGACCTTTTTCCACCAAGAGGTCTTCGAATGGCATGCGTTTGACGGGTGTGGTCATGGTTATTCTTTCGTCGAGGCCACTTGGTCGTTACACGGCCCCTGCCATTTGAAAAATGGGAAGATAGAGGGCAATCACCACCCCTCCTAAAATAACACCAATCAGAATAATGAACATAGGTTCGATCCAAGTCATGAGTCGGGATAATTGAAAGTCCAATTCCCCTTCATGAAACTCCGCGACCTCAAAGAGCATGGCTTCAAGGGAACCGGTGGTTTCTCCCACTTCAACCATTTCCAGGGTGAGGCGTGGGAGAAAATTCTCTTTTTTTAATGCCGATGAGAGGCTGGTCCCTTCTCGAACATGAACGATGACTGATTGGAGCGCTTGGGCAAAGACTTTGTTGGGCATGGATTTCGCTGTTACCTGAAGCGCTGATAACAACGGGATGCCACCTCCAAGAATGGTTGACAGCGTTCTGGCCAAACGAATGACCTGGTTTTTCAAAAACAAGGGACCAAGTATTGGCGCATGGAGATATAACCAATGTATTTGCCATTGACCTTGAGGTGTGTTTTTCCACCAATAGATCAGGATGCCCCCAAGTCCCATGATGATCAGAAGTCCCATCAGCCATTGACTAGCCGATTGCGTCAGATCAATCAGGAGCTGAGTTGCCCAAGGCAATTCCACGCGACTTTCTTTATAGACTTCCGCAAATGAGGGTAGGACAAAAAATAACAGGCCGATGGTCACCAGGAGTCCAAATCCCAATAAGAATATGGGATAAATAGTGGCTTTGACGACTTTTTCTCGAACTCCGATCAGCATTTTCAAATAGGCAATATATCGGCTCAGGACTTCCGGCAGATTGCCTGCCTGTTCTCCTGCTCGTAGTGAGGCCTGGTAGAGTTCGGGGAAATAGGTTGGATGATGGGTCATGGCTTCAGAAATGGCCGATCCTCCTCGAATATGCTCTCGGACCGATTGTAAGGCTTGTTGAAATCCCCCTTGGGTGTTTCGTTCTGCCAGGAGATCAAAACACCGTAACATGGGTAATCCGGCTTTGAGTAACGCTAAAAATTCCTGGTTGAAAATCAGAAAATCTCTGAGCGCTAAAGGGCGTTGCCGTTTTTTACCTGAAACGATCTTTCTGGTGCCAGAGTCTGCCAGATCAAGAACAAGCAGTCCTTGTGCCTCGAGTTGAGAGCGAAGGCTTCGAGGTGATTCGCCTTCCCCATCGGTTTCAATAATCGTTCCATCCGGACGCGCGGCTTTGTAATGAAACCGGGGCACTAGGGTGACTCAGGCGATTGGGGATTGCCAAGCGAGAGTATATGTTTTGGTTCAGGGACACTTTCCACACGATTGTCTTTTAGGGGAATGTTTTCATGTACCGGTTCAGTCAGGGGCTCTTGGATAGCAGGGGAAGTCGGCGCCTCACTTGGATTACTCGAAGCATTTACCGATTTCAACTGGGGTACTATTGGGGAGGTGACCCGAATTTTGAACCCGGTCATTATCACATCAGAATTGAGCTCATTCCATTCGCGTAATTGGGCTATGGAGACTTGATACATTTCCGAAAGTTTCCAGAGTGAGTCGCCACTTTGTATGACGATCTGTCCCTGTGAATCTGGCATGCGTCTATCTCCGGAAGAGGCCGGTGGTTTGGAGATTGGGAGTTTCGTTTGAAGGGGTTGTCCCTTACCTGCGGGCTTGTGGATTTGCTGTTTGATGAGAGTTACATCAGTGGAAAGTTGTTTTATACTTGTCATGATCTGGTGAAAAGATTGGTTGAGGGTTTGAATGTCTGACATGAGTTGCGTCGTGTCCGGCATACTGGCAACCCGGCCTTCAAGTTCCATGTTGTGTCTTCGCAGTTCATCCCGCTCAGCCTGAGAGTTCAGAAGTTCTCCACGAAGGTGTTGCAGTTCAAGCCCTTGATCCTGTTCTCGATGCTGTATGGATTGAGTATGGCCTCGTAGCGATTGCAACTCACCGGCTTGTTTGGCCATGAGAACTTTTATTGCCCCTATTTCAGCCCGTAAATTTTCGTTTTCGGTTCTAGCTTCCTGAAGGAGGATCTGATGTTGAGAAGGCTGGGAGGCATGCCCTATCAATGAATCGACCGCGACCGGTTTCGTCGATTTCTGAGTACAGCCGCCTAAAGCCAGGATAAATGTGCCGCTCAGTACCATGTGTGTCCAATGATTACGTTTCATGTGCTACCTACCATTCTGTATAGGGCGTGCCATCCAGCGCCTGGCTGTCACTCCCACTTTTAATATCAAAAATTCCAGCAGGAGAGTCCTCGCCCTCCTCCTGTTCTTCATAAATTTCGGACCATGTGGTCGAGGATCTGGTAAATGGATCCACCGGGATGGCTCGAAGGTACTTCTCTTCCACCAGGTCCTCTAAGGTTGCGGGATATTCCTTTCTATCTGCATAAAATTGATCGATGACCGCTCGCATTGTGAATAAATTTTGCTTCAGAGCCGCTTCCTTGGCTTTGATGGCCGTGTGTTGAAACGTGGGAATCGCGATGGAAACGAGAATCCCCACGATTGCCACAACAATCATGAGTTCAAGTAAAGTGTAGCCCTTTTTGCCGATAACTACAAAGTGGGTCATTACCATTCACGATAGGGGGTCCCATCAATTGCCTTTTTTTCGCTGGTGGTATAGATGTCAAACACATCTTCCCCGCACCACCGCGTTTCGTCTGGTTCATCCTGGAAACACCGGAGCCCCCATTCTGTGGTCTCTGTAATGGGATCAAATGGAATTTTCCGGAGATACCGTTTAATTTCCGACTGCTCCCCGAGTTGAGCTTTCTCGCCGGTTAATTTAACCTTCAAGAGCGTTTCCAAGGTCTTAGGGTAACCGGTCACTCCCGTGGATTCTTGGCATGTCGTCACGTTTTCCACGCAGAGCTTTCCCGTACGCACGGTTCCATCTCTTGCCCAATCTAGATGAAACGCATCAATGGCGTTTCGTACCGTTCGTAGGGTGTGGCGAAGCTCTAACTCTTGCGACCGTTTAATACTGACTTTCGCAATGGGTAGGGCGACGGAGGCTAATATAAACATAATAACCAACGTGACCAAAAGTTCGATTAAAGTTACCCCCCCTTGAGCTGTTGAGGATCTATTCCACCAAAACTCTGCCATGTTCCACCATGACCGGGATAGGTTGGGCATTGGCTCCCAAGACCGTTGATTGTTGAATGTCAATGGTTGAATTTCCAGGCCCTGCGGCTTCGAATACTACCGTGGCTAGCGAGCCGCTTCCTTGTACAGACTTTCCTTGTTGCCCCATTTGGAGCATGATTTTACCGAGATTAGGGACGACAGAAACTGTGAGACTGGAAGGGACCAGTTGGTTGGCCCAGAAGGGACCTTCCACTGCGTTTTTAAAAGTCAACACGGCAGGGTCATACGAAAGTGTGAGCGACGAATTTCCAGTGCTTGCAAAATTTTCACCCTGAAGTGTAATTGTGATTTCTTCCCCAATTTTGCTGGAGATTGCGTTCGGAAGAACTTGGATATGGGTCGTCGTTCCTGGAGAGGATTGATCGGGTTGGTCTGGAGCATTTTGCTGGAAATTCGAATTCTCAGGGAGCTGGGATTCCCTGGCCGGCTGGATATTTTGCGCGGTATCCGGTGTTTCAGGAAGACTGGCAATTTTTTCATCCATCTCTCCTTCATAGAGGGCAGTGGAGACCGGCTGGGTGAAGGAAAACATGGGCTTGGTATTGTATTGATTCGCTGTGCCTGACCACATCGTGTGTTTGGCTAATTGTGGAGGTGTGACGCTCCGGACAATGTGCGGGGTAATGACCAATATGACTTCGGTCACAACTTTTTGGGTGTTGGTGTTACTGAAGAGTTGTCCAAGGCCTGGAATGTCATCGACTCCGGGGACGGAATCCCGTGTCTTGGTGTTGTCCTCTGAAAGGAGCCCGCCGAGCACGACGGTCTCTCCATCCCGCATATTGAGCGCCGTGTCCGCCGTACGGGTTCCAAACTTGAATTGGGTAATTAAGGGAGAAGCTTGAAGGATCACCCGTTCGCCTAGGCGTGTGACTTCTATTTGCAATCGAAGGGAAATGGTGTTGTTTAAATGCACGGTCGGTTCCACGGTGAGTTTAATCCCGGTATCTTTAAACTCAATGGAGGTCACAGTCGAAGTCGTGGGAACTGAACCCGTGGATGCTTGTCCCGGCAACACATTCGTGGTGGACAGAAGAATGGGCTGTTTGTCCCCGACATTGATGGAGGCTTTCTCATTATTGAGAACCCTGAGTTTAGGCGACGCCAGGGTCTTGGCCTGGGACTCCTGTTTGAAAAAATTCAATAACACACTGCTGGGAAATCGAAAGAGAAACGACTCCTGACCAATGTCTGTTAATTGTTTGAACGAAAATGTTGATGGGAGAGAAAATGCGGCGGATTCCAGAGACTCAGTGCCTGGTGGAAATATACCAAATCCGGCCTCTTTGGCAAACTGTAAGCCCAGGTTTTTGGTGTTGGTACGGTTGACTTCCAAGACTTCCACTTCAAACAGGACTTCCGAGTCGCTACGATCATTGGCAAGGATAATCTGTTCAGCCAGGCCGATTTTGTCCGGTTCGTCCCGGATGACCACAGTATTTAAAGGTTCATTCACATAGACCCGTTTCGTTTCTAAAATCGTACGAAGTAAGTTCGCCATGTCTTTGGCTTTCGCATTGGAAAGATAAAATGTACGAATCTGGAGGTCTTCGTATTGTTCTCGTTTTTGCTTGGTGTCCGGAATAACCAGCAACCGGTCAGGCCCCACCCGCTTGGCAAACAGTTGGTTCGTGTTCAGGATCAGATTTAAGGCTTCATCAAACGGGGTGTCTTTGGTGAAAATGGTGACAAGGTCATCCCGCACATCCTTATCGAATAAAATATCGATATTGGCGGTTCTTGCTAAAATTTCAAAGACTTGCTTGAGACGGGTATTCTGAAACCGAAGGGTCACGGGTTCGGCGGAACCGCCTATGGCTTGCGTGGCTTTTTGCAGTTGAACCACTCTGGTAATGCCTTCAACGGCTTCTACCAGGGAATGATCTAATTCCACGGCAGATTCATAGAGGCTTAAAGCTTCGTCGTATCGTCCGAGACCTTCCATGTGTTTGGCGTCTAGGACGGTTTGTTGGGCAGTTTTGAAACGCCAGACATCGCTGAGGGCTGAATGGTGATCAGGCTTTTCCGGATCAAGCCCCACAGCTATTTGCAATTCCTGAAGAGCCTCGCCAATTTTCCGCTCTTTCAACATTTGTTTTCCACGGGAGAAATGTTGTGTTGCTGCGCGAACCTTCACCGATTTGAACTTTTCAGCAAGTTCTGCATCGAAGGGGTCTTTCCTTAGGGCCTCTCGATAGGCTGCCACGGCACCGTCCAAATCGCCTTTTTGTTCAAGCTCATCGCCAAGCTGGGTTTCACGAAGAGTGCAGGACATCAAAGCCATCATAACGACCATGGCCAACACGCAAAACGGATTCAATTTAAGCATTAAAACCTTCGCTACATTTAATGAGAATGACGGGGGGGTAAGACGAAGAATTCAAGAATACCTTCTAACATAGCATGTCTGTCAAATTCGAGCTAGAGATACCTGCTCGTTTCTTTAAACTTCTCTAGTTTCTATATCGGATGTCTCTTCGTCAATATTAAGCCCGGAAAATTAAGATTTAAGGGGCTGTTTGGTTTGAACCTTCTCCAACCGTGGAATTATTGCACACTCCTTGGGGGATGGCAGTGCCTTGAAGTACCCGATTGGTGTCAAAAAATTTAACATCCTCCTTGTTCATGGGGCCACGAAAGAGTTTGTGCTTACTGAAAAGCTTGGGTTTCCTCTGCTGGGGTTTCTGTTGATGGAGGTTGAACCGGGGAATTTGTCGAAGGAGTATCACCTAGGGAAGTTTCCCCTGGAGGAGGTGTGTTCGCCGGTGGAGGACATGTGGTGGGCGCATTAGGATTGAGCGGGTTGATCTGGCAGTTGGCGCTTCCCTTGGCTTCGAAGCGAATGGCTTGGTACGTCTTGGCACCCTTGAAGACATCCTGGTTGTATGGGGTATCGGTGCTGGTACTTTTGACTCCGTGAATATCCTGGCCAATTTTTATCAGTGCAAATTTGTTCCCGGTCATGGGATCAGTATAGACCTTTCGGAGATACCGTTTTGGTGACTTCTTGGTTAACTCTTCAAGCGTTCGTGGCCATTGGTTGGGCCGTGTGGCCCTTTGGATTTCCCAATCCGCCACAAACCGCTCAATGGCGTTCACAATACTGGTCCCGCGAAATTGTAGCTCAGCCTCTCGATCCCGTTGCATGATGACCGACCACTGTTGCGTGACTTCCAACGTGGCAATGGACATGACGACAATCAGTATCATGACGAAAAGGTAGGTGACTCCATTCTGGTTTCCGAGAGAGGTCATCTGGTGTTCCGAAAATTCCCTGATAGGTTTCCTCATTGAGTGATGCTGCCTGGGTGTTAGGTGCAGGCAGGAGTTTGGCGGAAACTGCGCCTTTGGGTTGAGTGAGTCTCACTTGCGGATAGTCAGCCGTCTTCGTCCTTTCTCTGTGATAAGCACCCATCCAAGAATCAAAAATGCGGCGCCGAAGGTATCGGCAACGAGATCCAAAATGTCAGCCTGACGTTGGGGAACAAACCATTGATGGATTTCATCGGAAATACCGAATGCAATGACGCAGATGATCGCGAGGCCCATATTTCCCGCATTGGGCGTTGTGTATTTGAATGCTCGATAAAGTAAAATTCCGAAAACGCCATACTCGCAGGCATGTAATAATTTATCATTAATACTGAAAATAAAGGAAGGCAGCTGGAGCTGTTGGGCAGGATTGGATTGCGAGGAGAGATACACAATAGCCAGCGCATAGAGGACAACTGGTCCCCAATACTTCAATATCACAAATGGTTTTGATATGGATTGGGTCGAAAAAATCTGACACGTCCTTTTTGAATGGTGAGTTATTCGGATGATACTCGGTTCGCGGGGGGGATGAAATACCTGACGTCTTCGATTTGCACGACGGGCAGAATCATTCCGTCCCCTTCCTGATCATGAGAAAAACTGTAGATGAGTGATTCATCGGCAACCAGAGTACCAAAAAAAAGGACGCCAATGGCAATTGGCTCACCATTTCGTTGCTGAATCCGAATTTGTTTGGCCGATTCACGAGAGGGGACGACCACCAGGTAATCGGGCAATCCCATGGGCTTGAAGCGAACAATACCCCATGATGTGGATGTGAGTTCTGGGCCAAGAGCCACCGAAAACCCATGGTATTCCGGCATAAAATTTCGGAGAAATCCTGACCACAAGAAGGCGATGGGGTGTTGAAGGATGTTCTTATGGATAAGGCGGGCCTCGTCTCGTGCGCGATTCAGTTGAAACAGGCGCTCGCTTTGTTCCGTGAGATCCAGACTCTGTAAGGCGGACCAATCCGGTGGATGGCCTTCAAGTTCCTGAAGAAATTGTTCCAGTTCTTTTGGAAGCAGGAGGGGCCGGGTATCCCTGGGGATTAGTTGGTGCAAGGACCGGCCTTCCAGTTGGATAAGAGGTTGGATTCCATTGGCCAAGGGAGGTTGTCCGTTGACCGGATCCGGAAACTGAAGTCCTACACATACATTCAGTAACGCAAGCATAGAAAGTAAGGGGTTTTGGCTCCATTTCATTTGGTTGCGTTCTCGAAGAGAGGTGCTGGGTAGAAAGAACAAACAGAGGATTGTAATGGGTGCCTTCAGCCCACGTCGTGGTATTAACAGATTAGCAATTCCCTTTGGCTATATAGGCCATTTTTCTTCCCGCCAGGCCATATCCCAAAACATCCATTCGTATTGCGAACTGATGAGAAAGGCTTCTTCCATCCTGGCTTTTTCTGCCCTGCCTGCGCTCCTGGCGCATCGATCGACGACTGCGCGCAGCCACCGAGTGACTTCCGCAAATTCGGGTGACCCATACAGTTGTAACCATTCATAATACGGATGGGAGGGTTTGGGTGTAACCTTTTCCAAAAGGTGGTGTCCGACTTCACAATAGACCCATGCACAGGGGAGGGCCACCACCGTAATTTCCCCGAGTGTCCCGGTTTGAGCCACGCTTCTCATATGGCGACAATAGGCATAATTCGTTGGAGAAAGGGGGGTGGAGCGCATGTCCCTGGAGGAAAGAGCCCATTGTTTTCCATACGATTCATGAAGCCCCCGTTCGACGGTGATCGTATCTTCAACGAGTTTGGCAAAGCGAAGGGCCGTATCTCTATCCGTCGCTTTTGCCGACCCTAGAGCAAAGACCCTGGCCAATTCTTCTAAATACCTTGCATCTTGTAGGATGTAATATTGAAACTTTTTTGCGGGTAACGTGCCTTTGCCCAATGCCATGACGAAAGGATGCTTTAACTGGGCTGCCCAAACAGGCGCTGCACGTTTTCGTAATTGTTCTGAGAACGTCATGTTGGGTCCGTGGTGAATTGTTCTTGGTATGTGTGGTGCCACTAGTTTTGTAGAACGGAGCGAGCGACTTGAAACGCTTTATCCATATCCGGCATATGACCGAGATCAGGAGTGACCTGAAGATAGCGGATCACATTATCAGCATCGACAACCATGACGGCTCGAGCCAGGACATGGGGTCCCTCCAACAGTAAACCATGGGAAGAGCCAAACTCTCCACCTCGAAAATCGGACAGAAATTCAACATTGGTAATGCCCGCTTCTTTCGCAAATCGTTCTTGAGCGAAAGGGGTATCGACACTAATGGTGATCAGTTGCACTTGTTGATCAAGGCCCTGGTTTTTCTCACTCAGATAATGCGTTTGTTGTTCGCACACTTTCGTGTCAAGGGAAGGCACAATATTGAGAATGCGGACTTTCCCTTGGGATTCCTGAATGTTGACGAGTGATAAATCGCCTTTTGCCAACGGGACCGCACGGAGAGTCTCTCCGGTTTTCACTTCAACGCCACTCAGCGGCAAAGGGGTGCCTCGAAATAGAATGGTCGAACCCTCTCCTGTTCCGGCGCTTTCTTTGTCAACTGGAATGTTTTTATAGGAAAAATCGTGTTTTGATTGACCATGAAGGGTCGAACAACCCGGCAATGACACAACCGTTAAGATGAGCAGTAACGACATAATCAAAATGTTTGGCATAAGGATGCTCCTTCTGTCCAGATCGGTGATCCGAGCTTGAAGTGTCGTGGTGTGTAAAAAATATCATTTTCTTGGAAGCTTAGGGTGAATGGCCTGTTGGATAACGTTTCTTCAAGATTTTCGTTTTAAAAATGAGAGGATGTATTGATTCACGATAGTAGGTGCTTCCCATTGTGCAAGGTGCCCGGCCTCAGGGATGACATGCCATTCGACATGCGGTAACTGGTCTTTTACCTCTTCACCAACTTCAAGTGGAAACACCCGATCATGTTCTCCCCATAAGAGCAGGACCTGATGCGAAATCTTTTGAAGCCTATTTCCATATTGTCCCTCCCATGTCTTGATATTGTCCATTAAAGAATAGAGGGGGGCAAAAAAGTCGCCCCGTTGGCGATTGTGAAATGAACGGTCAATGATGGTAGGGGAGATGAGTGCTGAATTATAAATGATTTCTTTGAGAATATGTTCCGTGGTCCTTTTTCCCGCCATCCAATTTCCCAATTTTGCGAGCCAGAGGGGAGGGCGGTGATAGAGAAAGCTTTTGTAATGCGGGGAAGCGATACTGTTTTCAACCTGGGCAGGAAATCCCGAGATGAGCACAAGTCGTTCTACACGTTCGGGATAGTCAAGGGCCATGGCCATAGCCAGCCCGGCTCCCATGGAATTTCCGACTAAGGTGGCTCGGGGAATATTGAGGGCATCCATGAATTCCCGAAAAAACTCCAGTAGGTATTTTGGTGTGTACGCGCCTTCCGGTTTATCAGAGAGCCCAGAACCGAGTAAATCCAGAATGATGACCCGATGAGTATGGGCCAGAACAGAATATTGGTGTTCCCATTGCCACATTGACCCGCCAAATCCATGGATAAGGATAAGGGGCGGACCTTGCCCGACGTCAAGATAGGCAATGCGATGGGTGTTGACTCTAACAATCTGATAGGGCACCCGTTGGATCAGTTCGATTCCGGAAGGGAAGGCCCTTGGAGAGGAACAACCCAAGATCGTCACGCATCCTAGTGCAACCATGAAAAGGAGGAATGTCCGAAAGTGAGAACAGTCCCGCATTATTATTCTAAATGCATCAGAGTTTCATCAGGATTCACTTCATCTCCTTCTTGCACGTAGATGGTGATGACGGACCCGGCAATAGGCGATTGGACTCGATTCTCCATTTTCATGGCTTCCACCACCAACAGGGAATCTCCCATGTTGACACTTGAACCCTCGGTCACCAGGACCTTGACCACTCGGCCAGGCATGGGTGTGGTGACGTCTCCAGGTTGTGAGGGTTTGGGACGTTTTTCCGTCTTTGATGTGTGGGATGGTGGAGGATCGGGTGAGCCGGCTAAGACTTCTTGAATCGGTTCGAGATACACTTCTTCAAGTTTATCATTCACCTTAATATAATAAGGTTTCACGCCGTCAACCGTCTGCCCGGATCCCGACACGCGAATATGATAGGCTTCTCCGTGAACCGTCACGTTAAATTCTACCGGGGCTAAATGAAGATCGTGAGCCACAGCCGGTCCACTCTCCGAGGAATCATGAAGGGGTTCAGGTTTTAACTCTCCTCTCTCCCGTTCATCAAAAAATTGCAACGCCACTGATGGGAGCAGTGCATAGGAAACAATGTCTTCTTCAGCCATTTCTCGCCCGACGAGTTCTTGTTTCGCATCGTCCAGTTCCGGGTCAAGGTTGTCGGCGGGACGACCGGAAACTGGGACGTCGCCTTCCAATGCTTTTTGCCGAATCTTGGAATTGAGAGTGCCAGGTGGCTTTCCATACAACCCCTGAAAATAATTTTTGGTTTCATTGGTAATCACTTTATAGCGTTCGCCGGTTAAAATATTCAACGTCGCTTGCGTACCGACAATTTGGCTGGTGGGGGTGACCAGAGGGGGATACCCCATGTCTTTTCGCACGCGTGGGATTTCTTCCAGCACTTCTTTGATTTTTCCCAACGCATTTTGCTCGGCCAATTGGGCTGCTAAATTTGAAAGCATTCCACCAGGCACTTGTGAGAGAAGGATGTCGGTATCGACACCGGTAAAATCGCTTTCAAATTGGCGATAGCGTTTTCGGGCTTTGCGTAATTTATCCGCAGCCGGAGCAATTTGCTCAAGATTTAATTTCGTGTCATACGGCGTGTTGCGCAGGGCGGCAATAAACGATTCGGTTGGAGGGTGGGAGGTGCCGCCCGAAAGGGGAGATAACGCGGTATCCAGAATATCCAACCCGCCCATAATCGCCATCAGGGAAGACATGGAAGCCATACCGGAGGTGTAATGTGTGTGCAGGTGGATCGGGACCCGAACCGTGGATTTTAATCGGGAAATCAGTTCATAGGCCTCGAAGGGAGGAAGAAGTCCGGCCATATCTTTGATACAAATGGTGTCGGCCCCAAGATCTTCGAGTTGTTTGGCTTGCTCCACAAAATGATTCAGGCTGTGGACCGGACTGACGGTATAACAAATGGTCGCTTCGATATGCTTGCCACAGGCTTTCACCACTTCCATGGCCGGCCTGATATTTCTGATGTCATTTAGCGCATCAAAGATCCTAAAGACATCAATGCCGTTTTGAGCGGATAATTCAATGAATTTATCAAGGACATCGTCAGCATAATGTCGATATCCCACAAGGTTTTGACCACGCAAGAGCATTTGAAGACGGGTTTTCGGCATGGCCTCACGAAAAGCTCGTAGGCGTTCCCAGGGGTCTTCTTTAAGAAACCGGAGGCAGGAATCGAAGGTGGCACCACCCCAGACTTCTAATGACCAAAATCCGACTTCATCTAATTCGGATGCCACGGATAAGAGATCCTCTGTGCGCATGCGGGTCGCCAAAAGAGATTGATGCCCATCTCGAAGAGCCACATCGGTTAAAAAGACCTGGCGCTTCGGAGATGCTTCGATATCCAAAGCGGGAGCGGCATCCAATTTTGTCCGGGTAGGGACGGGACGACCGCGTTTCCTGTTTTTATCAGAGTGTGCGGTTTTTCGTGACATAAGGAGACCTTTCACATGTGCAACTGATCACAACGTGTATCATGACGGTTGTTATAATCCTTCAAATGCGGCGATGGCTGCGGATAGAGCAATGACCAGATCTTCTGGCTCTTCCGCCTCTTCATATTCAAAAAGTTCGGGATGGCGTTCAAGATAAGAGGTGTCAAAGCGCCCAGCTCGAAAATCCGGTTCTTCCATGAGCTTTGTCATAAATGGGATCGTGGTTTTCACACCCCGCAGGACAAATTCTTCGAGTGAGCGGTGAGTTCGGCGAACCGTTTCGTCCCAGGTTCGTCCATGAACCGTCAACTTGGCGAGTAGGGCATCATAATACGGAGGGACGGTATAGTCCTTGTACACCGCTCCGTCAATGCGAACGCCAACACCGCCAGGAGACAAATAGGCCGTGAGTTTTCCCGAAGAGGGGCGAAATCCGTTTTGAGGATCTTCGGCATTCACCCGACATTGAATCGCATATCCTTGGAGATTGACTTCATGCTGCCCGAAGACCAGCGGACGCCCTGCGGCGATCCAAAGTTGGGATTGCACAATATCCACGGTGGTGATCTGTTCCGTGACGGTATGTTCCACTTGAATGCGAGGGTTCATTTCCATGAAATAGTATCGTCCATCGGGATCTAACAGAAACTCCACGGTCCCGGCATTATAGAACTGGGCGGCCCGGGCCATGGCGATGGCCGCTTCTCCCATTTCTGCCCGTAGGCGAGGGGTTAACACAAGTGACGGGGCGATTTCTATCAATTTTTGGTGGCGTCGCTGAATGGAACAATCCCGTTCTCCCAGATGAATCACATAGCCGTTTTTATCTGCCAGTAATTGAAACTCAATATGGTGGGGTCGTTCCACATATTTTTCCAGAAATAATTCCCCATTCCCAAAGGCTGCCAGAGCTTCACGAGCTCCCGCTTCCATGGCGTCTTGTAATTCATCGTCCGAGCGCACGACGCGGAGGCCTCGCCCTCCACCCCCGGCGCTGGCTTTGACCATGACCGGGTATCCCGCTTTATGGGAGAAGGTCAGGGCCTCTTCCAGCGTGCCAACACTGCCATCTGTCCCTGGAACAACAGGGACGCCTATTTTTAGGGCCAGGGCTCGAGCCTGGACCTTATCGCCCAAAAGTTCAAGCGAATGGGGTGACGGGCCAATAAAGAGAATGCCGGCTTCCTCGCAGAGGCGCGCAAAATCGGCATTTTCTGCTAAGAATCCATATCCTGGGTGAATGGCATCGGCTCGAATACGCTTCGCCAATCCCACTATCTGTCGAGCATCGAGGTAGCCTTGTACAGGGCCTGGACCGACTAAGTAGGCCTCATTGGCTTTTTTGACGTAAATGGCAGTGGCGTCACTTTCTGAATAAATCGCTGCCGTAGCAATGCCGAATTCTCGACATGCCCGGATGACCCGCATCGCAATTTCCCCTCGATTGGCAACTAAAACTTTTTTTAACATTCGATTCTAATATCGTGTCTTAATAATATTGAAATAAATGACCATGGTGGATGATGCGTTGGTCTTTTTCATGAGGCTGAGATGGTATCAGAAGATGAGCAAACGAATCAGGGTTTTCCACCAATTATTGACTGCCAAGAAGTGGATAAAATTTACCTTTTCGCATCAGATTTTGGCCTTCCCGAGAGAGGGCAAACTGTTCAAAGGCCAGGACTTGTGGCGAAGGTTGGGAATTCATGATGAGTACCACGGGTCGTTGAAGTGGATAGCGATTATCCAGGACCGTTTGCACTTCTGGCTCCACCCGATTAATAAACAGAAGATTGATTGCGACTCCATCCTCTTTCGCCCGGAGAGCCGGAGTCATGGACACAAACGTGATGGCTTCCAGATTTCCACTGACCAGTTTAATAGCCTCATCCTCGGTTCCCGCTCTAATGGCGGAACGAGGAATCCCATCTGGAATGTGTAAGGTCTTTTCGAATCCCTGTCGAATATTTTCATTGGTGGTTCGATTGATGAGCACAATTTTGGTTTGAGGGGCTTCCTCATAGACCTGAGACCAATACCGAATTTTTCCAGAAAAGACATCCCCGACCTGCTGGATAGTCATTTCTTTTACCGGGTTTGAAAAATTGGTTAACACCGCGACGCCGTCTCTGGCAATTGGGGTAGATCGGAGGGAAGGGACCTCTTCTCCCGTGATGCCAATGTCGGCTTCGTTAAGTTCGATCGTTCGGATTGGCTTGGCATTTGGATGCCAAAAAATATCAACGGAAACAGAGGGATGGCGGGACTCAAATTCCGCAGCCAGAATTTCCAGAAGATATCGCTCTGGTCCGTTTCCAACGATGAGAATGGTTCCTGAAATTGCAGAGGGAAGAGTGGGGGGAGACTCTGAGGCAGTGGATTCTTTTGAATGAACCGTGGGAAGGAGGAAAACTAGTCCCCAGAGAACACCTATTCCGATCACACAAGAAGCCTTGCCCACAACATTGTTAAAGAGCCAAGTGGCCGCCATAACTCTTAGGATCCTTGTCAAGAACAAACGTCGTGCAAGTGGTCGAAAATACAGAATAAGTTTTTATCAGGAATTAAAAACGGCCACATCTTTCCGGTTTATGGAAATAAATGTCAAGAGGATAGGAGTGTGGAAGATGAGAAATCCTGAGCGGTCACCGGTTAAAGTTCTGCCCGAGTTTCATACTATTCTCCTCCGGAGGGTTGGGAATTGGCTTCGGTCGGGGCGGCGCGTTGACCCATAATCGGGGGGAGTTTGGAAAACTTATCCATTCGTTCATTCAACATATTATAGGCTTTGCCCTCAGCGAATCCTGGTTTATGTGTTCCCACAATTTTCGACGCAAACGAGGACATGATTCGTCGGCTTTGGGTTGTGTTGCATTTTGGGCAAAGCGTTTCTTCGGGTTTTACGCTCAGGGCTTGCATGGCCTCATAACGATGATCGCATCCTTCGCAGACATATTCATATAATGGCATACATGACTCCTTTGAAATTATACGGGGATGAACATGAATGATATCTCCGTCAGAACTCGAGTATATCGAAGATTATATGCGCGTGGCCAATGGAAAAATGTGGTGTTTCTGAATGACTCCAGAAATCATTGACGGAAAGTTTATGATTTCACTATAATTTTTCGTTGGTCTTTTGTAGACAATCTATTTTTTGGAGGACTGAGTCATGTCGGTGTTAATTCGGAAATTTAAATTGCCCACTGGAATGGTCAAGGAGGAACGCATTGACGATCCAGATCGCATTGAGCGGTATATGCAGTTTTTTGATAAGGACCAACAAGCCAAGCTTGATGCTGGCCAAAAGGTTTTTTTAGACAAAGATGAATGGCAGTTTGTGGATAACTGAATTCCTGCAGGGGGCAGGCTCGGCTCAGCTCCCAGTGAAGGAGCATCACGATTATGGGGTATTGGATCCATTTGAAGCGATCACTTGATGAAGCGACGATCCATCGGGATCGTTGCCCGGAGGTGCCTTCAGGCCCGCATCGGTCTGACTTTTGGGAGGGTGGGTGGACCGAATATCCGGATAAGGATACGGCTCTGGAGTATTTGGAAAATACTGACGCCTCTCTCCAACTCAAATGTCCCTTATGTAAACCGTAATTCGTGGTTGCTGATAATCGGTTCACCAGTGTGTGAACGGGATCTTCCTTATTGTAATACGATGGCTGAAAAATTTGCGAATGCCCGGTGGGTCAAGGAGGGATTTTTAGATAACCGGATTGTCGGATCCGTTATCGGGCAAATTACCTTTGCCGGACTTGAGACCGTGGATGTGTATTTAGTTGGTGATTTTGTTGGAGAGATTGCCGGAAAGGTGATTGGTTTTCGTAATCCACGTTTTTTAGATGATCCGCAGGCAGGAGAATCGTTATATGATTTTTCCGTCCCTCAACTAGGAAAAGTCAGTCTCATGTCGTTTGATCCGCATCCTCTTCTTGAACCCCATCCCTACTTTGAATGGTTTTCTGCTCATCAACAACACTATCGCATTGAACTCCAGCCAGATGAGGCATGGCTCATGTCGGAGGTTGAACGAGAGGCTGTGGAAGGCCGGGCTCAGCGGATCCGGCAAAAGCTTGCACCCCTTATGTCATGACCTGAAAGGAGTTGGTATTGGAGCCTTATGTCCCCACGGCCAAAAGTTAAATATTTATGGTGATGAATGGTCGCAGGAAAATGTTCGGTGCACATTGATAAATAACGCCTCCCTTGATCGGTATTGATTGACTCACTCATTCTCCATTCGTAGAATGCCCGCCATGAATGATCGATTTTTACAAGCCTGCTTGCGTCAGCCCGTAGATCGAACACCTGTTTGGTTTATGCGTCAAGCAGGGCGATACATGGAAGAGTACCAGGCAATCCGACGCAAGCACTCTATTTTGGAGGTATGCAAAACCCCTGCGTTGGCTGCTGAGGTCACCCTTCAACCGATTAATCGCTTTGATCTGGATGCGGCGATCATTTTTGCAGATATTTTGTTGCCTCTCCAACCTATGGGATTAAACCTGGAATTTGTTGAGGGAAAGGGTCCGGTCATTGATAACCCGATACGAGGCGAGATGGGTATTGTGGATCTGCGTCCGGTCGATGGCGAGGCGTTTGCCTATGCCGGAGAAGCCATTCGCCAGACACTGGAGGCTCTTGATAATCGAGTTCCGTTACTGGGATTTGCCGGAGCGCCCTTTACATTAGCTAGCTACGCTATTGAAGGTGGAAGCTCGCGTGACTATGCCCGAACCAAACACTTAATGTTTTCGCAGCCGACCGTATGGCATCAATTGATGTCCAAACTGTCGGTGGTGGTCGTGGAGTATTTACGAGTGCAAAGCCGAGCAGGCGCCCAAGCCATTCAACTCTTTGATAGTTGGGTCGGCTGTTTAAGTCCTGGTGATTATGAAGAGTATGTCCTTCCTCATGTTCAAAATATTTTTTCCGCCCTACGGGTTGAAGGGATTCCCCTCATCTATTTTGGAACGGGGACGACCGGACTTCTTCCGCTGATGCGAAAGGCGGGGAGCGATGTGATAGGTGTCGACTGGCGGGTTCGGTTGGGTGAAGCATGGGGCACCATTGGGTTTGATGTGAGCATTCAAGGCAACCTGGATCCTCTGGTTCTGTTTGCCCCAGAAAGAGAAATCGAGCGTCGGGTGAAGGATATTATGCAGCAAGCTGGCGGCCGGCCTGGTCACATTTTTAATTTAGGTCATGGAATTCTTCCCAACACCCCTTTACACAGCGTTGAATTTGCCATTGACTGTGTTCGCCGGTTTTCAACGCCTTCCTCACGTGAATGAAGTAGCGGTACTGAACCCCTGTCAGCTTTCTCCCCTCACTCCATGAAAACCTGTTTATTTCAATGTCCTAACCACCTACCTGCATTTCCTTTCTGGGAGTGTTGAATAATAAGGATGTTCAAGGGCAAATTTGCGAAGGATTAGATCACTCATCAATGGCTCCGGGTCGGTTCAAAAAAGTCCGTCCAGCAAGGCCGCAGCCGTTTTTACGCGCGGAGCGTACGCTTTGTACGTGAGCACGGGAAAATGGCGAGAACGCCGCTGGCGGCTTTTTTCAACAGACCCTTTCTGATTGCTCGAAGCTTCATGAGGAAGAATCCATACCAAGTCGTTATTGTGGGAGGGGGAATATCCGGACTGGCCACGGCATATGCTCTCACGGAGGAGGGTGCGAAAACACAAACACCCGTACAATGCACAGTCATTGAACGAGAGCCTCGGTGGGGTGGAAAAATTCTGACCCATGTGACAAACAACTATCTAATCGAAGGTGGACCCGACTCGTTCCTGACTTCCAAGCCATGGGCGCTGGAATTGTGTCGTACGTTAGGACTTCAGGATCAGTTGATTTCTACCAACCCCCAACACAATCAGACCTTTTCATTTTGTCGGGGAGCCTTGCGAGAACTGCCACAAGGCTTATTGGCTTTTCGGCCACGACGGGTTGATACGCTTGTGTCTAGCGGGCTTTTATCATGGGGTGGGTTGCTTCGCATGGCTGCCGAACGGTTTTGGCCAAAGCAGAATCCTTGGGCGGCAGATGAATCTTTGGGAGATTTTTTTCGGCGACGATTTGGCACCGAAGCCTTTGAGTATCTAATCGAACCATTGGTGGCAGGTATCTATGCCGGGGATGCAGATGAACTCAGTATTGAATCGACCTTCCCCCGATTCCGCGAATTAGAACGAGAACATGGCAGTGTCATTAAGGGTATGCGAAAGGCGTTGGCAAGCCCGCCATCCACCCCGCGCCCCTCAGGCGAAGCCACCTCTATGTTTATGTCGCTTCGTGGTGGATTAAGTGAACTCATTCGGAGCTTGGTGGAGGCATTGCGTCAACGCGGAGTAAGGTTGATGGCAGGGGGCGAATGTCGTGAAATTCAATCTCCGACTCTGGAGTCTGGCGTTTTTCACGTCATGTTGGAGGATGGGAACCGGCTTCCAGCTGATGCCGTTGTGTTGGCCACTCCGGCCTATCAGACCGCTCGCTTACTTCGTGCATTTCGACCTGAGATAGCGGGTCTGTTAGAGGGGATTCCCTATGCCTCGACCGCGACAATTTCTATGGGGTATCCCACTGAATCCATCGCTTCACAGATTCGAGGATTCGGATTTGTGGTGCCTCGAAAGGAGCAACGCCCAATGCTCGCCGCAACTTGGACTTCGTTGAAGTGGCCGGATCGAAGTCAGGCTGGAGAAACTCTGATCCGTTGTTATATCGGAGGGCGAGGGCGAGAGACCATTGTGGACCAGGATGATACCTCGCTCATAGAGTGTGTTCGGAGAGAATTACTCTCTATGGTCGGAATCACTGCTGCCCCAACTTATACAGAAGTTTATCGATGGAGGCAGGGAATGCCTCAATATGTGCTCGGACATCGGGATCGGTTGGCTAAGGTTCAGAAACAGTTAGCCCATTCGCCGGGTCTTTATGTCACGGGAGCAGGTTTGTATGGCATCGGGATCCCCGATTGCATCCGGGAAGGCACGAAGGTTGGAAAGCAACTGCTACAGGATTATGCCGATAATCATGGAAAAAATCTGGGAGCATAGAATCCAGTGAAAGGGGAGAGATCGGATAAGGTGGAAGAGCAAAGGGAAGCGATTACCAGGGCTCATGCCTGTGTTAGTGGGAAAGTTCAAGGAGTCGGGTTTCGAGCGTTTGTGCAAATGGAGGCCAACAAAAGGTCATTGCATGGTTGGGTGCGAAACCGTGCTGACGGAGGAGTCGAATTGGAAGTTGAAGGGCCTCAATCGTCTGTTCATGCCTTACTTGAAGCCATTCACCAAGGGCCTCCGCTCTCTCAAGTTCTTCAGGTTACGGTTGACTGGAAAGACCCAAACAGGCAAACTGAAGGGTTCCATATCCTTCGTACTTATCTGTAAGGGATGGGGGCAATGCGGATTGCGTACTTCCGATCTCAAAAACGAATCATTCATGGTCCTCATCAAAATCGAGTCGTTATTTCATGAACTATAAAGCACATATTCGTGAGGTTCCGGATTTTCCTAAGCCCGGTATCCTTTTTTACGATATTACGCCCTTATTAAATAATCCTGTTTGTTTTCGTTCTATCATCGATGAGTGCATTCGTCACTATCAGGATGCCGGTATTACCAGAGTGGTTGGAATTGAATCGCGGGGATTTATTTTGGGAAGCCCATTGGCCTATCACTTGAAAGCCGGCTTTGTTCCTGTTCGGAAGCCTGGCAAATTGCCGGCCGATGTGTTTGAAGTCAATTATAATTTAGAGTATGGCTCGACGACATTAGCGATTCACCGTGATGCGATTCAAAAGGGAGAGCGAGTACTGGTGGTTGATGATCTCCTTGCCACTGGAGGGACGGCCGGGGCTACCGTTCACCTGATTCGGCAATTGGGTGGAGATATTGCTGGCGTGTTATTTTTGGTCGAATTGCTGAAGCTCGATGGACGAAACAAATTGAACGGGTGTGACATTCATTCCCTAATTACCTATTGAGTAAGTATATGACTTATAATATGACCGCATGATGCTACGGGGAAGATGCCCTAACTGATCCTCCTGTCTAATGAGAAAATAGTTAACTGTCGAAGGAAGAAAGGAATGTAGTATGGCCGAAAGACCAGCGAAGAAAGACACGAAAACGACCGCCTCCGCCGGGACAAAAAAAGTCGCGGCAAAAGGCCCATCAAAAGCCACTTCCCCAACCCCCGCTTCGCGGAAGCCGTCGAAAGCTCCAACCGAAGATCGTCATGTCGCGTTAAAGGAAATTCTTTTGGCGAAACGAGAAGCGCTGATTCAAGAAATCAAGCAACAGCTTGGACAATCAGTGACAGAAGAACAACAACGTCGGCTGGAAGCGGCCATGGATAGTGGGGACCAGGCGCTGGTGGACTTGGATCGAGAAATGGGTATTTCACTTCAGGAAATGCGAAACCGTGAACGACAATTGATTGATGATGCGTTGGAAAGTTTGGAAGAAGGCACCTATGGGGTGTGCGCGGAATGTGGCGGAGAGATCAATGAAAAGCGTTTGCAAGCGCTTCCGTTTGCCCGTTTATGCGTCGAGTGTAAGTCCAAACGTGAACTGATGGAAAAGATCGAACGATCGGAACAGCGGCAATAATATCATCAGGTTCGCCGCTTCCGTTCTTTCACCGTGTCTAGCTGGGATTGGCATACACCCATCCATTTTGGCAATGGTGTTTTTTGCCTTCAACGGTCCTACCACCAACACTTGAGCCTGTGACCGATCATTCCTTTACAAAAAAATCCAGATCCATCTGATAGGCGGGAGAAAAAGGGTTTAAGGACGGCCTTCGGAAGCTCATGTCAAAGATTGTTGTTCTGGCAAGTGGCGGGTTGGATTCAACGGTGACCGCTGCCATTGCCAAATCAGAAGGATATGAGCTGTATTTCTTGACTATTGATTATGGGCAACGCCATCGAACGGAAATCGAATGTGCGCAAAAAATTTCTGAATATCTTGAGGTCAAAGAACACAAAATTATTCAATTGGCCTTGCGAGTCTTTGGTGGATCCGCGCTAACCGATCAGATTCCTGTCCCCACCAATCGCACTGCACGGGATCGTGAACAGCAGATTCCCGTCACCTATGTTCCAGCCAGGAATACCATTTTCTTGAGTCTGGCGCTGGCCTATGCCGAGGTGTTGGGTGCCTCCAGCATATTTTTTGGGGCCAATATTCGTGACTATTCCGGTTATCCGGATTGTCGGCCGGAATTTATTCAAGCCTTCAAGGAAGTGGCTCGTCTTGGCACCCGAATGGGATTGGAAGGCCAACCGGTCGACATTCTCGCCCCGCTACTTTTTTTGACCAAACGTGAGATAATTCAAAAAGGCCATGCCTTAGGGGTGCCTTTTCAATGGACCAATAGTTGTTATAATCCAGGTTTACAAAACCAACCGTGCGGCCATTGTGATAGTTGCATGATTCGTCAAGAAGGATTTAAGGAGGCACAACTTTCTGATCCGCTATTCGCCGGATAAATTTGGGGCCGTGGCCTCGTCTGATTGCGATCGAGTCTGGTATAAAGGAACGTGGACATGAACAAGCAACCAAGACGAATAATTCTCAGAGGTGTGGCAGGGGTTCTTTGTTGGTTTGTTGTTGGATGCTCTGAGAATGGGACGAGTGCGGGGGAATCCTCGCCTCCTGCAACCATCGCCCAAGTATCGGTCGAGAAAGATCTGCCAACAGAATTCAAAGAGGGCGAAAAAAAATTCAATGCATTTTGTTCCCCTTGCCATGGAGTGCAGGCCGTGGGAACAGCTCAAGGTCCCCCCTTGGTGCATAAAATCTATGAGCCCAGTCACCATGCGGATTTCGCTTTTCAGCGGGCTGCGGCTCAAGGGGTCAAAGCCCACCATTGGAAATTCGGGAACATGCCGAAGATCGAAGGCGTGACTGCAGATGACGTTACGCAGATTATTGGATATATCCGGTGGCTCCAGCGCCAGGCTGGAATTTTCTAGACAATACCGGATGTTGCCCGGTTCAGCCACCTTCCATATGGGTGGCCACTCCGCCAACACTGATTTTGGTTTTCTCCCACCGGTTTAATCCGTTTGGAGATCAATCCTTCACGGCATACTTCGTTCCAATTCGTTAACCAGCCCATGGATCCGTGTAAATCCCGCCTGCCAGAATGCCGTGGAGTTGATATCTACCTGTAGGGGTTTGAGCAGGTCTTGAGGACTGGCGGATCCACCACCTGACAGCAATTGTAGATATCGGGGGACGAACGAGGGCCCTTCTGATTGGTAGCGTTGAAACAACGACAGGACTAATAGACTCCCAAAGCTATAGGCGTAGCAATAAAACGGACTGGCAAAGATATGAGGAATGGCGAGCCATTCCCATTGAAACTCCTTGTCCACGGGGAAGCGAGGCCCGAACTGCTCCCGAAGGAGGCTCAGGTAGGTTTGAGCGAGCGCATCGACGGTCGCGCCTTGTTGAACCATGTGATGGGCTTCCCGTTCAAATTGAACAAAGTAGGCCTGTCGCATAATGGTGGCATACGCATCGTCGAGTTGATCGACAAGGAGCCCCGCCCTGACCTTCGGGTCCTTTTCCTGTTGGAGAAGCAAATCCGAAAGGAGGTGCTCGCCAAAGACAGAGGCCGTTTCCGCAAGAGGAAGCGACGAATGAAACGTGAAGATGGAATGCTCCTTTGCCATCATCGCGTGGACGGCATGACCCAGTTCATGCGCCAAGGTCGAAACATCACGGGGCTCGCCGGTGAAATTCACCAGGACATAAGGAGTCTGCGTGGGGAGCACGCTATAGCAAAAAGCCCCGCCCATTTTCCCGGGTCGAATCGCAGCATCAAGGTGATTCTCTTCAAGAACCCGCTTCGCCCGTTGGGCCAATTCCGGTGAAAAGGCTTGATACGCTTCCATCACCAGCTCTTTCGCCCTGGCAAAGGAGTATTTTGATTTCTTCGCCGCGAAGGGAGCATATAAATCGAAACGTTGAAACTGTTTGATCTTCAGTAGCCGTGCCTTTAAACGAAAATATTCCTGGAAAATAACGGCATTCTTTCGGCAGGTTTTGAGCAGAGCATCAACGGCTTTTTCGGGGACATCATTGGTGACATTGCGCACGGCCATAGGAGAAGCGTAATGCCGCAAGGTGAGGCCTTCATTTCCCCAATCCTGAACCAGGCTCTTATACATTTCTCCAAGGACATCCCGGTGTTCACCATAGACCTTGAATAGTGCGTGGTAGGCTCCTCGACGAACCGAAGCCAAGGGATGCCGGACATATCCCATGAGTTGTTCGCGGGTCAGATGGGTCGTCCGGCCTTTTATTTTCAGGGGAAATGTCAAGCTATTCGTAGTGACGCCATACAATGTTTCGAGAGCCTGGCGACCGGTCGTACTCTTAATAGTTAAAATCCGTTCTTCAGATTCACTCAAGGTATGCGGTGTGAATCGAGTCAGGGTCTCCAGATGATACCGAAACCGCTCGGCTTTTGCGGTCAGCCGCGCCGCGTTGGTGGGATCGAGGCTTTGCCACCAGAGGTCGAGAAACACCAGCCGATTGGAACAGTCTGTCAGTCTGTTTCGTACTTGAGTGTCAAACGCCCTGGCTTCTTGATTTTTCGTATTTTCTGAAAACCATAAAAACGAAAAAGCTCGCAACCTCGTCATGTGCTCGGTGACGGTTTCATATTGCTCCCAGATTTTCTTGAACCGGGTAGCGGAGATATCGGGTGATAACTGCGGTCGTACAGCCTCCAGTTCGGAAATAAGGGAGTCAAGTCTTTTGGTAATCCGCTTGAAGTCTTGAGTGGGATGGCCCAAGAGACCTTGAAGGTCCCAGGATGGAAGAGTCTTTGACATGTGTGCTCCTTATTGGGTAGTCAAATTTCTGCAGGGGGAGATGAGTATGTGTTTATGAAAACCATATTTTCTGTGGAGGTTAGTTATTTATGACTTCGATCCTTAACCCAAATATCCTCTGCGGCGCGACAGGAAGGACAATAGAGGACATCCGTTTCACATGGGCTGTTTTCCTCTATACAACAGCCGCCCATTTCCACTGAATTTGCCAAAGGAAAGTGAAAGATCCTTATTAACCGGTCCTTTTTACTTGTTCCAAACGCCGAACCCGGAGCGCCACTTAGATATCCATACACCACTGCAGCTGTTCCTTTCTCCAGGGGTTGGTTGTGCACGAGGCAGCCCCCGGCATTTTCTGCTTCTAGATTCCTCAGATGTTGCTCACAGCCTTTTTTACCATAGAACTTTTTGAGGGTATCTATGAACTCTTGATCATATCGAGAGACTGTTGGAGTTTGGGATTTAGCAGGGTCAGATGCGGAAGTCTTGTTCTTGCGAGAATTTAGATTCGAAGGACCTTGGCTATGGTCTTTGTTGAGTTTTCCCATTGGAGGGACACAATAAAGGAGTTAGTAAATGGTAAGAGGATTATAGACAATGTCCCACCAAAAGTAATCAGCAAATGCATTGGGCACGAGAAAGTAAACATCCGCAGGGAGGAGACGCTGGTAAATTCAATAGAGAGGTAATGGGTTCGAGTCCCACCATACCCATTAAACAGTGATTACGATCGCCAAGCTTGGGTATACGAAAATAGAATTTCTTGGCCCTTGTTGAGCGCATCCCGGTCATCCTCCAACCATGCCTTCAGGGCAGCGACCATACGTTGATCATGGCCCGCAGAGTACGCTTGTTGCCATTCTTCAAAATCTTGGTTGCTTCCACTCTTTTGGTGTTGGTCAACAAACCAATCCGTCACCGTGGTTGTGGGAAGAGGGTCGAGCTCCTGGGCACGCCACGGTTCATTCCCGAGATCCAGGTCGGCTTTGTAACATCTTTCGTCTGCTTCATGCTGACCTCCGAAAATCACACGGATGCGACCATCCTTGAGAAACCCACAGGCGCGAACTTCCCACGACTCTTCAAGCAGGGGCCGGGTATCGTTGCGCTCATAATCAATCAAATATAATTGGCCTTCCGTTGCCCAATCGGATCCTATGCCTGTCGCGACGAGAAGGAGGGGGTTTGAGTGATGGAAATCCACATAATGTATATTGGTGGTCTCCGGTGGGGACCAACTATAAAACGGGGTCAGACTGTCTCTGCGAAAGAGGCCTATCCTATGATTCGTGGTGAGTGCCATGACCGACTGATCTGGATGGAAAAAGCAATCGCACACCTGGCAATAAGTGTCATCAATACTCGGCAGCCACTCCTGAAAGGTCTGCCCTAGCCATTCATGTGCCTGTTGATGGAGGTACCCCGGACTTCTTTCCGCATACTTTTCGGGATCCATGGCTGCTAATTGATCGTTGGCCCACCGGCCCACCGCCTCTTCGGGGTCGTGGCAGGCTAGTTCGAGAAGCTGGTCTTCTAGGGTATCGAACAGCGAGTCTTTGCAAAGAAGGGACACCGCATTGCCCAATCCACCCAGGTGACCGATTAACGCATGGAGGCCTTCCCGACAATCGGACGCTCCGTATTCATCGTCCATTCCAATGATCAACTCTCGTAGGGCCGTCGTATCGCCGAGTTGTCCACGGGCTTTGAGCAGTTTTGGCCAGGGCCCGAGCCAATCGTGGGGCGCGGCCACTCCTTCCCGGAACCGGTTAACAAGGCCACGCAGGAGTTTTTTGGGAGAGATGTCCTCGACGTCTAACTGGCTAGAAGGAGTTCGGACTTTGGCAATCGCACGGTAACTATAGAGCTCTTGCACAATCGGCAACGCTTCTTGGACTTCGCAGCGGGCAAGGGCGTCTAAGGCGGCAGCACGAATTTCCCCTTCGTAGGGTTTGAGCAATAGAGGAAGCAGCGGTTCAACCAGATGCCGTTGGTTTCTGGCGGCCAAGTACCCCATCGCAGCTTCACGGTCACGAAAATGAGCATGATCGTCAAGGGCAATGCGTAACAATATTTCACCCGATGCATCAACTTCATCTAATACCTTTACCAGAGTTTGGTGGGCTTCATAGTCCAAGCCGTGAGTAACAGGCACGCCAAAATGCTCTTGCATGATGGCCCACCGAATGGCCTCAGGATCTTCACGCCCCAAAGTGAGGAGTTTGGGGTAAACCCGGTCGATTCGTTCCTGGATGACTGAATAGTCGATACCATCTTCGGTAATGGGCGCAAAGAATTCAGATACAAGAATGGCACGAAGTTGCTTGCGAGTACTGGATCCCCTGGGTAACCAATCAGAAATTGGCATGATGAGTTCTTTTATTATTGAAAAAAACTTCGTCCAAACTGTTCCGACGACATATACGGTTCTGTCGCGAATACTTCACCAAGACGAAAAGACTCTATTGGGTGTCTGCACTACGCAGCGAGGGTATAGAACTGTTCTGCCGGATTTTTCTCATTTTTAACCGATCCTTTCAGCTGCCCTTTCCTGATCAGCGCCACCACTTCAATGCCTGCAAGGGCAGTTGAGCGGCGTAAAAAATTTTGAAGCCTAACGTCGGTCGCGTGAGCCTCTTGATCCGGCGATGGTCTTGTTTAATGATATTATTCAGGTATTTACACTGACGGATTTTGCTTTGTTTCTTATAGTCTCGATTATACTGTTTCAAGCCCGCTTGATGGGCTCCGCTCTGATCAATATTCTCCAGACTCGGTTTACCATTTTGGCCAATCGCTTTTTTCAAAATACGAAAAGTGGCTTTGGTATCACGTGGGGCTGTCAAGAGAAAATCAATCGTCTGCCCTTGCTTTTCGACTGCTCGATAATAATATGTCCACTGGCCTTTGAACTTAATGTAATTTCAATCCCTTCTCCACCGAACTCCAGAGCGCTTTTACTTTCCCCTGAAGGCGGCTTCCAGTTGTGGTGAATAATGTGCACCCAACGGTTGATGGTGCTGTGATCGACAGAGAAGTCTCGTTCTGCCATCATTTCTACAATATCCTGATAACCGAGAGCATAGGTTAGATACGAACGCTATTTCCGACAGAACCGTAATTCTTTGATGGATTTAATTCAAGTGTTTTTTTAGAATGTTCAAGCGTTAGAGTTGGCAGAATATTTTTCTCCTCAAGACGGATTAGAGGACTCTATGTACATCCTTCTGGCTACACTAGATGTTCTATCGCAACACTTTGATGAATTTGTTGCGGCAATGCTGAAGGATGCAAAAAATTCAGTTGAGAAGGAAGATGACTGTTTGCGTCTTGATGTTCTCCGAAATGACCTCATTCCCAATAGAATTTATAAAAAATTGCTCTTGGATACCTCCCAGCTTGCTGGGAGGAGGAAAGGAGCAAGCCCGCGGAGCGGGCTGAATTTGGTATCCATCGATGCATGCGTCTCAAACGAACCAGAGGCGCTGTTTACGATCTCAAGTAACATGTGGTGTGGGTGCCTAAATATCGTCGGATGGTTCTGGGTGAGCGAGTGGCGCGTCGGTTGAAGAGGATTTTTCAGGAGATTGCTGAACGGTATGGATTTGAAATCGATACCCAAGGAGTCTTGGACGATCATGTACATATACTTCTTGCAGTCCTCCCACGCTATAGTCCGGCTCAAGTTGTGCAGAGGTTGAAAAGTATTTCGGCTCGGATAGTTTTTCAGGAGTTTCCCGAGGCAAAGGAGCAATTGTGGGGCGGAGAATTGTGGAACGATGGCTATTTTGTCCGGAGTGTAGGAGGCAACGTCACGGCTGAGGCCATTCGTCGGTATATCAAGCATCAACATGATCCTAAACAACTGGAATTGAATTTCTAAATCTTAAATGCTTCCCAGCTTGCTGGGGGGTTCTTTACTGCGACGTAATTTAAAAAATACTGTTAAACTTTCGAGAAGATTCTGAAGGAATTAAAAGGTCTCCATCTCTCAAAGGTTTTGCGGCTCATCTAAAAAACTTGGAAGGTGACATGAAATTTTTGATAAAAGAAATATAGAATTCTTGACAATAACTTTAATTTCGTTAAAATTTACTTCCGCTTTCGCGTAGTCATTCAGCATATGGTCTATCTAAATTCTCTGATCGCTTAACCTTTCACTTCTCCCCTACTAGTCTTGGATCTGAGGATTGCCTGGGTAGTCCTCAAAAATTGTTTTTATCACACACATCAGGAGACGGACCATGCCCAACCCTCGGGTTTCAATCGTCAATCCTATTGCGAAGGTGGGAATTCCCATCGAAATCCTTGTTACGGCCGCGGACGGTGTCAAAACGGCCACTGCAGAATTCGGATCGTTAACAATAAAATTAGAAGAAGTCTTGGGAAAGGCTGGAACGTTGAGAGGTGTATATATCCCAAAGTTAGGAGATGCGATCGAAAAAGAACCAGTGGTTCTCCGGTTAGAGAAAACTGATACCCCCAGTCATCCAGTCCCCACAAAAAGCTTTATAACCATAAAAACCATTCCCCCAAAAATTCATTTAGCCAAAGTTACGAAGGACAAAGTCGTAAACGGCCAACGACTTTATGTAGTGGTATCTGGAGAGCCAGGCTCGAAAGTCTATGCAGATTTCTCTGAAGTAGATACCAAAGGAAAGATGATTGCCCTCACCGAATGCCGCAACGAGCCGGGAACATTCGTTGGAAGCTATCTCATGAGCAAGACCAATGCCATGGAAAACGGACCGAAAATAATTAAATTTGCGGTTGAGGACATAGCCGGGAATAGGGGAGAAGACTCACTTGCCTGGGTAACCTTAGATAATCCCGAGATAATTGGCCGGTACGCTTCAAAATTCAAGCAAGCGGGCATCAAGACGAAAGTAGATTTCCTGAGCAAAAACCTTGACGAGTTGCATGAAGAAACAAAGATTCCTCTTCCCACGTTAAAAAAGGAGCGGCGACTCGCGCGCTTTGAGGCGGTTTTTGGTCCCGCCATGGGGCAGCTAATTTTTAAGCATGGAAAACTCTCTGGACCTACTGCATTAGCCTTTTCTGACCTAAGTTTCATGGACAAGCCCGCATTCTTAAAGGATTGGAAAGCTGCTGCCGCAGCATCAGCATTCGGGAAAAAAAAATATAAAGGAAGAAGTTCGGGCAGTCGGAAATGCCGTGTTTGAAAATATGGTGAACCCGCAAGGACCACCACGGAAAACCAGCTTATGCGAAGGAGCGTGCCCCGATTCAGGTTATAAATCAGTGTTCAGTTGTGAAAACTATTTGGTTGCCCTCCTTAAGGCAGCGGAATTTACTACATCGAACCAAGTAATTCGGCAATTTGGATGGGATCTCAGTAGAGCCCCCCCCGCTTCTCATAATCGCCGAAAACGGTGTATCGCCATCCTACGGTCCTTAGTCACCGAATACGATGAAGCCGTTCCCACCTATATCCAATATCAAAGGACCGTTATTGAGGGACTGGAACGACTCCTTCCTTCAGAAATCTTGCAGTATTTTAAAAAACTAACGGGGTACACGAATAAGAAGTTTTTTGGGAAGAAAACCGAACTTGAGGAAATTCTTGAAAGTAAGAGTGTATTGAAAAGGATGATGAAGAATGCTGGTTTTCTCATGAAGGAACCTGAGCTCAATCAATTGGCAGGGGCCTTAAAAAAAGGGAAAGAACAATTCGAGCGACAGACTGAAGGGGCTTATCTCCAAGCCCTTCTCGACCAAAAAATTGCCGAAAACAAGAAAGACTTAAAGGATAAACTCGGAAGAGATTTGAACCCACAGGAGGAACGGCAACTTTATGTCTTACCCGAAGAGTTGCGCCAACGGTATTTTATCTCGTTTTCACCCACGCAATGTGAGGATTTGAGCGAATGTGAACAGGCGATCCTTTCTCTTCAGGAGTTCCTTCAAAACAAATTGCAGCGAGGCTGGAAACTTCCTGAGCAGTATGAGCATGAAGATGAGCTACTGACTTATGCAGGGTGGCGGGTGTTTTTGCTAGAAACTTTTTACCCGGAAATTCCCTTTGCCGACGAATTTAAACAACCTTTCATTCGCGGCGAGAGGGAAACTCTCAGGCGACATATTAAGCTGGCTGAGGAAATGCTTGACAAAGTTCGTGTAGCTGCATCTCCAGATGCACCATTAGAAAAAGGGGAGTCCGATCGGCTCAGCCTGTCCCCCACTCAGGAACGCAGGGAGTATAACAACCTAAAACTGGGATTAGAGCTGCTTAAGAAATTTCTTATAATTGATGATTTACTATTGAAAGGGCATCAAAGATTTTACGATGAAGAGTTTCAGTTATCTCAGGAACACTATTATCAGGCGGCACAAGAAATTCGAAGCCTGAGTCACCAATGGAACCGAACTTTAACCCTTCCAATCTTTATCGAGACAGAACCAATTATCGGAGCGGAAGAAAGTGAAAATTTCAAATGGCTGGCAAACTATTCTCAATCTCCAGAGAACGAAATGAAAACTGTGCTTACAACATTGAATGCAAGGGAAGTCACTCAAAGAATTGGTATTTCAATCGGCCAATTTTGGAAGTCTTTTGAAGAAAGCAATCAACCGATCACAGCCAATAGAAAGGCATTAACGGAACTAACCGGAATTTCTCTTTCCAAAGGATCATTTAACCCTTTTGTAAGAGAAAAATATGAGGAGATTTATTTAGATAATTCAGAGACACCCCAAAGCAAATCCAATAAAATAATAGGACTTCTCAAGCAAAACGGTTGGACATCGAAATATTTTTTAGAAGACTTTCGTCCCCCCCCAACACCTTCGCCACACTGGTATATCAATTGGGGCCTTGGTTTGATAGAGCCCACAATGCCCGAATCTAAATTTGAAGACCCACGTGATTATGCATTTAGTGCCTTATTAAATGACCGATCGGCTCAAGTACAAAATTTCACCTTTGAAACCGACTTCCGAATGAAGGGGTCAATTCCTTTCATGGGCATTTTGGTTCGATGGAACGAGGAGGAAAGAAAAGGAATCCCAGTAGGCATAGGAAATTTCGAACCAGATGGTCCATGGTATTTGGGAATCGGAGACCCTCTTGAGCTTCCTTTGAAAAACATTAAGGCCAGAATGATTAAATTTGAGAGAGATAGGAAAGCCCAAGTATATATCCAACGCATTATGGAAGTATGGCATTATTATAAGCTAATAGTTACAGTTGTAGGCCAGGACGTAACTGCTACTCTTATTCCCAAAAAAACAGATCCTGATCGCTATAGTTATGATGAACTAAATGACTGGGATTATGAGGAAGGAATTGGTTTTACTAAAACGGTACCTCAAATTTCACAAAGAGGGAAAGTTGGACCGCTGGTTCATTGTCATCACAAGAATAGCATCCCAACGTATAGGGGGTTTTGGTTATATGACTTAGGGGGGGCGAAGGGCGTTCTCTCTGATAACACCCTAATGCTACCTGCGAAACCAAAATTTATGCGAAAACTTTTTTTTGATTTCTCTAACCCGGATCATCCTAGAGGTGAATACGGGAATCGCATTGAAGTACCTGGAAAAAGGGGCAGAGAAAATCTTCTTAAAAACCTTGCATGCGAATATGGGGAACACAATTTCATTATTCAAGAAGAACTTGAGAATCCGACTTATGACCTCTTAAATAAGGGCGGCAAGCGTAACTATCTACGATACCAAGCTGGGGATTCCTTCTTGCTACGCGAAAATATGAGGGACTTGCTGGATCAGTTTTTCTCACTCCTTCCTCACCAGTATTTCTTTTTATTGCCTATTTGTCTGGGGCAGGTGGCTCAGGCCTTAGGGCAATATCGCGAAGCTCGGCAGTTTTACCGCCTTGTCTATCATGACGGAGAGAAGGCGACTAACAATGCCATTGTCTACCCCTTTCTCAACCGCCCCATTGAAGTGCCAGTACTCGAGAGATTTCATGCTCAGAACTATCGTGATTGGGCAAACGATCTCAATCAGCGAAATACCCAAGAAAGCACTGAGAAGGCGAGAAGAAAATTTGGACAAATCCTCCAATTATTTAATGCAGAAACCTGTTGTTTAGGCGACACCACTGAGCGGTATGTCCAAATCGCCGATTATCTGTTGTCGTATCGTGGGTCAACAGACATGAGGCTCCTTTTGCATGAGAACCTTTCTCAGTTTGTGCTGCAACCCGAGACCAGTGTCCTAGCCCGGGAAGTGCTTGGTGAAGCAGAAAAACTCTTTATTGGAAACAATTATTCTATAGAAAACATCCATACATTAGAAAAATTTATAGAGGAGAAACGAAACACACTACCTCAATGGACATTCAATTACTTTAATCCGCCAAAAGAGGATCTTGGAGAACGATTAGAGAACCTGGAGGAGCGGAACACTGAAGTCTTTTCGACCATTGAAACCAGCAGAAGATTTCGTTGGATAGCCATGAGTCTTCCTGCACCCTCACTTCAGCCTTAGGGGACAACACCCCAAATTTTTTCCTACCGCTCTTGGATAGGAGACCGGTTTCTTTTCCCTCCGTGAACATGGGAAATGTGGTCTTGTCTGATCAATGGAGAAATGCCTGGTTACAGCCTCTGGGTCCCGCGTCTTTGCCCATCAATCCCCTGTACGTACGAGAAAAAAAGATACAATTTCAGCATAAATTTTGTACTCCTCCAAATCCTCTTGTCCAATCATTGGTAGATCAAGCCTGTTTGGGACAGCATCACATCGATGCCTGTGTGAATATCCTAGGCTTTCCTGAAGATTTTCACTCCACCTACCGTTTCGAGTATCTCATCAATCTGGCCAAGACCTACAACAACTTGGCTCTCTCAGCTGAAAAAGACATCATTAATTTCAAACAAAACTTTTCGCAAGGAACCCTCACCTTGATGGATGCAACGCAAGGCATCTCCCTGGCTCGAGCCAATACCGAATTTCGAAATTTGGCAATCTATGAAGCTCTTGGACACATCGATGCCGCAAGGCACCAGATCAATGCTATCGACATTCAAATCGTTCAGGTAAAAAAACGTTTGGATGATTTGGATAATTTTTGGGGTATATTTGGTATTGTCATAACGGCTATAGCTTCTACAGTTGCAGCGGCTTTCACCGCTGGCACGGGCGCGGCGATTGCTGGAGCAATAGCCGCTGCTGCTGGTGGTTTTGCGAAAGGAGCGAATTCTTTTAGTGGACTGGCAGAGACAGAGGAAGGTCTAAAAATGCAGTTAGAGCGATTGGAGAAGATTGAAAAGCCTGCTGCCCAATTGCAGGCACGAAACTCCTCACGGCGGTATGTGGCCGCCTTACAAGAAGCGCGGATTGCACGAATGAATGCTGAGTATGCGACGGAACGTGTAAAAATTCTGGAACATCAGTTTATCAATCCACAGCTCTGGAGTGCCTTGGCTCAGGATATGAAGGAACACTATCAAACTTATCTTAAACTGGGAATGAGAGCCGCATGGATGGCACAACGTGTGTTGCAATTCGAGCAGGGGCACGAACCCAAACAACCCTTCGCGAACGGTTGGCCAGAAAATCAAGGAAACGATGTTTCTGGACCTACCTTTATTCGTTTCGACTATCTTGAGAAGTCCCGACAGGGGTTATTGGCAGCCGAAGCCCTCCAGCAGGATATTACATTATTGGAACAAAAGCAGGCCCTAAACGAAGACCGAAAACAAACCATCACCAAAGTGGTGTCACTCGGGCAACGTCACCCTTTATCCTTTGCCTCGTTTTCCACTACTGGTGAATTGTACTTTTCCACCGAACTTGAAGATCTCAATCGAGATTATCCTGGCCTACTACAAGCCCGAATACGACATGTTAGCGTGGTTCTCTTAACCAATGTTGGAATTGAAGGCGTGAAGGCGAGTTTGACTCATGTCGGTACCTCACGAGTTGTAGTGAAACAAGTTAATCCCACCACCAATGCCAAAACCTTTGTTGAACAGACTCTCACTCATCCCATGGTTACCGCGCTTCTCTCGGGGGTCGGCCAAGGAGGTGTTGGGCTATTTAGTATCGTCAATGAAGATCGCCAGAAAAGGCCGTTTGAGGGACTAGGCTTCGCTGGGAATTGGGTGTTGAGAATCCCCAAGTCCTCGAATCAAATTGAACTAAAGAATATTGCCGACATTCGACTTATCATCGAGTATGCCGGAGTGTTTGATGACGACTATCAGAAAAAGATTTTGGCTCGACCGATCAGCAAACAAAAAGGCATGCGCTCCTTTTCGTTCAAGCATGAGTGGCACGATGCATTTTTCCATCTCAAGGATGAACACCGGCCTCTAGGGATGGTGACCACTAAGGATGGAGAAACGGGCGAGTACACACTCAAATTTGAAACCCGAGCCTCCGACTTCCCTCCAAATGAACTGAACCTTCGAATTACACAGGTATACTTGTACATACAGAACGGCGAAACCAAGAAATCCTCTTCAAAACTGAAGTTGTATCTGAGCACAAAAGAGATGCGAGACAATGCCACGCCCAAGACTGAAGAAACCACATTGGCTTATCCATCTACCTTTAAAGAAGCTGCCACACCAAAAACGACTGAGTACGATCCCGGAAAAAACTATTTAGGCCGGTGGGATAGGAGTCAGTTATTGGAAGATTCTGCCACGAATTTGGAGGAGGCTGTTTTGAAGTCCCAAGAAGTGGATCCGAAAAATGTCTGGTATCTCCACATCCCTCCAAAGGAGAACAAGAAGTTTTTCAAAAAAGGCGAGAATGATGATTTGGTTGGTGATTTTTCTTCGATAGAAGAAGTGCTCTTCACGATCGAGTATGAATATGACCCAGAGAAACACCCCTTGGCGACCTAAAAGGAAAAGAGATGCCCCAAGCCAATAATAAATCCGGGGTTTCTGAACAAGTTCTTTCGCTCCCTAAAGGGGGCGGGGCGATTAAAGGACTGGGGGAAACCTTTCAACCCGATCTGCATACAGGGACGGGGAATTTTAGTATTCCTCTTTCTCTTCCTCCCGGCCGTGAAGGCTTTGGGCCGCAACTGACGTTGGGCTATTCCACTGGAGGTGGTAACGGCCCCTTCGGCTTAGGCTGGTCCTTGGGTATTCCCAACATTTCCCGAAAAACCTCCAAAGGCATTCCCATATATGACGATGAGAAAGACACGTTCGTCTTGTCTGGCGCAGAAGATTTAGTGCCAGTAAAGGAAGAATCGAGAGGGGATTACGTCGTTACGACCTATCAACCACGCATTGAAGGGCTCTTTGCACGAATTCAGCACCTCGTCCATAGGGTCGATGGCCATGATAATTATTGGAAAGTCATGACCAAAGACGGGGTCGTCAACCTCTATGGAAAACAAGCAGAAAAAAATGTCCAAAGCCGAATAGAGGTGAAAGAAAATGAAAGGCTCAAGATTTTTGCCTGGTATTTAGAATCAAGTGAAGATCCGAAAGGCAACAAAATCCAATATGCCTACAAAAAAGACAAAAGCCCCCAGGAGGGTGAAGGAATTCAAGCGCCTCATTCCTATAATCAAGTGTATTTAGACAGGATTGAATATGGGAATTATTGGCCTAGCCCGAGGAGTCGAAAAGAAAAGTACCTGTTGCGCATCGAATTTGATTATGAATATGAAGCGTTTGATAAAAACGAGCATCCCATTAAACCATGGAAACTGCGTCCCGACCCCTTCTCCACCTATCGGGCAGGGTTTGAGATTCGAACCGCCCGGCGGTGCAACCGCATTCTGATCAAATCTCTGCATAAAGACGTCAACCCTCCGAGCCACCTCATTCGTAGTTATGATCTGCTCTATGAGAATACCCAGGATATTTCTGGAGTATCCATATTAGCTCAGGTCGTCCACCGCGGCTACACGGCCGATCAACCAGAAACCGAAGCCAGGAATTGGGACTTCGGTGATGAGCGCAATCCTCCACACGCCGTCCAACCGAAAAAAAATCCTAGGAATGGTCTGTATGCCGCATCATTGCCGCCGATTACGCTGGAGTACACCACATTTGATCCCAGGCAACGTGAGTTAGAAACCGTGACCTTCGAGTGTGATCAGCCTCCCGGTCAATCATTAGGCGATCCGAATCACGAGCTAATTGGGCTCTTTGGCAATGGCCTCCCTGATATTCTGCACACCACCCCAACGGGGTATCGCCGATGGCGCAATCTTGGGAGAGGTAAATTCTCTGCCCCCCAAGCCCTGAAGCAAGCACCAGCGGGGATCACCCTAGCAGACGACAGTGTCCAATTTGCAGACCTGGAAGGGAATGGCTCAGCAGACCTGCTTTTGACCGAAGGCACAACAGTTGGGTTTTATGCGAATGAATTCGCCGGGGAATGGGGCACCTTTCACCCCTATCAGCAGGCTCCTTCGTTTTCCTTAAAAGATCCCAACGTCCGTCTCGTGGATATGGATGGGGATGGGGTAACCGATGTGTTGGCTACCTTTCCTCACCATTTTCTCTATATTAAACATCGAACCGAAAACGGACGACTCACGTTCGAGCCGCCGGTCCCCATCCCCCGACAGCATGATCTCACACTGTGGCCCGATGTGTATTTTTCGCATCCTGAAAATCGTGTGCGTCTGGCCGACATGTCCGGTGATGGACTCCAAGATCTCGTACTGATTCATGACGGGCGCGCGGATTACTGGCCAAATTTGGGCTATGGCAAATGGGGTAAACGCATTACATTAAAAAACGGCCCACGCCTTCCTGGTCGTTATGATCCCCGGCGGGTGTTTCTGGCGGATATCAATGGCGATGGCCTAGCGGATTTAGTCTACATCGATAGTGGCCAAGTACATTATTGGATCAATCAAAGTGGCAATCAATGGAGCAATGAACAGATCATTCATGGGGCTCCCGTGGTGACCGACGCCGATTCGGTACGACTGGCCGATATGAACGGAACAGGAACTGGTGGCATTCTCTGGTCCTACGATTGGGCCACCTGGCAGCAACGCAACTATCTCTACCTTGATTTTACAGGCGGAACGAAACCCCTCCTTCTCAAATCCATCAATAATAATATGGGTGTCCTGACACAGGTGCAATACCGGCCCTCAACCCAAGACTACCTAATAGATCAAACCGCTGGAACTCCGTGGATTACCAATCTGCCCTTCCCAGTGAATGTAGTGGGGAAAGTGGTCGTGGAGGATCAAATCGCCAAAACCAGTCTGACGACGCGTTATACCTACCATCATGGCTATTACGACGGGCGGGAACGTGAGTTTCGGGGATTCGGTCGGGTCGATCAATACGACGCAGAAGAGTTCACCGGGCAAAATTTTGCCTTGCCGCCGACACGAAGTTGCACCTGGTTTCATACCGGTGCGTACTTTGAAGAAAAAGATCATTTAGATCACTTTAAGCAAGAATACTATCAAGAAGACGACAAAGCGGTCAGGGCTCGATCGGAAGTAGAAAAATCCGATGCGCCGCACGAAGCCTATCGGGCCTTAAGCGGGGCGATTTTGAGACAAGAAGTGTATGCACTCGATGGTACGACTCGACAACAACACCCCTACACAGTCACAGAGAATGGGTATGCAGTGCGGCTGATTCAGGCGAAAGGAAACAACAATCACGCAGTATTTACTCGCAACAGCTTAGAAACATGTGAGTATCACTACGAGCGGAATCCCGATGACCCTCGCATTAACCATACGATGACGTTAGAAGTAGATCCGTATGGCATCGTGACGAAGTCCGCAGCCATCGCCTATGGCCGTCGAAGTCCGGATGGGACCATTCCTGTGAACTATCAAGGCGATCAAACGCGGACGCTCATGACCTACACCGAAAATCGGGTGACCCACGTCGATCATCAACCAGACTGGTACCGCCTGGGCGTACCCATCGAGACCAAAACGTTTGAAGTCACCGGTCGCCTCTTAGCAGACCTCCCGCTCAGCCACCCGGCAAAAGTCAAACAGGCTATTCAGCAGGCCGACGAAATAACCTATGAAAAACCACCAACTCGAACAACCAATCAAAAGCGACTCGTCGAACATACGCGCACCTTGTATTGGAAAAATGATCTATCGGGCCCGAAACCTCTCGGAGAAATCGATTTTTTAGTGTTACCATTCCAGTCCTATACGTTGGTTTTTACTCCAGGATTCTTAAAGGGGGTGTTTGAGCCAACACGCCTGAATGAGGTCCTAAACCTTCTCAAAGATCAGCCAAAAAGTGGATATGTGCAAGGAGCGGATGCAATAACACCGGGGTGGTTTCCTGAGGACTATCCTCAGAATGCCCGGAAGGTCTGGTGGATTCCCTCAGGCACATCCTTTTTTTCCAAACCACCCGAAAATCTACTTTCGCCAGTCGATCTTAACGCGCCGTTTGTGCAGGATCCCGCTTATGCCAAACACCACTACCACTTGCCACAAGGAACGATTGATCCATTCGGAAACGTGTCGCAAATCGAATATGAAGCGCCGTACGATCTTCTGCCAAAGCGCTCACAAGATCCCGTGGGTAATGTGGTGGAGGTTGAGAACGATTACTTGGTCTTCCAACCGACCACCATCACAGACCCCAACGACAACCAAACCGCTGTGGTGACGAACGCGTTTGGTCTGGTATTAGCAACCGCGGTGATGGGGAAACTCCAAGCAGCTACACCTGAAGGGGATACACTGACTAATTTTACAAAATATGTTCCGGGAGATCCGTTCTCACCCAACAACCCGCATGATTTCTTACAGTCGGCCACCTCACGCTATATGATGGATCTGTTTCGGTTTGTGGAAAAGAAAGGGCCGAATGGGATTCGCACCCTGACACGAGAAACTCATGTGGCCGATTTACCATTAATCCAAAACAAACCTACGAAGATTCAGCAGACCTTCACCTACTCCGATGGGTTTGGCCGAGAAATTCAAAGCAAGGTTCAAGCTGAACCAGGTCCGCTTGTTCCTAATGATGAAGATGCTCCAGAAATTGATCCTCGGTGGGTGGGGAGTGGCTGGACCATCTATAATAACAAGGGAAACCCCGTTCGCCAGCATGAGCCCTTTTTTACAGATACATACCGGTTCGAGTTCGAGAGAAAGGCCGGTGTCAGCCCTACACTGTTTTATGACCCCTTGGATCGGGTCGTGGCCACCCTCCACCCCAACCACACCTACGAAAAAATCGTCTTCAATCCCTGGCACCAAATCGCCTATGACGTAAACGACACCGTTGCCCCTAATAACCAAGAAACGGGCGATCCTCGCACGGATCAGGATATCCGAGGGTATGTGCATGCCTTCTTTCAAACCCAGCCGGCTGATTGGCAAACCTGGTATCAACAACGCTTCAACGGGAACCTTGGCCCGGAACAAAAGGACGCGGCGCAAAAAGCCGCGATGCATGCCAATACGCCTACCCGCACCTACCTGGATACCTTAGGCCGTCCCTTTTTAACCCGAAACGACAACGGTCCGGAGGGGAAATACGATACCCATACCCAAATGGATATGGAAGGAAATCCGTTGATCATCACCGATGCACGAGGCAACAAGATCCTAAAACATATTCTTGGCTCCGGGTCGGGTGGCGCAGCCTCAGGAACCATTCCCAGTTTCGACGTGGGAGGGCGTTCCCTCTATCAACATAGCGCCGATGCTGGAGAAGAATGGAATCTGCCCAATGTAACAGGAAATCCCATGCGAATCTGGGATGGCCCTGAAAACGAACCGGATGCCTATGAGATTGAAACGTCATACGATTCCTTACAACGGCCACTAGAATTTCGGTATAAGCCGAGTCATAGCACGGCATGGATCATCGCCGAAAAAACCGTGTATGGTGAAACGCAAACCAGGGCAAAGGAAAAGAATCTCCGCGGACAAGTGTACCAACAATGGGATGGAGCTGGGCGGACCTCCAACAAAGTCTTCGACTTTAAGGGAAATCCGCTGCAGGTCACCAGAGAACTGGTTAAAGACTTTGACAAAAAAATCAATTGGGCTCAACAACCTGAGCCTGAGTTAGATGAGCCGTATCAGAGTGAAACTCGTTACGATGCACTCAATCGTCCGATACAGGTCATTTCACCCTATACTCTCAAATCAACTGAGACTTCAAAGATTTTGCCGAATATTGTCCAGCCAACGTATAACGAGGCCAACCTTTTGGAATCGGTCTCGGTATGGGTGCGGGAAGACAGCCCTCCTACAACCCTATTGCCCCCCCACACTGCCCATCAGCACCCGATTACAAATATCGATTACGACGCGAAAGGCCAACGAACCAAAGTCACCCATGGGAACCAAGTTGCGACAGTGTATGTGTATGAAGAGACCACATTTCGCCTGCTACAGCAAACGACGATACGCAACCTTGATGATCCAAACGCCAAAACACTCCAGAACCTGGAGTACACCTATGATCCGGTGGGAAATATTACCAAGATGGTTGACCAGGTACGAAAAGATGAAAAAGTTCCGGCACAGGGAACCTATACATACGATGCCCTGTATCGTTTAAGGAAAGCCGAGGGTCGTGAGCATGGCGGGCAACAAGCCCAGAATCAGCCACACCATTTACCCAAGCTTAAGCCTCACTTTGATTGGAACGACATCACTCGCCGGCATCTGGCTCATGCCCATGACGTGAACGGCATGCGTACGTATACAGAAATCTATGAGTATGACGCGGTAGGGAACATTCTGTCGCTCAATCATCAGGTCAAACCCACCAGTCAAAGTTGGACGCGTCGCTATCGCTATGATGGGAACTCCAACCGTTTAGTCTCAACGGAGATGCCTGGGGAAAAGAACATCCCCACCACCCAACTCCAACCGCGATATCAACATGACCGAAACGGGAATCTGATTCAAATGCCCCATCTACCAACGATGAATTGGGATTTTAAAGACCAACTCCAAAGCGTGGACCTCCAATCAGTCAATGAAGACCAACTATTAGGTGTCAAGGCTTATTACACCTATGATGCCGGGGGACAACGGGTCCGAAAGGTCATCACCGACCAAAACGGAAAGAGAGCAAAAGAACGCATTTACCTTGGCGACTTCGAAATTTATCGGGAATATCAAAATGACGATAGACAATTTGAACGAGAAACGCTCCATGTCATGGATGATCATAAATGCGTTGCTCTCATAGAAACCAAAACGCACGAAAAAGGGGGGGGAATCAGGGACCCTGATAATCGAACTCGATACCAACTCGATAATCATTTGGGTTCCTCCATGCTTGAGCTAGATGAAGTTGGAATAGAAATTTCGTATGAAGAATATCACCCCTATGGAACAACCTCATATCATGCCTGGGAGAAGAATGCGAAAGTCAAATCAAAGCGTTATCGTTATACGGGTAAGGAACGGGATGAGCAAACAGGATTTTACTACCACGGAGCACGTTACTATGTCCCTTGGTTGGGAAGATGGATAAGTCCTGACCCATTACGGGCAAAGGGGGGACTTAATTTCTATTTGTTTGTTTCAAATAACCCCATGGTTCGTAAAGATCCAAGTGGCCTAAAAGATAATGGTACGACTTCAAATTCTGTCAAGCCCCCACCGGTGGATAATAAGGCGGGGGAGAGCATTCCTGAACTAGTCCATCCTCCTGACTCTTCTCCTCAACAGAGAAAATTGGAAAAGATTAAAGATTGGAAAAAGAAAGTTGCTTTTAACAAAATGTTATCGGAATATGTTGAGCGCATGAATAATTCGGAAAAACTAGAAAAGGGGGCTAGAAGAGCTTCGGCGAAATTAATTGAATTTCGTGAAAAAAAAGTACACTCTACGATTCCCAAGGGACGCACTAGCGTTGAATCAACCGGTTTGAAAAGAAATGCCGGCACTCCTATTCAGGACCCAACCAAAACGCAACACGCGGGGGTGGCCGATGCTCTGGAAAGAGTTAATGCGACGCTCAAATTTTTTAATGAATGGCGACGTAGGGATGGTTTAGAAAACCGATCTAAAATACAACAAAACCGCCTTTGGATAAAACAAGTGGAGGAAGCAATAAAATCTTGGATTGCCCCTGGAGAAAAGTTTGAAGGCGTACTCATTTTAGGTGTACCCAAAGGTATGCGCAATAACTGGAACTATGCCGGAAGGTTTTTAGGAATCGTGGATCGGGAAACCGCGAAGGAACTTATTTTAGGTCAGCGGAGTAAAATAAAATGGGTTCAATTTGGCCAGACGATAATTGATACATCTGCATTAGAATTTAGATTGCATGGTAGCACTGTTATGAGGATGCCAGGAGAGGAAATTAATGAATCATTAATTAAAGGACTTCAGGGAGGGCAATATTATTTCCCAATGAATTTTGGGGATACTCGATTGGCTCCCCCTGCTGAATCTGTAGTTAATTACCCTACGATTAACCAGCGGAGATAGAACACGCACTAGAAATTAACTGAGCCAAAAAAATATGGATAAGTCTTTTGTTGAAAAAAATCAAGTTCATCCTGATGGTATAAATATGAACAATCTCCAAAAAGTGCATACACTACAAAAAACTGGGCTGGCCGAATGAAGGCATTCTTTTGCTCATTTTTTGTTTCTATTTCGGGCTTGTCGCCTCTGTTTCATTGAGGCCTTCTTGCATTACCCGTATTCTCATTTTTTTATCTTCTCTGAACCCGATAAAGGAAATCCAGCAGTCACCCAGATAACCGAATCTTCAACTGTTAAGCTTAGAGTATTTGTACTGAGGAATTACTGCCTTTCGATAAGCCCTACACTACGTCTTTTGAAGTATTTTGGGGACCTTACTTGGAGAAATATCATGTCTGACATTTTAGACCGAGATGCTTTGTACTATCCTTACATTCAGATTCATGATGTGAATTGGTTAAAGGCGACTCTTTTGTGTTTTCCCCAGGTCCGCCGCATGGTCCCTTCGTGGGTCAAGTTGCGTGAGCAACCGGATATTGCGGAATTTCGGAAAGTTAAGGGCCCCCGAAATCAGCCGCTTTTAGTCGAGGAAGATGTCAATCAATCTGCCGTGTATCAGGCCCAACAGCGATTGCTCGCTCACATTAAGGATCACGAAGACTTTCTTATTGAGAAATATTCAGAGGATCACTCCCAACGGGCCAATCTCCATGGGACGTTTCAGATTCATCAAGGGAAAATGCATGATCTGCTGGAATATTGCAAAGAGAATAAACTGGCTTGGAATATGACGCCTCCAGAGGGGGCCTATCCAGGAGAATGGATCGCCGTACACCCGAATTTGGGAAAAGCCATTATGTCCACCATGGCCTTAGCCATTGCCAATGACAAAGGGCTAGAAATTGTGACTCCCTCTAGTGGGGCCCATCATGCGATTGTGTCGAACAATGATGCCGATGTCTTTGATGACCTTATAGGAAAACCAAAGGTCCATGGGGCAGGGACCCTATCTGATTCGGATAAAGCCGATGATCTAGCTGAAATGGTGATGACGACAACTTTTGACCTGGACCGGCTGACTGCTGAGCAGATTGCGGAGTTGTTGAAGGAGGGAAAAGGACTTCAAGAGTTTAAAACTATGTTAGGTGATATAGCCAAAAAGCTTCCTTATATACCTAATCCTACAGACCGAGAAGAACGACTTCAGTTACAAGCTCAGGAGGTCATTGAGAACTGGGAAAACTATAAAAAGTCATTGCCTCGTTTTGCTCTTGACGCCTTAGTTGATGCCACCAAAGTAGAATTTCCAGCTATTTCCGTTCCTTTTCTTTTAGCTGGAGCAAACTTGATTTCTTTGGCTGTAGGGGCAGGCCTGGCTGTGGGAATTTTGGCCCATAGTGGAATGAAAATCTGGCGCCAATATCAAGACAATGTCACAAGTCCCTATCAATATTTGAGTCGTATTGAGAAGGCAGGTGCGGTACTTGTCGCACCACCAGCCCATATGTAAACAAGATTCTAAATTCGTGGGGGAAAACTAAAGACTCTTTCCTCTGCCGAAAAAGCTTCGTTGTCTTCAATCAGTCTGTTATCAACATGAGACTGCATGTTGGGTAAAATAGGAAAGATTGGTGGGGATGGTGGGACTCGAACCCACAACCAGCCGCTTATCTGGCGCTACGGGGTATAAACCCGCTGCTCTACCAATTGAGCTACACCCCCGAACGAAAAGGGCCACTTGTTCGTTCGGGATATTCGATGCTGGTGTGAATAAAGAATATAGTTCATAGTGTAATTCTAAAACCAATCATCTTTTCAGGCAAATAGGAACATAACTTGTCCCTCTCGATATGCTCATTACCCCTTTAATAGCAGCCAAAGTCCCTTCTCTCGGACGAATTCCTACTCCAAGCCATTTTTAAGTTGTTAATTTTAGGGCAAAGCTCAGTTTAATTAGAGAATTTTGTCACCATAAGTACCAAATTTTTTTACCCTCGCTACTTATGCCCTTTAGGTAGTCCCTTTATTATTATATAAACCCTTGCCCCAATCAGGCATAAGTTCAAAGAATCCTGGAACAGACTTTTCGAACCAAAAAGTTGTAAAATCGTCCACCAGCTCCAAGTCTAAACCCCAAAAGACAGCTTGGTAAAATTCGTTTATTGGCCCTCTGGCAGCATCATTAATAATTTGCCATGCACTGGGGCCCATCCCTTCACCCAATATATCCACTATTTTTTGGGGAATTCTTTCAGTAAGGCTTGAAGAAAGGCGTGAATTTCTGGAGAACTCCTTTCAATGCTCTGAATCCCGGTGATCGAAAGCTCGATAAACTGAACGTTTTTCACATTGAGCCTATGGAATTTTTTAGGATCGTCTGCTACGAACTCCACAACAGGAATCACGGCGTGATTGGTATCCTTGCCGGCTTTGATCATGACAGGTCCAAGCGTTGAAACGAAAAAATCCTTCGTTTGTCGGACGTGTTCCGGAAACGCCCAAATACTCCATGAATCCCATTCAATATCCAGCGTGTTCCCAGGTAAAAGAGCCTGACGTGTCCAGCGCTGGCGCTCTCCCACCTTTTGAAGCGACGCCCTCATGTTTAGGACATCATAAAACCCACCTGTCTCCTCTTTGGAAGGGGGAAAGTCATGCTGGTTTCTTTGCAGGAACACATTCTCAGATACGACTCCTGGGGCGTGTTCTGGAACTCCTCTTACCGGGAAGAGCACTTCCCTCCTTAACCTTTCTTGATAGTGAAGAGGACCAATTGCCATAGAATTTTCAATCCACCGGGTATCTTTTTTGTATCGTTCGTTAAAAAGGAAAATAGGAATTATCTCGAAGACTCCCGAATCCTCGTTTGTCATGTGCATTCGGATTTTCCACTTATTAGGACTCAGGGGAAAGTCCGTCCAGCCGCCGACTCCAGGGTAATTCTTGTATGTTTGATATTCAAAACCAATCGACATGGTTAACGCCAACTCGTAGTTGCCCCATACAACCAGGCGCGTGTCTTTTTCAGTAATTTGGTTGTGAAAGTATTCAGGACTGGAGTCGATGGTTTGGCCACAACCAACTAAGAAAAACATCACAATACATACTATCCATAGCTTTAGCATAAAAATATGGATCCTGTGGATCTCGAATTCCTAATTATGCCCCCTCGTGCCTTCTCCAGGCTCCGGTCACCCCATGAAGGGGAAATATCCCGATTACCCCAGTCTTTTCTTGGCGAATGCCCTTCCTGACCCGGTTTTGAGGTAGCGTTCGAACGCAAGGGCTTTTGAGTCCTCAGAAAAAGCCATAACGGTTATGAGCTTCCAAGGCTTGACCTTCGAGGTATGAACAGATCCGCCATCGTTATGAATGGCCAGTCGTTTTTTTTTAATCGGAAGTGATACCGATGTAACTCTGCTTAGGATGTGATTCGCTTTTGATGAGACAGACATATTTCATGACAGAGGAATAGTAGGAGTCCGCCTTCGTCGCGACCTCGTGCTTGCTATTAATGAACACTATTCTAAAGTGAAGTAAACTGAGTTATCGATAGTTGGCTGCAAGACTTCGGCGGACAGCCTTCGCATCCTTTTCTGTGCTGGCCTGCCAGCCGTAGCCCTTGCGAAGGCTGGCGGAGGGGGTGGGAATTCGAAGTCGTGCGGGGCTTGCTAACCCCGCACTCCCACTAGGGGGCCATGCCCCCTCGTGCCTTCGCATGGCTGCGGTCACCCCATGAAGGGGGCACACCCCCTTCAAAACCCCTGGTTCGAACCCCACCCAGTTAATGAGTGGATCTTGTGCTATTTGATGATTGTAGAATTTGGTGTGTCGTTTGGTTAATGGCGGAGGGGGTGGGATTCGAACCCACGGTGGCTTTCACCACGCCGGTTTTCAAGACCGGAGGATTAAACCGCTTTCCTACCCCTCCTTGTGATGGCTCATTCTATAGGACCGTTGTTCGGGGAACCAACGATAGTTTCATACCGCTTAAAATGTTTCGGATTGTGAGTGCCAATTTCGTTAAAGTATCTCTTAATCTCATTTTGCCTGTATAGATAGACACGGTTGTGACCCATCGTTGGATGATATCCGAGGTTTATCATAATGTGGTGAACAGCATCCAGAAGAGGTTTGGAATAGTTCCTGAAGCATAAACACGCATAGTCATATTTGGTCCCAGCCGTGAGATGGCTACCCCGGTAAATTGAGCCGTCGGTATCCATTAACCCTCTTAACCCGGCAATTACACAATCTGGATGTTCAAGAATCCAGAGTGGGAGGGTGACTTGGTGTGCGACCTTATTGCCAGGGACGAGTCCTTTCTGACAGAGAAATTCAACGAGTTCTATGCTGGAAACAACAATGTTACACGCATTTCCTCGAATTTTTTGTGAGGGGATGAGTCCGAACATACGGACGATGACATCTACTACGAAGTCTGCATAGGCTGCATCGGTGATCGCATTAAGGGTGATGGTAATCTGATAAGGTCCTACGCCGCCGTCTCCCAGCATTATTCCTAGAAACTCAGCCAAAAGAGGGGAGGGCTCAGGTTTCGCAAAGGCCCTCCTGAATTTAAATCCAGTCGGCAATCCTAAATGCTTCATCTTCTCGCGGGAGGTGAGGCCACCACGACGTCTGCCATCGGCAGTGCCCGGATTCCCATAGCGTTCGAACCTTCGCCTTGCCCCTAATTGGCCGGCTTTTCTGGTGCTCCAATAGTCCGGAAGGATCTCCAATATCCTTGGGGAAGGAATTCCTGAAATCTTCTGTAATGAGGTTACGGCTTCCTGACTTATGCGGTACTTCTCCCGTTGCCAGTCTTGAATGGTCCTCGGGTGCACTCCACAATTTAAGGCTAGGATTTCTATTTGTGCGTTCATAGCCTTTTTGACCGCTGTGAGATATCGTTTTTGCTCCCCTTGGGCAAATACTAGCCGTGGCATGTCTCGGTCCTTAGCTTTTGAGAGCGATCCGATCCAATCCGTGCATGTAGGGACGCAAGACTTCAGGGATGATCACGCTCCCATCGGCCTGTTGATAGTTTTCCAAAATGGCGACCACGGTGCGTCCAATGGCCAAGCCTGAGCCATTGAGCGTGTGCAAAAATTGAGGCTTGTCCTTTTTGGAGCGGAATCGAATATTGGCTCGACGGGCTTGAAACGCGTCAAAATTACTACAGGACGAAATCTCCCGATAGCGTTGCTGCGAAGGAAGCCAGACTTCAAGATCATAGGTCTTCGCGGCAGAAAATCCCAGGTCACCGGAGCATAATGCGACGACACGATAGGGAAGGCCCAGTTTTTGGAGAATGGATTCCGCGGCTTGTGTCAGGCGTTCCAGCTGGTCATAGGAGTCTTCCGGACGAACAAAGTTGACCAGTTCCACTTTTTGGAATTGGTGCATGCGAATCAGGCCTTGCGTGTCTTTTCCATAGGATCCAGCCTCTCGTCGAAAGCAGGAGGTGTAGGCCACAAAGCGTAATGGGAGTTGGTCGGCATCCAGGATTTCCTCTCGCAACAGGTTGGTAACGGGAACTTCAGCCGTGGGAATGAGGAAGAAATCTTCTTCCGGAAGATGAAAGAGATCCTCAGCAAACTTTGGTAACTGGCCGGTTCCGGTCATTGTTGGCCGGTTGACGAGCATGGGCGGAAGCACTTCCGTGTAGCCATGTTCCTGGGTATGGTAATCAAGCATGAAATTGGCCAGCGCCCGTTCCAAAAGCGCGCCCACGCCCATCGACACGCAAAATCTGGCTCCGGCAATTTTGGTGGCCCGTTTGAAATCGAGAATGCCAAGGGCTTCTCCCAGGTCATGATGGGATTTGACTGGAAAGGAAAATTCCGGAAGAGTGCCCCATTGTCGCACCTCAACGTTCTCGTGTTCGTCCTGCCCCGGTGGAACTGACTCGTGAGGAATATTAGGGATTCGGAGGGCCTGGTCTTGTAATCGTTCTTCGGTGGTGCGCAATTCCACGTCCATGGTCTGGATGCGGTCGCGGATTTCCCGAAGCGCGATTGTGGCATCCTCGCATGGTTGTTTGTTACGCTTTAGTTCGGCAATCTGATCCGATCCTTTTTTGAGCTGGTGGCGAAGCTCCTCGGTTTGGGTAATGAGGACACGTCGTTGGTCCGTGAGGGTCTGGACGGTATCCCATGGAATATCGCCGGCCCGTGCACCGAGTTGGGAGCGGAGAGAGTCGAGTTGGTCGCTAAGGATTCGGATATCGTGCATGGTAGCCTGGCAGGGAGACCGAATCTATCATGAGTCCCTATCTCAGTCAATGAATGCAACCCGAAAAACCCTGGTCATTTCGGCCGAAGCCTAGCATCCATGCCCTATCTCTTTCCTCATGAAGACGTGTTTGTTGTCCTGGTGAGTGTGATCATTGCGGGCTTGCTGTTCTTACGCTGGTATGTCGTTCAGGATCGTAAAAAATGATTCATCTGGTTATCAAAGATTCAAGATGCAGATTGTACGTCATCGCCATCCAAATAGATCAGCCATTCTTTCAATCTCATGTGGACAAGGTGTGTGGTGCATTTGTGTTTTGCAGGAGCCCTCTTTATAATTCAACCCCTTTTTTTTAATGTGAGGAATAATGTTACCGACACTTAGTATCCCGCGTACAGATAATCGACGGGCGGATGAACTTCGGCCTGTCAAAATTACCCGCCCCTTTACCAAATATGCCGAAGGATCGGTGCTGATTGAAATGGGAGAGACCAAGGTCGTGTGTACGGCCTCGGTGGAAGAAAAAGTTCCGCCTTTTTTACGGGACAAAGGACAGGGCTGGATTACCGCTGAGTACGGGATGTTGCCACGTTCAACCCATGATCGGATGTCCCGTGAAGCCAGCAAAGGCAAGCAGGGCGGGCGAACCTTAGAAATTCAACGGCTGGTAGGGCGCTCGCTCCGGGCCGTCACGGATATGCATCAAATGGGAGAACGCTCCATTTGGATTGATTGTGATGTGATTCAAGCTGATGGGGGAACACGGACCGCCTCGATCACGGGAGCCTATATTGCCCTGGCTGATGCCTTTTCGACCTTGAAAGAAAAAGGGCTGATCAAACAATGCCCGCTTCTGGATTATTTGGCGGCCATCAGTATTGGAAAGATTGCCGGGGAAATCCGGTTAGACCTGGCCTACGAGGAAGACTCTCAAGCGGACGTGGATATGAATCTCGTTATGACCGGGAACGGGCGGATGGTCGAGGTGCAGGGAACCGCCGAACAATCTCCATTTTCCAAAAAAGATCTGGATGATTTTTTGGCGATGGGATGGGAAGGGATTCAACGCTTGATTACCTTGCAGAAGGAGCTTATCGGCTCTATTGCCTAAGTCGGATAAGAGTGATGGTCATTGACTCTTTAGTGCTGGCAACCGGGAATCGGGATAAAGTTGAGGAAATTCAATCTATTCTCAAGGATGTGGGGATTCCTATGCTCACCTTGATTGAATTTCCTGATTTTCCGGCTGTTGATGAAGATGGGCTTACCTGTCAGGCCAATGCCGTGAAAAAGGCGGTGGCCACAGCCAAATTTACCGGACACTGGGCCTTGGCAGACGATACCGGGTTGGAAGTGGATGCGTTACAGGGACATCCAGGGGTCTATGCGGCCCGGTACGCCGGCGAGCATGCAACATATGAGGATAACTGTCAAAAACTGTTGCAGGAATTACACGGGGTGCCGTCGGAACAGCGAACCGCCCGTTTTATCACCGTGGTGGCGCTGGCCAATCCGGATGGAGAGACGGAAACCGTTGAAGGCGTGTTAGAGGGAATTATTACCCAGGAGTTTCATGGAACGGGTGGATTCGGGTATGATCCGGTATTCTATGTTCCTCAATTAGGAAAAACACTAGCCGAAATGACCTTTGCAGAAAAAAATCGAATAAGCCATCGCGCTCAGGCGGTGACCAATGCCAAGAGTCTTCTCACCACACATCGCCATTTAGCACAAGAGTCGGGGCGTAGCGCAGCCCGGTAGCGCGCCTGCTTTGGGAGCAGGATGTCGGAGGTTCAAATCCTCTCGCCCCGACCAATAAAAACAACCACTTAGACAACTTTCTCCCTCTCCTCCCTAACAGGTTTTACGGTTTTTGCTACGGTTCCATCCTGAACCGTGGCCTTGCCATACCCCGATACCCCTTCAACCGCTCCTCGCAGGTGGGTAGGGGACAGGTGCGCATAGCGTTGAACCAAACCTGTTCCGCTATGTCGGAGCAAGGCGGCAATGGTGCTGTCACCTTGTCCATTCATCGCCAGACGGGACGCGAACGTATGCCGGAGGGTGTGCCAGGTCACATTTTTCAACTTGGCTTTTTCAATGGCCGGGAGAAAGACCCGCCCGTAGAAGTTATAGCTATCCAAATGCTGCTTTGCCCGTTTACTCGGGAACACCCACGCCGACGCCTTCCAGGAGGAAAAACCTCTCAAAATGTCTTCGGCCTCTTGGTTCAAGGGGCAATACTGCACCCGTCCGGATTTCGTCTTCGTCAACGTCACGAACCCTTGTTCTAAATCCACATCGGCCCATCGCAACGAAAACATTTCCGTTTTTCTCAAGCCGGTTAAGATCGCCAGCCGGGCCCACTGGGCATAGGGTTCTCCCAAGGCCTGCAGCAAGGCGGATTCTTCTTCCATCGTCAAAAACCTGGTCCGGCCTTGGGAGACTTTCGGCATGGTGAACCGGGCAAAAGGGGTTTTCTCAAGCTTGTCCCCCCGGATCGCTTCGTTCAGGACATGCCGGAGAAACTTCAAGTAATGTTTGATGGTTTCCCCCGTATGCCCTTTCTCCGTTAACTCTCGCTTGACGCTATCCAAATCCGCTGGAGTAATGTGCGACAAGCGTTTCCCTGCCAATCGCGTTTTCCACCATTCCCCGTAACGCTTTTCTTCATACTGTGTTTTCTTCGACTTTCCTGAATGCTCCAAAGTATCCATATAGTCTTGGATCCACTCCGTAGCCAATGGACAGCCATTTTGCAGATACCGTTCCGGAAAGAACCGGCCTTCCTTTTGCTCAAGCTTGGCCTTCTCGTAAAACTCTCGGGCTTTCGTCTTGGTCGAGAAGGAACCAAACCACCGATCTTTGCCGGTATGGTGCAAACGGACATACCACGCCAGCTTACCTTCGGTATTCTGACGCTGCAGCAATCCTCGATCTGATCTGCCTTTTCGCGCCATCGTTACGCCGCCTTTCGTGTCTTGAGTTTCTGGTACGGAAGGGGAATGGGTTCTATAAAATGAGTCGCCAGGTAGCATTGGGGATGCTGCGAAAGGTATTTTTTTTGTTCCTTAATGGCTTTGGCTTTTGTTGGTAGATAATCGCTTAATGTCATAAAACCGTAGGGAGAACATTTTTCTAAACAGACTTCGCAGTCACACGCCACGAGGTAGGTGAATTCTGTTCTGTTGGAGGCTTGTTTCCTCGCCATGGGAGGCTCCTTATATGAGGTTTAAGGTTGAATCATTGGTCAGTTAATAAGGTAACTAAGACATCACCGTGACAGGGTTCCGGCGCACACCAACAGCCGAGAGCTTTCCCGCGTAATAGGGGCAGATCTTTCAAGAGGTCTGGCCTCTTCTGGAGATCTGCAGCATAGGCTTCCACAATTTCGGCTCGAGTGCCGACTTTGTTTCGGTTTTGCCATCGGCTGGATCCATACCCTGGGCGAAATCGGCCAATATACTGAAAGCGGCCGTGTTCCTTGGCCCACTGCTCCACGGTTTTTTGCCCTCCATCTTTATGCAGGTTGATGACCACGGTTTCCCCACGCTGGAGAGCCGCAATCAAATCTTGCTCTCTTTCCGGTATGGCCATATCACCGGCCTTTCTTTGCTTTCGTCTGACTGAATTCCTTCTCTAACAGTGCCCGGATAAAACCGCTGGCTGTGTAGCCTTGGGCTTTCAAGGCGTCCAGCTTGGCCTTCATCCATGCCGGCAAATAGATCAACAATTTCTTCGTGGTCGCCATACCTTCACCTCCCTTTCATGTTATTGATGTTATCAAAGTTAATTTATATAACTATATATCATTTGCTGTCAATAGTACCATGTTGATATAGTTCGCTCCACATGGAGAAAGACACCAAAGACTTACTGATTCGAGGGGTTCCCCTGGAATTGGCCGAGAAGATGAAAACTGCTGCATCCCTGCACAGAATGACTGCCAAGGACTATCTTATTCTGTTATTTGAAGAGCATATCCGGGAATTAGAAGCTAAAGGGCTTAGCCTGTCCCTGGAGAAGAAAAAGAAAAAATAACGTCCAAGAGAAGTTAGGCGTTACCCGACCCTCCCTGGTCCACGCGAAAGTTTATATTCCCCTTCATTCACCTGGCGAACCTGGCGTCTAACATACACCTCCAGGCTTCTTCCACTCGGCGTCTGGCGCTCCTCCTGTTGGATATCGACGCCAGCATAATTGTGAACATTCACGGTCATTTCGCCGCCGCCGCGTCCTTCGCGCTGTTGCGCTGGGGTTTCAATCATGACTCGTTCGCCTTTACTCAGCCGCATGGGGAAAAAGTTGGCATCGACCCCACCACGACCGCCCACCATAAAATCGGCTCCTGAGGCGAACCCAGGGCCAAACAGATTGGGGTTCAAGGCTCCCCGTGCCGTAGCATTCGGTGTGGCTCCCGGTGCGCCCCCACCAAACAATCCGCCCAATCCCCCACCAATCGCCGAGGCCACCCCCTGCGCAATGGCCATGCCGATCAGTTGTGAGGTAATTCGTTGGAGGAGATCGGGAATGGTTTCCAGGGCACTCTTCCAGGAGAGGGTGCCTTCTTCTAATTTGTCAAAGACGTTCTGAGTAATTGAGGCCCCGAGCCCCTGCACGTTTTGGGTAAACTGTCTGGCCAGGGTTTGGCCTAACCCAAAGGCCCCTTGGGCATCGTCGGAGAATTGCTGGAAAGCATTCTGCCACCCTTCCAGAAATCCTTGCGGGTTGGAGGCGTTGTTGAACTCCGTGACCAGCACATCGAATTGATTATTGGCCTGCTCGGTATTCACCAGCCCGAGGCGTTGCTCCTCATAGAGGAGTTGGAGTTTGGCTTCGATCAGTTGAATTTCCCGGACGCGCTGGTCCTGCCGCGTTTGGCCTCTGGCGATGGAGCCCAGCTCGAGCTGATGCTCGGCATCACGGACCGCTCGCCGTCTGTCAGCAAATTGCTTTTCGATATCGACAGAGGCCCCCGCCACAATTCCACGGCCTAAGGCCTTCTGCTCGATTTCATGCCCCTCTTTCCGGAGTGCATTGGCATCCAGGATCAGCTCATTGATCTGCTCATTCCTGGCCTTGGTTTCGCCCAGCGTTTCATTTTCTTTTTTCAGTAGATTGACCCGCGATTCAATAAGCAGAATCTGGCCAGCCCTCACTTTTGATGTATCGTCTCCCGCCTGGGCAATGACTCGCTGAATGTCCTGCTGTTCCCTCGTAAACTGGTTGAGAATGCCTTGCTGTTTGGTTTGCTGTTCGATATTCAAGCCATGTTGAATATCCGTCCCAAGGATCTCCTGCTCTTCTGCATTCAACTGCTTGAACAGTTTGACCCGTTCATTTTGAATTTCCTTGAGCCGGGCCTCCTTCTCAATCCTGGCGGTGATGGCGACATTCTGATCAATCGCCCGGGTCTTGCCCTCTTTGTTGGCGGCTTCGATTTCCTTTTGGATGGCGTAGGCTTCCTGTAGGAGCGCAATCTCTTCTTGGAGGATACGCACCCGATCAGACTTGATCTCCTTGTCGGCTTCCTCCGCTTCAATGAGCTTAATCAGAGCCTCGCGTCGATCGATGAGCCCTTTGAGTTCAGCCGATTGCGACAGCTCGTTCACTGTCTCTTCCGGCAACATTGGCACTGGGTCCTGAGGTGCCGCTGGCGGCTTCGCTCCTCCCCCCGGTTTAAACTTCACCTCCAACAGCGTTTCAATAAATTTTTGAAATTGCTCTTGCGAGCCTTTCGTCAGGTTGCGAAAGGTGAATGACCCGATACTCTCTGTCGTGGAAATCAGCTTCTCCCGAAGGCCCCCTAGCTTGAAGTCCAACATATCGATACGAGGAAGCAGCGTGGAGAACGCGTCGGAATAATTCCAGCTTGCGAGCTGTGAGGTGAGTTCAAAGGTACTGGTCAAGGCGGGGATCAGGTGCGAGGTCAACTTTACCCCCAATCCTTCAACGGCATACCCCAAATCCCGGAGAGAATCGTTGTAGGCTTCGGCGGCCTTGGCTTCTTCCTTGGTGAGTGGTCTCAATTTCTGATAATGGGCAATCTGTTGACGAATGGCCTCAGTGCCTTGGTTAATGAGTGGCAACCAGTCGGCTCCCGCTCGCCCCAGCAGTTCTTGCGCCACGGCGCCACGGCGCGAGGCATCAGGAATCCGGCTGAGTAAGTCCATGATCTTGAGTAACGACTCTTCCGGCGTTTTGAGTAATGCCGCGGCATCGGTCCCTGAAATGCCCATTGCCTCAAGCGAGTCTTTGGCTTCCCCGGTGCCTTGCGTCATGTCCAGCAGGTTTTTGTTGAGGGTGCGAATCCCAACAGAAAGGGATTGCTGGCTGACATCGGCCACCCCGGCGGCTTGCGTAAAGCCGTTCAGGAATTCCACCGTCAGGCCAGTGCGCTGGCTCATCTTCGCCAGCTCGTCTCCGAGCTTTTGGGTATTATGAATACCTCGTGCTAAAGCCGTGGCCCCAAAAACGGTGAAAAAGGTTTTGCCTAATCCCACAATTGAGGCTTGAAATCCCTTCATCTGCTGCTCGGTCTCGCGAGAAAATTTCCCGATCGAGCGCTGCGCCTTGCCCAAATCCTGAATCAGCTTGGCATTCTCGGCGCTGAGTTCTATCCGCATACCTCCAATTGGTTCTGCCATAATCCGCTCCTTATGTTACTCGTGGTCGTTGTTGTGCGAGTTTCTTTCGGGCCTTCTCCAGGGCTTTCCACGCTTCTCGTTTAAACGTCGTTAAAAATTCTGCTTGATGCATATCCCAGGCTGGACGGAGAAACGGTTCAGCCTGTTGCTTACTCGTGCCAAACTCCTTGAAATGTGCATGAGCCCCCATCGGCCATGATGGCCCGACATAAATCACCGCATTTCCAGGACGCTTCCGAAAAATACGTCGTTGGCGCTTATTCAAGACCGTTCCGATTTTCAAACTATCAGCAAGTTGGCCTGCAGAATAGGTGCCGGGATTCCGGAACCTCATCGCGTTGTGGATGGCAGTTTGCAGAATCGGGCGGGCGGCTTTTCTCATGGCCGTGATGAGTGTGCGGCTTGCCACCGCATTCGGTAATTGCTGAAGGGCCTTCTCGAGTTCTTTAAGGCCCGTTATCAGCTGTTTTCGTGGCATGGGTTCCGTCCCTGTTCTCTGGGAGAAAACGGCGATTCGAGCTGGCCGCAGGAGGTACAGATAAAGCCGATCCGAACACTTGGATTACAGGGAGGCAACCTGGCATCTTCCGCCACTCCGACCTTGAGATTTCCGCCACAATAGGCACAGAGTTGCGTTGTAGGAAGGGTGTCAGTCAGCATGGGTTTGTCTCCTTTCGTCCGTATTGGTCGAGATAGGCTTGAATGGCCGATTCCGGTACCCGGAAAGCCGTTTTCAGCCGGTACACCGCATTGAATCGATCCTCATGAATGAAACGAAGGACGGTTCGAGGAGGCACGCCTAGCCGTTTGGCTGTCTCCCTGACCGTGAGGAGGGTCATTTATTCTGAGTCCTCCCATGGCTTTGGACCAAGGGGTTCACCACGCCCTTTTCGTGCTGAATAAGTCGATTGTTGCGTCATTCTCATTTTCGTTCCGAGGGAGGCCAAGGTCCGGCTCTCTGCTTCCGCCAGCTTGCAGAGTAGGGCATACTCCTCCATGTTCAGGGATTCGGCATTCTCAATTTGATTTTTCAAATGGGCAATGCGCCTGGCGGTCACGGCATGCCGACAATATTCGGCCAGAATCAGATGGGTTTCCGCTGGGAAATGATCTGCCGGCAACTTATTGACGATTGAATGCCAAATGACCTTCTGTTCCGGCGTCAATTCATCTGGCGGCTTGGCTCGTGGGATGGAGACCACATCTCCCCCAGGGACCGCCGCTAATGTCCGATTAGCCCCTCTACCGCGTGCCCCCATAATTTATTTCCTTCTCAAAAGTTTTTTGGTCCCAAACAAAAATCATTGCCACAAAGCACACGATGAGGCCCCGACCGGTCGATTTGGACTTCCTTGAAAAACCAAACAAATCAATGCTTTGCGCTTGAACACATCTCAATAATATTTTTTTTAATGGGGTACCCCCTTGATCTGAAGACAGGCAGAGGACCGTGAAGTCCTCCACCTGCTCAGTTGCCGGAGTGATGCCCGCCACACCGGGAAAGGAATCCGGTTGCGCTGGACGAAGAGACACAACCTTGAGAACCCAGCATGACAGGCCCGGCAAATTCAATCCTCCTTATGTGGAAATTTTGAGGGCCTTTAATGCGTCGAAGTCGATGATATCCGAACCCACGCGCTTGGTTGTGTATAGAAAGATTTTGCCCTTGACGGTGAATGGATCACGCAACACCCGCAGGCCAGCCAAGTGGTCAACGACCATATACCCTCGACTCCAATCGCCAAACCAAATCGGAAAGGCTCCAGTCGCAATATTTGGCAGACTTTCTAAAAGCATTACCGGATAGCCCAAAAGTCTGTCAGGCTGTCCATTTTCTAGGCCATCCCGCCACAAATAGCGCCCTTCGCCATCTTTCAGCTTCCGCAATTCACCGGCCACCTGCCGATTCATCGCCCACTTGGCCTTGGCTCGGTATTGGCTTTTTAATTTGGACACCATGGTCACCAGGGCATCCGGATCACTCGCACCCGGCACGCCTGAGACGGTGGGAAATCCGGCGTTATCGCCAGACACCACGTGTTGAATGACACCCCAAGCCCGTGTGGCGTCGTCGGTCGTGACAGAGGCTGCAGTATAGTCCGCAAACCCGCGCGGTTGATTGACGCCACTCCCCGCCACAAAGGCCGCGTTTTCTGTGCGAATGAGTTTGTCACTGATAATGTCCATCACGAGGTCAATGACGGGAATCGTCGCGTCATCCACGAGCTTTTGTGTCAAACTCGGGTTGGCATACTGTTCCCTGAGGTAAATAGACTGCGTGCCGAATTCGGGTGAAGCAGTTTCAGGCCTGGGCTCGGTTTCTCCTACCCATCCACTCGCCACAGTATCATCCGTCACGGTTGGCCACTCGATACCCCCTGCCGAAATCTGCATGAGCTTCACGCTCTGCCTGACGGGCGAGTCGTCCCACATGCGCTTGTACACATCGCGCTGCATTTCGATTGGGCACAGAATCCCGCCATCCGGTTGAGATCCGACTTGCATCGAATTCCAGACCTCTGCGGGGGCAGACTTTCCAAGCCGGATCATGGCTTCAAAATCTTGGGAATATTTCCCCTGGAAATGGCGGTCGATATCCGAATCATTCACCTCCCGACGAAGGGCGGTCATCCACCAGGCTTTTTCATATTTTTTAGTGTCCTCATCACGTTTTCCGGCGCTGTAGCCCCCACCCCCGCCAATTTCGAGGCTGACTATCTGCTTGACCAGCTCGTCGTATTTGGCTTGAAGGTTCTTCACTGCCGAGTCATGTTTATCTGACCGACCCTGAAAGGCCCGTTGTGTTGCAATAATTTCCTCGATGAGTTTTTTAATTTCATCCATAATGGTCTCCATTGATCGCACATAGGCGAACAAAAATGTTGTTGACAAAAAATGTACTGAATGAGGTTTTTTCTCGGCCAGCGTCCCGCTGTCGAGGAGTCTCCAACATCCCGCTGGAAACCATGTATGGTGGGTAGCTCCACAATCGCTCGTGAAGCCTCTCCTGGACATCACCGTGGTGTAGTCCAGAATTGCATAGATTATATTCCATTGAATTTCGATTGACAATTAAAAACGTTATTTGTCTTTTTAAAACATTACCCCTTTCCCCAAAAATCCGCCGGACACGTTAGCTCCGCGCATTGGCCTTCAAGAACGCTCCGGAGTTTTTCGCGGCCCAAGAGGGCTAGGGCTTGCTCTGAACTATAGGCGAGCAATGCAAGGATGGGATCTGTTGTGATTCCCCTTCGTTCGCTCCGCTTTGCGGCCAGTCGTGTACCGATGCTCATCAGCATTAGTTCGTCAGAATCAAACACTAGGCCCTCAACCTCAGATACGCCGCTGTGCGCTTGGCATCGTTCACCGAGAAGAGTGAGTAGGTCATTCGTGATTTCAACCGGATCCGCGCCAGTGGCTTCCAGGTCGGCAACGTGGTTTTTCAGGGATTCCAAAATTTGGTTTATTTCGTCCATGGGTCATGCTCCTTTGTTAGTCTTGTAATAATCCGTTGATGTTATCGAGTTCCTCCTGCACCGCTTTGGCATCCCCGCACTTAAAGTGCGGTCTCGGCCGAATCCAAAGCCCGATAGACCGCCTTGCCCAACAATGTTCGGCCGGGAATACCCCTGACCGCCCGCCGGACTCGGTCAATGGATTGCCTTAAATTATTGGACATACGTTTCCCTCCGATTTGCCCCGAATTAAACTGGTTTCAAGGGGATCCAGACTACCTCGGTTCCAATCTGGACAAGGCACCATTGGCCATCGGTCATCACAATTATTCCGATCCGATCGCGTGGGATCGAAGAGGTTGGCAGAATCCGGATTTGATCGCCTTCAAAAAAGGGTTCGGGTTTTTGCTTGCGTGATTTTCTCACCTGCTCAGCCATGATGGTTTCCTTTCAAGTCAAGGTGAACGCCTGGCCACCCCCAGAGGTCTTACGCTCTAGGGGTGGATGGGAAGACCAGACGGTAAGGCCCCCACCTGTAAAGGAGAGGGAACGGCATCGAGGTTGTGATGCCGTATTTGGTTTAAATTTTCTGCCAAGACATCCTCAAAAATTTCTTTTTTTACACCCAGTTAGCATACGCCTGGGGAACTTAGAACTTAACAACTCTGGAACTATGGAACTTTAGGACTTTAAAACTAAGAGACTTCAAAACTCTTGAGCTCATCCTTTGATTGATAGTGATCATGAATGAATTTTGGGTCGACCAATTTTTCGATCACTGAATAATGAGATGATTCGTCGCGTGAGATTTGATTTCGGCCACGCTTGACCGTGGAAACCTTGGCGGCCAAAACCTTTCCCTTAAAAATACTGGTCGAAACCCGCCCGACATCAAACCGATCCGGGTTACGTCCTGCCGCTATGCGGTAACATTCGGCCATTTTCGAGAGTGCCCCCCATTTTTTTTTGCCGTTTTTGGGGTAATTCACACCCATGATGAGAACGATCCCGTGATATTGACCCGGGTCACAAATTTGGAAATACATCAACAGTCGTGGCGCTTTTCCGATCCGCATACGATGGGCTTTAAGGAAAGCCACGTCATAAATACCTTCGGGGATCAGTGGATAGGGATCTTCTATTTCTCCGAGGTCAATATCATCGGTGTAATCAACGGCCGCCGTCTTGATCTGCCCATGCAATTGGCTTAAACTTGCCATATCCTGTCCGCCTTTCATTTAAACCCCTGGGACCACAACTCTCAGGGGTTTTTCTATTGCTCATCTGTTCCATTCCGCAAAGCTGCTAATACTTCCGGAATATTGACCAACACTTTCCGTCCGATGTGATAGGCCGGAATTTCATTACTCCGAATTTTTGCGTAGAGCGTGGCCTTACAACATCTCAGCACTTCAGCCGCAACGGGGATTGTTTCAAGTTTCATATGCGTACCCTCCATGGCTCTAGATTTACCAGGACGGCACAAAGAAACGGAGTCCCAAAATTTTGAAAAGGAGTTTTTGGATAAAATCAAACGGAGGGATTTTTTATCTTCTAGGAAGGAGTTAGAGGTAATCAGACCAGGTATATTTCGCAAGCTTGGGAAGGGATTTTGATTTAGCCATGGCCACAATTCTGTCAGGAGCAAGCTCGAAAGGCACCATCAGCAGAATTTCCCAGGGACAATATATAGTATCTTCGAGTTCGCTTATCTCCTTGCCTGTAAAAAATAAAGAAAGTTTGTCTTCAGATTGCTTGAATAAAAGGGTTGAATTCTCTCGAACAAATTTAAATAACAACCGATACCTATCAAGAATTTGAAAGTTGTTTCGGAAGGCATGAACCATCAGAGGCCATGGTATATTCCAGCATTCATCTAGTCTCTCGATTTTTTTTTCTTGTCTCTCGATTTCTTCAATTAGCCATGCTGTGAAATGTCTCCAAATTGTGTTTTTCGCTAATCCCTCCGGAAGTTGTGCAGTTTTAGTCTGTTTTTGAACCAATAAAACCCAATTCCCAACAGATACGGAATTGTATGGGAATACCTTTTCTAATCGTTCGATAGGAAAAGCATTTCCATTCGCCAATAAAATACTGTCACATATTTCGAACACTTGCTGTTGTTCTGATGGACGCCCGGTTTTCTTTTTGGGTTTAGGATTGAGGTCTCTCCAGGCACTCCTGGCTTCCCTCAGAAAATCTCCTAACGTTTCCCGGTAAGGGACTGTAAGAGTTTTGATTTTTGGTGTTATTGATTTTTTCGCCATATTCCCTCCTGGTTGGGAAATCCTGGTTATGGGAAGGTTTGGGGGCACGATGGCCAGGACCACCGCCAATCGGGTAATTAGGCCGATTGTTGCCCCCAAAAAAGAAATAGTTAGGGAGAAGGAAACATCAAATTCTTGTTACGGTTTTTGCTACGGTTGGAAATCAGATTTCCGGTTTTTGCTACGGTTGAGGGCATGACACCACATTTCACAGGATTAAACAAGATGATACGAAACACCTGTATTCATATGCCTTCTGTGTACTATGCTGTGTCATGCCGTGCCACCGTATTAAAAAATTCCTCTCCTTTGGGAGCAGGATGTCGGAGGTTCAAATCCTCTCGCCCCGACCAAATACTCCGTTAAGACGCTCTCTCCTGATATCATGCCGAAAGATTTTAACAGCAACCTTGGCGCCTGTCACTCAGACGAATAGATCAGTTTGAACAAACCAGGCCTTGTGTTTGTATGATTCCTCTAACGTTATCTCGTATGTTGGGGCGAGGAAGAGCGCTCGCTGTGATCTAGCTGATTGAGGTAGAATGACGCTGTCCTGACTTGACCAGCCGTGATTTCATCACCTGCTGGAGGTTGAGGATACATCCATACATAAAAACACTCACTACCCATGTCTACTCTTTCTAGTAATACCGTTCGGTCTTCCGTTTTCGCTAGGTATCAACCGATCATCGATCTCACCACCAATCGAATTGTGGGCTGTGAAGCCCTTGCTCGGTGGCGAGCGGATGATGGACGTGAGACCAGCATTGAACCCGTTATTGACGAACTCGAATCCCAGGAGGATTTAGCTCTAGAGTTAACCACCTGCATGTTTACGTGCCTTAAAACAGATTTAGGCACTCTGCTGGTCGAACATCCCACATTTTCCGTGAGCGTGAATCTGCCTCCCATTGTGATGGGGAAAAACAAGATCTTGCCGGTGCTGGAGAAATTAGGGTTGATAGCCCACCTCCCACAGCTCACCGGGGAAATCACTGAACGGCAGGCACTCAATGAGAAAGGCCGGGATGCCATTCGCCTTGCTCGGCAATTGGGTGCCCGAGTGGCCATTGATGACTTCGGTACCGGGCACTCGGGACTGCAACAACTCATTGGTTTGGAAGTGGACACCCTTAAAATTGACCAATCCTTTATTCGGCAATTGGGAACAAATGTTGCGGCAGAACGGCTGGTGCGTGGGATTGCAGCCTTGGCCAGTATTCTTAAGGTGGATATTGTCGCCGAGGGCATTGAGACCCCAGAACAAGCGGCTTTTCTTCGGGCTATTGGGATCGAAAAAGGACAAGGATGGTTGTGGGCGAAAGCCCTTGACGCCAATGAATTGTACGAGTGGCTGGACTAATGCCGCCAAGTGGCATGTACGTTCATGAGCAAAGAGGAATCGCTCTTCCCTTAACGGTCCCGATTGATTCCTCGGATGTTCTCCCCGCTGCCTCTTGACGGTAACCCGACAAGATTCTCCTTATTTCATCCTGGGTAGGAAATGTCCTGGGCTAGCAAATAGTGCCTTAAATGATAAGGAGGAACAATGCGATGGCGGAGCCGATTAACACCCTTGTTCCGGTATTCCGTCGTATCTCAAACACAACACATCACTTTCTTGGCCTGGTTCCAACAGAGAAGTGACCTCTTGAGCATTTGGATGGGAAGGTAGCAGGTTGCTACGGTTCCAGGTCCGGTCATTCGGGTACAAATGGGGACCGGGGTGCGAGTCCATTGTAAAAACACCCAGGTGTTGTCTCATGTGGCGGATGGTGGACTCTATCATCGAGGAATGCTCACACGGCTCAACGTCCTGAAAGGACCATCGTAAATGGCTCAATCGAAAGTTCGCTTTGTCATCGTCAGTTAAATTGAGTTTCGGCATACGTATGACATTCGGATCCTGTCCCTCACATAGAGCCGGGCCATCTCCAGGTAAATAAACTCTCTATGGGTCTGTTGAAAAAAGCCGTCAGCGGCGTTCTCGCCATTTTCCCGTGCTCACGTACTCAGCGTACGCTCCGCGCGTAAAAACGGCTGCGGCCTTGCTGGACGGACTTTTTTGAACCGACCCGGAGCCTTTGATGAGTAATCTAATCCTGGGCAAATTTGGACTTGAATATCTTTATTATTCAACACTCCCAACAAGAGACCCAAATGCAAAGGATTCGGCTGTCTCTCAACCAAAAGCGGCTATGCGGATCTCAACAACATCGTGAGGGGTATCATACCCAGGCCAAGCCATGCTTGATGGCACATTTGTAATAACCTGCCGGCATCTTGTTCCATGGGTTTCCAATTACGTCCCTTTGTTGGGGGATGGGACGACTTTCCCGGAATGCCTATTTCGGGGATGGTTCGCCAATCGACGATGCGGTTGGCAAGAAAATCGGTGAAATCTACGAGCGAATGGCGCTCCTCTTAGCATGGCAAACAGGCGAACTCCTATTATTGGACAACATGTTGGTCGCCTACACCCGAGATCCCTATGATTGGCCAGGCAAGATCGTCGTGCAATGGGGGACATGGTGTATCAAGAGGCAAGGCAGATGATCGACGTATAAAAGGGGTATGGTGATGCAACAGAATCTTCAAGGAATCCGGCTTTCTCCCCAGCAAAAACATCTTTGGATGCTCCAGGGAGATCATCGACCCCGAGAGGCCCACTGTTCGGTGGTGTTGGAGGGGCCACTCAATGTCGCAACATTGGAAGCAGCGATGCAATCCGTGGTGGGCCAGTATGAGATTTTCAGGACGACCTTTCATCGTGAATCTGGAGTAAAAGTGCCGTTTCAAGTCATTCATGATTCGTGTGACCTGTCATGGGACCATCTGGATTTAAGCCACCTGGCCGTCGAGCAACACGAACAGGAACTCCGGCGCCTGATCGATGAACAGCAGATCTGGCCGTTCGACTTCGAGACTCTCCCTCATTTATGTCTCCGTTTGGCGAAGTTCTCGCTCCGGAAGCATGCGTTGCTCATTCGTCTGCCTGCGTTATGCGCGGATGCTTGGACCATTAGAAATCTCATCCGGCAGCTTTCATCGACCTATCAGGCTGGTTGTGAAGGCAGGGAATGTTTCAGCGACCCGGTCCAGTACGTGCAATTCTCTGAATGGCAAAATGAGTTGCTGACAGACAAAGATGTAAAAGCAGGCCAGACCTATTGGCATGGTCATGACTTTCGTTATTCTCCTCCACTCGTCCTTCCGTTTGAACGCCCTGGAACGAACCACACACAGCCGCGCCGGGAGGAATATTGCAGAGATCTGGATCCTTCAGTTGTAGAAATCCTGACAAGTATGGCCCTGCATTCTCAGAGTCCGATTGCATCCATGTTGCTGGGTGCCTGGTATGCGCTCTTGTGGAAGTTGACTGGCAAACAGGAGTTGGTGGTCGCGACGCTCTGTGAGGGAAGGCCCTATGAAGAGCTGGAGGAGAGCATGGGGTTGTTCGCCAAGTGGCTGCCGGTCCGTTACCGAGTCAGTCCCGATAGCCGATGGCATGAGGTGGTGTC
>BQIW01000008.1 GCA_021604105.1 Nitrospirales bacterium | reverse complement strand
TGTGTGGGGAGTGTTGTTGATCGTGTTGTTGGCAATGTCCGGATGCAATACTTTGGAGGGCGCCGGTCAGGATGTCGAGAAAGCCGGAGAAAAAATTGAGGAGGCAGCGGATTAATATTCGATGCCGGTCAGAGAAGGCGGAATTCCCTTATCCAGGGTGAAGGGGTTCCGCTTTCTGCTTCAGGGGCCTCTATCCCTTCCATTGTCCAACACCCTGAATACATCCTTTCTGGATTTTTCCCGAGAATCCCTCCGACATTTTATCCTTCCACAAGGATCGAACCGGCATAGTCGCCACAACATGTACTGAACCCAAAAGCTTGGATAAAAAAGGTTGGGAAGGAAACCAATTTATACGTTGGTGAAACGGCATGTCCCTGATAATAAATAGTATGGTGGAAGGAATTCAAGCTTGGGAGTTCTCACTCTCCCCACATCATCATGTCTTAAAGGAATGCATGAAGGGTGAGGCTTAAAGCTTTCCGGATGAGAATTCTGTGGCCACGCTTGGGCTTAATTCCCGTTTGTTTTTAACAAATTTCATCACAAGGAGGTGGGCGGAACAACAGAATTAACGGATCTGGGACAATTTAAAAAAAAACTATTTTTCACACAACATGTAAGGAGAACACCATGAACAAAGATCAATTCAAAGGAAATTGGGATCAGTTTAAAGGCGAAGTGAAAAAAAAGTGGGGAAAGTTTACTGACGATGAATTAACTCAAATCGAAGGGGATTATGATAAATTTCAAGGGAGAGCCCAAGAATTATATGGGGATCAAAAAGAAGAAGTGAACAAATGGACTGAGGATTGGCAGGCGAAAAACACTCCAGTCCGATAACGTTTTCCACTTCCTCAAAGAAAAAGTACCCATCTTCCCAGGAGGGGAAATATTTTTCCGCTCCTGGGTGTAGGGGCCTGGTAAATGTCTTGGAGTGAATTGTCACAATGGTGTGTCACTTCCTATTTGAATAAATACAGTAACCTAAGGAGGGGAAATATGAAAATTACCCGATATACATTGAAAAAAACATTAGCCTCAATCGCGGTATCCTTCCTTCTCATGGGCGCCCCTGCTTGGGGCGGCGAAGGGATGATCTATGCTTCTTCCGCGGAAGAGGGCGTTCAAAGTGGGTATGTCCACAAGGTATATAATGAGGATCAATTTTATGGTAATTGGAAACAGCTAAAGGGTGCGCTCAAGGAAAGCTGGGGAGAATTTACGGATGATGATTTGCTGGCAATTGAAGGGCGTACAGACCGTTTCGAAGGAAAACTTCAAGAACGATATGGGGAACGAAAAGAAGAAGTCAGGGCATGGGTGGACGAATGGTTGGAAAATCATCCTTATGATGCCCATGATCAAAAGAATGAAATGTAGGATCAGGGGATTCCGGTCTTGTGAAATTGATTCCGGCGCGATAGAGGCTATCCGTTGCGCCGGATCTTTTTTTGGCAACTTTAAGAAGGTGACGATTGCCTATCTCATGTAGTTTTTCTCTCCATGCATTACAGTGCGCGGTCTTTTCTATGAAGAGGACATGACTGTATTTCGAAAACAATTAGGATTTCTCCGTAACTCCCGCATAGCAATGGGTTTTTCCTTTGCCGAAAAACGGATTTCCACTTTTTCTCCAACTTCAATTCCTTCATCCACTATGTCATGGAGGTAACCTCTACCTGGATTTCCTTGTTGTCGGAGTCCTTGATCAAATGGCTTTTGTCATCAATAGAAAGGACTTCTCTAATAGGGGACTGTTGAATATTGAAAAATTTTTGCCGTTTCATTTGCTTTTGAGTCACGGAGGCTCACCAGGGAAAAATAGTGGAGTGTTCAAAAAGGCCGGTCCAGCAAGGCCGCAGCCGCTTGGACGAGCGGAGCGTACGGAGGAGTACGTGAGCACGGCCTAGGGGGGTGAACGCCGCTGGCGGCATTTTTCAACACTCCCAATAATTAATCTGGGATGATCAGAGGACGGAGAGGGATATTCTGCAAGTTGCCGGAAACCGTGGATTCAACCGGAGGATTATTCACTGACTCAGTGTCATCTGGCAGGCAATATGAACCGGGAACTGTATTGGCCAACCCACCGGAATTTTATAGCGGACTGTGGTCGGTTTCTGTGGTGTATTTTGATTTATAGTTCCACTTTTTGTTGTAAATCTGCATGATTTGAGGAGCGCCTTTCGGATCTCATCTAGAAATTTAGGAGAAACCCCCTGTCTGAAAAGTAAGCGAGCATATCTTTGGGGAATCTTGAATGTTCCTGTCTGACCCCTTTCTCAATTGTTGCCATTCTTGTGAAATCATTGTACCGGGAAGCGGTAAGTATCCTCGTTTCTTCAATAGTAATTGGCCCTGTTGACTATAGAGGAACTTGAATATTTCGACTGCAGCCTCGTCAGAATGTGTCTCAGGGTTTAGGTTCAGATAGCCGTACACGTAATGGGCAAAAGGATACGCTGGGTTCAACGTGTGATTTTTTTTATGAGCCAATGGTTGGGAGTTTTCCCGTAATGGAACAATTTCTACTTGAGCTGTCACCGAGCTGAGTTTCGTATATCCGAGCGCGCCTTTCTCTTCCCCCACTGCGAAAACGACCTGACCGGAACCGGGATGGCGATGAACGCGATTATGAAATTCCTTTCCCTGAAGGGCCTGATTTTTAAAATAGTCATACAAGCTGACTGATGTATCATATCCATGCAACATGATGTGCCCGGATGGCTCGGGTCCATTGAGATCCAGATCATTCCAGGTCTGAATTGGTGCAGTTTCCTGTGAAGGGGTTTGAGAAAAAATGCCATCCAATTCAGAAGGAGTTATTCCCCTTTGAACCAGAGGGTTTGACGGATGAACAATGAGTACGACCGGATCAGCGGCAATTCTCAATTTGGTAGGCTCGTACCCCCAGTGGTCCACGAATCCCAGGCGCTCCTGCTCGTCCATTTGTTCACTCATTATGGCAATTGTTGAGTGTGGAGAGACCTGCCACCACAGAAGAGTTCGGGTCGTCCCAATACTTTGGACTTTCATTGTTATCAACTTTTGCAAGACCGAAAAATCTTTTCCGATATCCTCAGCTAGAGAGAGTGTTTCACTTTCTCCAAGAATATACATGTTTCTTGGAGTGAGGAAGGGTGTGGGTGTGTAGGGAAGACAGATTTCTTCGCGGGTATTGCCTGTTTGTGATGGAAAGGAAATTGGCTGAGTGACCGGGCGAATACCGGAGTTGGTCAACATTTCAGAAAGAGCCTGGAAGTTTGGCTCCGCTCCTGTCTGTTCCTGGAACAGGAACATGATGGTGCCAAAAAGGATAAGGACCCCTAAAATTCGTTTCATAGAAACGTGCCAGGAATATAAAAGAAATTTCAGTCTACTAGAACCGTTGAATGCTTGTTCAATCCATTGACCTCAGATCATCATGGGAAAAGTACGGTTCTTTTGTTAATGCACTTCTACTTTGTGAATTTTTGATGTAAGAAAATTTTGTAATTTGGCTTCGTCTTCGGTTGATAATGACGTCTGTAAAATCGTGCCTTCCACGCCGTTCCGTTTCAATTCGTTAATCACTTTATCCGGTGTCACTTTATTCAGGAGAAGGAATAATGCGGAATGTTCCGGTTGAATAGTATTTCCTAATTCTTTAATGAAATTATCGTCAATGCCAATGTCCGTTAACCATCCGGTAATACTTCCTGCTGTTGCTCCTGCCAGTCCTCCCGTGGCCCACCCGAGTATGGGGTTGAAAAATAACACGCCAATTAACAGGCCCCATAAACCTCCATAGAGCACCCCTCCTGCCGCACCGGAGGCAACCAAATTATAGGTCTGATTGATCGTCACTTTGCCTTCGGAATTTTTCACGACGACGACGGCATCTTCCAAATCAAGAAGGTATTGTTTCTGCATGGTAAAAAGAAGTTCCCGTACTTCTTCGGCTTTTGTCTCATCCGCAAAAGCCACGACGATTAATTCGCTCATTCTTTCTCCTTAATATTCAGTTTAAGTACAATGGTTGGATTGCTCTCATCGTGGTGTCGGCACCGCAGAAGTAATCTTTCCTGGTGGGGCAAGGCGTTGAGGAAATGCCTTGCCCCACTACAGTACAGTAAAATTGTCTATTTTCTGGAGTTGAGAATTTTCTCTTATGAAAGGTCCGGATCAACCCACAGTCGGCTTTTGACCCGTTTGGCGCCGGCTTCATATGCATTTTCTACCGCGTCTGCAATCTCGCCGGTATTCTCTACCCCGCCATACAGTGTGGCTACTCCGTTTTTTACTCCGACCGAGATGTTGTCCGAATTCACAAATGGACTACTCCACAGTTCATCCTCAATCTCCCTCTTGAGTTCTCTGTCTCCCATGTCGGCCCACGGGCGCTCTTCGGTCTCACGTTGAGAAAGTTTATTGTGAACTTTCCACGCTCCCGAATCATATGCAATTTCCTGCGCATCGATCATGGCGCTTCGGTCTTCCACTGAGCCGGAAAGCGTAACGACCCCACGCTCGACGGATATGTGCATATTTTCGTCATCAACAAAAGGGCTCATGGCAAAATTTAACTTAATGCGATGACGAAGTTCCGAATCCGTCAAAACATAATCATCATAATCGTATCCGTAATCATAATCGTACCCGTATCGATCATCAAAATATGGGTCATAATCATAATACGGGTCGTACTCGTAATACGGGTTTTTGTCGTAATCGTCATACACGACCTGGCTTTGTGCGAGACCAGGGGCCCCACTTACACACATGAACAATGTCAACGCTAGAGATGTTCGGTGAAAAGCATGTAACAATTTCATCTTGTAGGTCCTCCTTGGCTAAATCCCTCTCGTTTACCGATTGAATCCTCTGGACTGGTTTCTGGTGGTCGATTCAAAATATTCATCCTGACCGGAGCCACGGGCATGAAGCCTTCGATCCTGTTCCATTGACCAGGGCATCCGGTCTCTATACGAATCACGGTCACGTCTTGAGGATTCGCTCCGTCTCCCACGATCCTCCCAGGGGTAATCCGAATAATAAAAATCGTCAGAATAATATCGCTGAGTACCTCCGCGTTCCATCCGCGAGTTTTCATCTCGGTACTTCATATTATGTCCTCTCTCCCGGAACGAACCTTTGAATGCGCGATTTCTGGAAGGATCAAAATTCTCCTGGTTGTGCCGGATACTTTGTTTTTGCATTCTGTCATAGCTTCCTTCGCTTCCCTGCCAATGATCCCTGGTGTACCCCTCCCACCGGTTACCGTAAAAATTGGGTTCACCCGGGTTAAATAATCTTACGCCGTCATCCTGAGACCGACCGGGAGAAATCTGTCGATTTCCCGAATTATTTCTATTTCGGGATTTCCAATTGTGATCGGCCTCAGAAAAACCCTGTTTGGCGTATTTCAAAATCATGGCCTGAATAGGTTGAATATCCGACTCCGTATACCACCCTCGTCCTGCGCTTCGATCTAGCAGGTTGACCGCTCTGCGCACGAGATGACGTGCGTAGCCAGGCTCCCCATTCTGCAATCCCACAGCCGCTTCATTTAATAAATCCAAAATGGTCGATTGAGGGGAGCCCCCAGGAATGTTCATGAAAATGTTACGAAATTTCGGTTTGCGCAATTCACGGGCGACATTTTGAACCCATTTCGCGGACAATTCCTGTTGCGGTGCAGGAGCGATCCACGGGGCTGCATGGACTTTTGATATCATCTGGTCGCTGCCTCCCCACGGTATTCCCAACAAAGATAGGGCTCCTGCAACTAAAATCGGTCGTGCAATAAACTGGTTCATCACCAACCCTCCTTTCTTGAAATGAGATTTGTAAGGTGTATTTGCGATGAGGATCCCCACCGCGGTAATGGCTGAAAATTAACTCCCACAACTCTCTTGGCAAACCCTCAAAAACCCTGGGAATGTCCGCTGAAATTTATCTGATCTTAGGAGGTTGCCCTTTTTTTCGGGCCGGAAGGCATTAGGGGGTCTGGTTGTTGTGCAAATGGCGGGTCAACCCTGGATGGAGGCGAACGTTAGGGCCCAGGGAGGCATCCTCAAGGGTTAATGCCAGTAGGTGGCATATGTGTATTGACGTACAGTAAGGAGATGAGGTTTAGAAACGTTCATATTTTATCCTGCATAAGTGTATCTTTGGTCCTCGGCATAGGAAGCGCTCATGGCCAGCAAACTGCAATTCCCTATGTGCTAGAGGAGCTTATCGATGATACCCCCGAAGTCTACCGTAAGGAGTTAAGTCACATATATCATGATCGGCAGTATGACCCTTTATGGCTCTCGCCATCCCAACAGTTGAATGCAGAGGGACAAACTCTACTTCAGGTGCTCACTGGAGCCGAGCAATTAGGTTTGAACCCTACAGACTATGACTCTTCTGAACTCCAATGGTTACAACGAACTAATCAATTGTTCTCTGAAGACCGGCCGGTATTCCGTACGAATGTTCTTGCCAGATTGGAAGTCGTTCTTTCCAAAAACCTTTTGAAAATTTTGGATCATGTCACGTCCGGACGTTTATCCCCGGGTCCAATTAACGAAAAATGGTATTTACAAAATGAAAGACCACTCTTGACTGAAATAGTGACGCAAGTCCTGGCGAGCGGGATCCTCACAACCCTGGAATCATTAGCTGGTGCCCATGAAGGGTATCAGCCTTTACTACATATGCTCGAACAATATCTTACCATTCAGGCAAAGGGCGGGTGGCCAGCCATTGCCGAGGGACCGTTGCTTCTTAAAGGAGCCAATAGTTCACGGGTAAACGTGCTACGAAAGCGATTGGCTGCGACGGGAGATATAAAAGAAGGGGCCATTATCCCGAAATTTGATCAAGAGGTTCAGGAAGGAGTAGAAAAATTTCAAGCTCGGCATGGTCTTTCCGTAGACGGAATAGTCGGACCCAGGACTTTACACACCTTAAATATCCCGGTCGAATCACGTATTGAACAGATGTTGGTGAATTTAGAGCGGCGCCGTTGGATGCCGCAGACATTGGGTTCGGACTATATACAGGTGAACATTCCGGATTTTCAACTCATGGCCTATCGAAACGGGATTTTACAATTGGAGATGCCGGTCATAGTTGGAAAGCCGATGAGCCAAACTCCTATCTTCAGTGACACTCTGGAATACATGGTATTTAATCCTTACTGGAATGTCCCGATGAGCATTGTCCAAGATGAAATCTTTCCAAAATTTCAAAAAGATCCAACCTATCTCGCGGAAAGAAAATTCGAAGTGGTGGACATGGATGAACAGCCGATGAAATTTGCTCACTTGACCTCTGAAAACCTTCAAGCCGGTACCATTCGTATTCGGCAGAAACCCGGTCCGGATAATGCGCTGGGATTGGTCAAGTTCATGTTTCCCAATGATCATGCGATTTATCTTCACGATACACCTGCCGAACATTTGTTCGATGCTTCCGAACGGGATTTCAGCCATGGCTGTATTCGTGTTGAACGTCCGACGGACTTAGCGGCATTTCTTTTAAACAATCAATGGTCTCGGGAGGATATCGTGCATGCACTCGAGAGTTCGGAACGGCGCGTCCTGAACCTCCCCCAAGCTATGCCCGTCTATATTTTGTATTTCACTGTCTGGGTGGATGAGGACGGAAAGCTGCAATTCCGTGATGATCCTTATGGTCACGACGATCAGTTATGGGCTGCCCTGCGTCCTGTCCTATCTTCGGCCAAGCCTCCTACCAGTCTATTTCGTCAGAATTCTGCAGGGTAAATGTATGTCTGAATGGTTGAGCCGATTTTTCATGATTATGTGGTGCGGAGTAGGGATGAGTGTGATCATGTTGACTCATGATCCTGCAACCGCCACCCAGGGCTTGCCATATGATTCTGAACGACTACCTTTTTCCGTCAAAGTTAAGGACGAAATAAACCCTTATCGGGTTTTGGGAATTTATGTCATGCCAGCCCAAGTTGTCGAGTTAGAATGCGTATTTACTCATCCGCGCAGCTCTTTTACGGTCTCCAGTCAGGCTGGAGTCATTGAGCGATATGCAAAAGAACGATGGACATGGAAGGCACCACAGGAACAGGGAATGTACCCCCTCACGATCACCGATACGACTACCAATTCCATCATGACATTAAATGTGTTTGTCATGGTGCCGTTTGCTCATAACCATGAAACGTTACATGGCTATCGAATCGGCCGTTATCAGCAAAAACCACTGAAAAATAATCCGACATACAATCGTCCTCAAGGCTTTATTGAGGTGACGGAGACCAATCGGAGTGCACCCGTTTCCCCCCATTTTACGTTGGGTCAATTTGTGGGAAAACAGGCAAGCGGATATCCGAAATATCTGCTGTTAAAAGAGCGACTGTTGCTCAAATTGGAAATGATGCTGGAAGCGTTCAATCAGGAAGGGATCCTCACGTCAACGCTTCATATTATGAGCGGTTTTCGCACCCCGTTTTATAACCGCTCCATTGGCAACCAGACCAAATACAGTCGCCATCTTTATGGCGGCGCAGCCGATTTTTTCGTGGATGTGGATGAGAACAATTATATGGATGATGTCAATCAGGACGGTAAATCGACAATCACAGATGCTATTGTCCTGGCGGATATTGTGAAGAAGAAGGCTCGAGAAACCTGGTACCAACCCTTTGTCGGAGGATTAGGGATTTATGGCCCCAAACCCCATCGGGGTCCATTCGTTCATGTTGATGTTCGGGGATTCCCGGCACGATGGAAGAATCCGTAAGGTGCGAAGGCCTTGGATTCTCCTTAAGACGATGGAGAGCCTCGTGTAGTGTCCAACAGATAGATGGATATATGATAGAGATTCAGGTAGGCTGACTCATGCTGGGAACGATTCCACCTTGACGTTGAGTGCCCGCGACCGAGACCAGATTCAGCAACGGCTGGTGGCGCATGGCACCCCCCAACAAGTGGTGTTGGGAGGCCGGATCATTCTGGCGGCCGTGAGCGGCCAGTCGGATCGCGCCATCGCCAGGTTGCTGACGACCAATCGGAAGACGGTGATCTTGTGGTGCGCTCGGGTCGCTGAGCACGGCCTGTACAGTCTCTGGGAAGTCGCCCGGTCGCGGGCGCAAGCCAATCTCTGGAACAAAAAAAGATCAATGCCATCGTCGCGGCCACCCTACAAACCAAACCGAAAGGGATGGTGTCCCGGAGTTGCCGACTCATGGGGGAGAACCAAGGCGTGAGTATGTCCACTGTCAACATTAATTGGCGCCGTCACCATCTCAAGCCGCAGCGGGTTAAAAGTGTCAAGCTGTCGCGCGACCTCAGATTTCTGGAGAAGTTGACCGATGTGGGCAGCCTATATCTGAATCCTCCGCAGCAGGCTCCGGTGCTGTGCGTAGATGAAAAAAGGCAGATCCAAGCCTTGATCCCACCGGGCCTGTCATAGAAGGATGGGCGTTGTGGCACAATGACACACGATTTCAAGCACCATGGCACTGTTTGCCGCCTGAAAGTCTTGCAGGGTCTGGTCATCGGGCAGTGCTACAAACGGCATCGGCACCAGGAGTTTTTGAAGTTTCTGCGTCACCCGGATCAGGAGTTTCCGGGAGAAACGCCGTCACACTTGGTCATGGACAACGATGGCACACACGCATACCAATGTAAAAACCTGGCTCGCACGGCATCCCCGCTTCCTCCCTTACTTTGTGCCGACCAGTTCCAGTTGGCTCAATCTCATCGACTGCTGGGTTGGGAAACTGATCTCCAAGAGAGTGCAGCGGAGTTCCTTCTGCAGCGTAAAAGTTTTGCGCCTGGCGATCACGGAGTTCCTGTCGGCGTGGAATGAGAATCCCAGACCTTTCGTATGAGCGACTACGGTCGAATCCATTTTGCAAAAGCTTACTCGGTGCAGTCGAACCCTAGAACCGATTCGGCCTGGGTAAACTGAATCGGCCCACCGAAAGAAGAAGAAACGACTGTCCAGTTAATTCTTGGACACTACATGAGCTGCGACAGAACCTTTATTCCAAGTCCTTTTCACGCAGGGTTGCAATCGGTTCGAGAATAAAAGGAAGAGGAAGAATCCTAAACCTTTGATTACGTGTTTGAGTGGTTATGAGACCACAACCGAAAAATACCTAAATTGACGAGACCAATCACACGTATCCAGGCCATACTTCGCGAATGGCGTGATGGGGTAAATCCACCGGTATTTTTTGCGGCGGCCGCCTTCAATATCGCCCTCATCGTGTTTGCCGGAGTCTGGACCGACACTGCCAGGGAGGTGTTTCAGACCACGCTAAAGTTTGTTACGCAGACCTTTGGTTGGTATTACATCCTGACGACCGCAGGATTCCTGGTGTTTGTTTTGTGGCTCGTGAGTAGCCGGTATGGAAAGATCAGGCTTGGCAAACCTGATGAAAGGCCGGAATATAGCCGGTTCGCCTGGCTGGCTATGTTGTTTGCGGCAGGAATGGGGATGGGCTTGGTGTTTTGGGGCGTGGCCGAACCCCTGAACCACTTTTATATTCCACCGACTGCCAGCCCCAGAACCGATGACGCAGCCCGCGAGGCGATCTATTTCAGTTATTTTCATTGGGGACTGCATCCCTGGGCGGTGTATGTCATTTTTGGCCTAGGAATTGCGCTCCTACATTTTCGATATGACTTGCCGCTTGCCCCTCGCTCCCTCCTTTATCCGTTATTTGGGAAACGCGTAGATGGCTGGTTAGGTCATGGAACTGATGCCTTTTGCACGGTAGGTACCTTATTGGGAGTAGCCACGTCCCTTGGATTGGGAGCCATGCAAATCAACGCGGGATTAAGCCGTTTAACCGACATCGGGTATGCCACGGCAAATCAGATTTGGATTATTACATTAATCACAATGGTCGCGACCACATCCACGGTCAGTGGAGTGTCACGTGGGATCAAATATTTAAGTATCACCAATGTGGCCTTTATGTGGCTGGTCTTGGGGTTTGTCTTCCTGACCGGGCCCACCGAGTATCAACTCCACACGCTTATTGGGGGGCTTGGTGATTATGTGCAACATTTGGCACAGATCAGCGTCTGGGTCGATAGTCGGGCACAATCGGACTGGCAAGAGAACTGGACCCTGTTTTTTTGGGGATGGTGGATTTCCTGGAGTCCGTTTGTGGGGATCTTTGTGGCGCGGATTTCTCGGGGACGCACGGTCCGGGAATTCGTGTTCTTTGTCCTGGTGGTGCCGACGCTGATCAACTTCCTCTGGTTTGCGGTTTTTGGGGGGACCGCCTTATATGTGGAACGGTATGGTGAAGGTGGATTGACCCAAGCGGTTCTCCAAAATGTCGCCATGTCCTTGCATCTTTTATTGGAACATCTTCCCTGGACGGAGCTGATGCAATGGATGGGATTGGCCTTGGTTATCATTTTCTTTATCACCTCCTCGGATTCAGGATCCTTTGTCGACGACATGGTGACATCGGGAGGCAATCCGAATCCACCCGTCGCCAATCGAATATTTTGGGGCGTTTCAGAGGGTGCGGCCGCGGCAGTTCTGCTCCTAGCCGGCGGGCTCAAGGCTCTTCAAGCGGCCTCGATTTCCGCCGGTTTGCCACAAAGTCTTTTACTGATCTTTGCCTGCGTAGGGTTGGTAAAGGTATTCCGGCAAGAAACTCTGAGGCAATAAGGGCGTCCGAAAAGGCGTCAGGTATGTAAAATGGAACTGTTTCTTCCGGCGTTTTCCGACTTACCCTCTGATGAATCCGAACGTTATTGCAATACTCCTTGAACGCATCTAACTTCCGGTCCAAATCCGATGCATTTTGGAACCACAGGGGATTTCTTGGATACCACTCATAATTGCAACTTGACCTCTTGGTTGCGGGAGCAGCTGCGATAACATCGTGGCCTTGTCTCACCGACCCACGTAAGAGGAGTACACATAAGTTCCTATGCGCAGCTGACCCGCGAACAACGATACCAATTCATGCCCTCGTGCAAACGGGCCAGAATCAAACCCAAATGGCGAAGGTCATCGAAGTACATAAAGCCACCATCAGTCAAAAAATCCGGCGGAACCGTTTGGATTACAAATGCTCCTCGTATACCATTAGACATATCTCAGCTATCAACGTCGTTCGGAAGAGCATGAGATCAATGGAAGCGGTATTGATCTCAATCCCAAACTTCTAACCCAAAAGGATCTATTCACTGGATTCCGAGCGGTGGTCTCTCACTCTTAGCGTTGTTCTTTTTTTCATGTCCACAGCGGTCATTGGACTGGTTGGGTGGAAACTTACCCAATTGGTAGACCGGCTGGCTGATCGAACAGGGATTGGGGAGGCCCTTGCGGGTGCTGTGTTCCTGGGGGCCAGTACCTCCTTGCCGGGCATTGTAACTTCCGTGACAACCGCATGGGGCGGTCATGCTGAATTTGCAGTGAGCCATGCCCTGGGTGGCATTGCCATACAAACGGCTTTTCTTGCCATTGCCGATATGACCTATCGGCATGCCAATTTGGAGCATGCCGCGGCGTCCTCCGCGAATCTCATGAACGGGGTGCTCCTCATGAGCATGCTTTCGCTCATTTTGCTCGCCATCGTGGGGCCTGAATTCAGCATATTGAATGTGCATCCGGTTACTCCGTGTGTCGTCGCCATATACATGTTTGGTCTTCGGCTGGTTCATCATTCCCATGTTGACCCACTATGGAGTCCCAAGTTAACGCCCCACACGAAACCCGATGAACCGGAGGCGGGCAACCGGCATGAAAATCTTCCGAAATTATTAATAGCGTTCACGGCCTCGGCCTTGCTCATTGGAACGGCCGGGTGGATTCTTGCCGGTTCAGCCGTCTCTCTCGTGACTCATACCGGACTTTCTGAAACGCTTGTGGGGGGAGTCTTCACGACCATGAGTACATCTTTGCCTGAATTGATCACCTCACTGGCGGCAGTACGTAGGGGGGCGCTGACGCTTGCCGTAGGAGGAATTATAGGAGGTAATACCTTTGACACCCTTCTGGTCGCATTTTCAGATTTCGCCTATCAAGAAGGTTCAATTTACCATGCTACCACGAATCAGCAAGTCTATCTGATCGCCTTAACGATGCTCATGAACGGGATATTACTGCTTGGGTTGCTGCGTCGGGAGGAACATGGCATCGCCAATATCGGATTCGAAAGTTTCTTTATTTTACTTGTCTATTTGGGTGGCATCACCATTCTTTTCCTTGTCTGAATTTTTAAACCTTGCTTGAGATGTCTCTGGTCGAAAGGTAGAGAAGTTGGCCACGGAATTTTTTTACTGCGTTAAATGGGGAATCTGACTTGAAGGGTCCACTTGTAATCGATTGTGAACAAATCTGGCTCCTGCGACAAAGGCATGTTCTTCTGCGAGGGAACGTTGTTGCCAACTCTGAACAAAACCCATCAGCGTCGCGACCCCATTTTCAACCTGGACAGAGATGGAGTGATCAGATAAAAAAGGACTCCACCATAGTTGGTCTTTGATATTCTGTCGAAGTTCAGGATCGGACTTATCCTGCCACTCAACCGCATATTTCAGACGGTTATTCACAGTTGTCGCACCTTTAACACGGGAGGCGAGTAACTCTGCCCGTGATTTCTGAGATCGTGACTTTACCGTACCCTTCAGGGAGATAGCCTGATTATTGACACGGACCATGATGTCCTTATGATCAAGCAAGGGATCATGGAGAAATACCTCCTTGACGCGTGCGGCAATATTTTCATCGGAATAATTTGGGTTCATGCGTACTTTTAAGAGGTTAATGACATTGTAGACGCCGGTAGTATTCCAGGTATCTTCTTCGGCAGTGGTCTTGGCTTGGAGGTTATCGACGATACCGGTAAGTGTGACGAGTCCCTCCTCCACTTCAATCGTGATATCCGCATTGGTTATCCTGGGGTCATAGGAAAGCGCATCATAGATGGCATTTTGGATGGTCTCATCGGATGGTATGTGAAAGCCTGAACGCCGCATGGGTTTACGGTCCGACCATTCTACCTTCAGGTGTTCTCCATTGACGGACGTGACGCCATGCACCCAGGACAGCGAGATAATCCTGGATTTCTCATCAACACTTCTCACGGCACCGGAAACTGTGACCTGTCCATCCCGAACGGTTATCATCACGGATGATGGGTTAATCCACACATCATGATGCAGGCGTTGCAAAATTTCTTGTTTAACGGCGTTATCAGAACGATTCCTGACGGTGAGGACCGCCAGCTTATCCTGAATGTCTATGATTCCTTCGACTCCTTTCGCCACCTGAAAGGCCAATTGTTTTTCCTGCCAGGATTGAACGGTGCCGGTTAGGGTCACACGACCGTCTGTGACTCTTACATTCATGTCATACAGTTCCGTCGCGGGGTTTTCTAATAAGGCCGATTTCACCTGTTCTTCAATTTCCTGATCCTTATGAGTATTCGATGGATTCACGAGTATTTGATTAATGACACCGCGCACCCCCTTGATGGTTCCTGTCAGGGCTGCTGCCCGTTCCTTGGCCAGGATGTTGTCCACCTCGCCCAGCAGCGTGACAATGCCTTGTTCGCTGACAACATCAATCAGATTTTCCTGTACAAGTTCGTCTCGGGCCAGCCGGTCTTCGATGGCCAGGATCATTTCTCCTTCCATCATCATAAGCCGTTCTTGTTCTGCGCCTCTTGCGAGAGGCCACAAAAGGAAAATGCCGGTCAGGACAACGACACTCACCATCGAGGCTTGTGTGATTGTAGGGCTGTTGAAAAGGAGTGGTGGCATCAGGTGTAATTCCCTCACAAGGTTGGAGTCAACCCCTTTCTGGTTTGTAAGTGATGGGCTTTTTTTGCGGCCAATGTGTTTTTTAAAAATCAATCCTTTCGACCTTTTTCCCCTATTCCGTTGCAAATTTTTCAGATCGACGTCTGTCCTGGAGGAGGGGGAATGTTTCGGCATAGGTGACTTCCAGGTCTGCTAACACTGCATCCATTTCAGTCTTATTCCTCAATCAGGGTTGGGGATCAATGACATCAAGATTTTTGGCGATACGTTCCGCATGTTCCAGTTCCTTCGTGAGTTTCATGATGGGGGCATTTAAATCCGCTTGCTTCTCTTGACTGGAAGCCTGTGTTTGCATCATTTTAAGATCAGTAAGGAGCGCTCGGGATTTTTGTAGTTGTTGGCGGACATCTTTAATGTAGGCATCGCGATTTGGCTGAACATCCTTGACTAATGTAATGGGTAGAATAGGAGTCTGTTCGAAATTCCAGGTTTTCCCGAATGATAGATTCAAAAATGAGAACATGCAGAGGATTATGCTGATGAGGTAGATGATTGATTGTGGTGAAAAGATCTGTCGCATACCTACTCTCCTTTCTCAACACTCTTGGAGTGGGTTTAGAAAACAATATTTCATCTCAGGTTGAATGAAAATCCGGACCATACCGCACGGTTAAACGATTACGAACCCGTTCGGCTCCGGAATTCCGCCCGACGTCTCTGGCTCGTCTCCATTCCACGAGGGAGGGAACCGTTCCCTTCAGGGTGACGATGCCATTGGATACGGTAACCGTAATATCCTGGTCATACAGATCAGGATCCCACCACAACGCACGTCTGATCTCTTCCCAAATATCTTCATCCAATTTTCCCGGCGATTGGATTTGGAGGTAATTCGTGATATCGATGACACCCTTGACTCTTGCCGCGGTTCGAACGGTTTGGGAAATTTCGGTTGGAGAGTTGAGGTATCCCTCGAGAGACACGTTTCCACTATTGGCTGAAACCTTAATTTCGTAGCTGTCAATGAGAGGATGCTGATTGAAGGCTTCACGGACTTGTTTTTCCAGTTCGCGATCAGCAAGTCGCACGGGAGGACGAACTTTAATGAAGCTGCGTACCCGCCAAATACCTTCCGTATTCCGTGTTATCTTTTCCGCAGCGTATTTAGCCGCCAGGTTATTCACAATCCCGACAAGGAAAGCGGTTCCGTCGACCACACGAACGGCGATTTCAACCTCCTGAAGGCGAGGCTCATATCGGAAGGCGGTTCGTATGGCCTCTGCTGTATGGGTGTTTGATGTCAACGCTTCTTTGCGATGACGAAGCATGCGGTCCCGTGCCCACCATTTAACTTTGAGTGGGGCCACGTTTACCTCCTTGACTCCGCCCACCCAGGCATCTGTATACGCGCTATTCTTTTCAGCCAGACTCCCCACCGTACCGGTTAATGTGACATGCCCCTGGTCGACCATGATGCCGATAAGGCTTTCATGGACCCATACGTCGGATTGAAGGCGACGGAAAATTTCCGCCTCGATTTCGGAGTCGGGACGAGAAGTCATCGGGTTAACGGTGATCCGGCTCTTGAGAGACTGAACCCCTTTCACTGATTTGACCACTTCCTCAGTCAGTTGCTTTTCCTGCCAACTTTCTACTGTTCCAGTCAGCATGACTCGACCCTGATCAACTTGTACGGTGATTTCATACGAGTCGGATGCCGGATCTGCGGCTAATGCCGCGAATACCTTGGATCGTAGTTCTTTATCGCCAATCCGGCTGGTAGGGTTCACCCCGATGATATTTATAAGGGCTTGAACCCCTCGAATGCTGGCTACGATTTTTCCTGCACGCTCTCTGGCCAGCAGCGTAGGGACCTCTCCCGACAACATGACGACTCCATTATCCGTATGGACATCAATACCATCTGAGGGGACAGTCGGATCGACGAGGAAACGGCTTTCAATTGCGACGGTAATATCCTTGTCCGTAATGACATTTTGGTCCACTTTGCCCAAACCAACGGATGGCAGGGTGAGCATCACGAACATTATCCATAACAGAAGCCGTATGCGGCCTTGTAGAACAAAGTTTTCCATCTGCATTATCCGAGGTTCCTTATATTTCGATTTCTCTCTTAGGAAAAAACGACCCTGTTCGGTGTGTCAGGTCAGAGTGAACCCACTCAAGAGAGAATCTATTACCTGGAATCGATCCGTTGGTATGACGAAAAAAGCGTTGCTTATTTGTCTGTTTTAAACGAAATCGGAGAAAAATGGTCCTGTCCAAAACCCTGGATACCCCGGGAGGCGATGGGTGTGTGAGGCGAAGTGCCTGATGTTGGAGGGATTTATGGAAGTTCGGCTACTTCTCATTGTGACGTATTTTGGGAGTGCACATCCATATAACGGTCCTTCAATATTTTCTTCCCAGGATCAAGGACGAAGACTTTGATCAGTAATAACCCGGCGGTCTCGAAGACCTTGAGTCCATCTTTCCAGGCCCCATCCGGACCTTTTCTGTTTACAAACAACAGTGCATGCCGAGAGAGGGTTGACGAAATTACGATAAAGTAACGTGGATGCTAATCTCCCTGAATTTTTTTATTGGTGTGGTGCATTTGACCACGATCTGATCGGCACCGTTGAGATCGAATTTTTGGGTGAACCCTCGATCACTTTATCGCTGTAGACCAGATAAATGAATGTCTGACGTTTCTTGTCGAAAAAACGAACCACTTGTAATTTTTTAAAGATGAACGAACGACTCTCATGAAATACCTTTTCACCTTCTTCAAGCTCAGCGATAATTCGGATGGGGCCGACCTGGCGGCAGGCAATTGACGCATCAGAAGTATCTTCAGCCACTCCAACCATGCCTTTGAGTCCTCCTGTCTTCGATCGACTCAGGTGGCAAGTGACTCCTTCAATTTTGGGATCATCAAACGCTTCAATCACAATTTTGTGATCAGGGCCAAGAAAATTGAATTTCGTATCCACACTTCCAATTTCCTCTGCATGACTCGAAGAAATGATCAGAGCGGAAAAGAACAGAACCTTCAAGAATAGTGTCAGCATTACGCATTCTCCTCTAACCGGTGGTTTACCCTGTTCAAGATGAAAAAAATCGCCGGGTTGTACTTTATTCCATAGCACGTATGACTCACCACTAGACAAATTCGGAACCCCTTCATCAAGAACGTCCAGAGCAAGACGCTCGAGGGTTACACCATGTTCTTATTCTCTGCCCGGCCGCTGGACCATTACAAGCCTCCTCCTTGCAGATTATCGATTACCACTCTGACAATAGAAAAATACAGGATAAGGCTTGTGACATCCGTAGTCGATGTGACCATGGGGCTACTAGCGACAGCAGGGTCTATACCTAGTTTTGCTAATAAGACAGGAAATATGACGCCGAGGAGATTGGAGACCACAACGACTGCAACCATTGCTAATCCAACACCCACGCCGACAACTATCCCTCCCCATGCATAACCGATACAACCGGCGCCAATTCCCATTGTTAAGCCCAGGGAACTCCCTACGGCCAGCTCTTTCCAGGCTGTGTTCAGCCACTGTGAGGCTTTCACGTCCTCAATGGCGAGGGCTCGAACCATCAGCATGGCGGCTTGTGCACCGGTGTTCCCTCCGCTTCCCATTAATATGGGGATAAAAAATGTTAAGACAAGTGCGGAAGCTAGCGTTTCTTCATACACGGCGATGACACTGGAAGCAGTCAGATTCACCAGGATTAAGGCCATAAGCCAGGGAATACGTTTGCGATATAACATCCAGATACCCGTTTCCCGATAACTGGTTTTCAATGGTTCGACCGCTGCACCTTTTTGAATGTCTTCCGTCGCTTCTTCTTCGGCCACATCCAACACATCATCGGCTGTCACAATTCCGAGTAAGATGCCTGTAATGTCAAGGACAGGAAGTGCAAAAAGATCATATTTTTGCATCATGCGGACGGCTTCCTCCCGATCGTCCCAGGCCGAGAGTGCGATGAAGGATTGGTCCATGATGCGATCGACCGTCTCCAAGGGCTCAGCTAATACAAATCGTTGTATCTCTAATGCATCCAATAATTTCCCATTCTCATCTGTGATATAAATGGTCGAAATGGTCTCGCATTCACGACCTTTCCAACGTATATGGGTAAGAGCTCGTTGGATGGTCCAGCCGGGAAGCACAGCCACGTAGTCAGGAGTCATTAATCGACCGACACTTTCATCGGGATATCCTAAGAGCTGTTGTGCTTCCTGCCGGTCTTCAGGACCTAAAAGGTTGAGTAACCGGCTAATTGTGGGGGTGGGCAATTCCTCTAATATTCCCGTCCGGTCGTCAGGCCTCAGTTTTGCCAACAATTCACCCGCTTCCCTGTCGGTGAGTTCGGCCCATAACGAAGCTTGAATTTCGGGCGTCAGGTATGAAAACAGTTCCCCGTAATCATGGCGAGACAGAGAATTGAATATGGGGACGCGCGCGGATTTGGGGATATGCGCCAGGGCCTCAGCTGCTTCGGGAAGCGGAAGGTCGTTCAATAATTCTCCCAATGCCGACCACTTTTCTTGTGCAATCAACTCCTTTACCGTAGATGTCTCCATGTGCGACTCCTCCCACCCGGTATGACGGACAAGCGTAATGTATTCGACTGTCTTGGAAAATTAAAAAACACCATTCTTCCAGAAACCCCACGGTCAGTCACCAGGATACGAAAAAATTATGGTCAGTCTGGTTTGTGATGATAGACAACAACGTAAAGACCAGGGTTTGTAAAAGGTTCGTCCCGTGACGTTTGCGTGGGAAGACACCATCGGTGCAGGTTGATTAAGAGAAGGATTGGGTAAAAGAAAGCCCCCTTGAAAAATACAAAGGAGGGCAACATGATCGTCAAGGATAGTATGACCTCTGTGTCAGTCATTCTTCCTCAGTGGGTAGAGAGATAAAAAACAGGTTGGTTATGATTTTTCTCTCACAACATCCGCTTCCGTTATGACGCGGTTAGGAAATCTATCGTCTTTCACCAGGTCACATCTTTATCTTGTTAGACTATGACATCTCTTGACCGCCAATGCCGGACTTGCCACCGGCGAAGACTCTGCCCTTACGTGGAACATGAAAGAAGGGATTATCGTTCAAAGGGGTCGTAAGGAATCTCCTGCGAAAGGATACCATTATCGGAGGGAGAGGCTTGATACGTCGATTTCTCGTCCTCCAACCGCATCACATCATAAATAAGGTACCCGTTGACCGCTCTGGCAGATTCGCGGACCCATCCCATGGCTAACAGAATGATCACCGTCAAACCTGCCAACGTCATCAACAAACCCGCCATCCGTCTTCGTGGAGTTCCGGTGTCGATACTCGAGGCGGTGGCAGGGGGCATTCGACCAAAGACACGCACGGAATAGATCCAATGTCCTACACCAAAAATAACAAGTCCCGAAAGCGCAAAATATTTATACGGCTGCATCTTTCCTAACGGATTAATTTCCTGATCGGTTAAATCATTGAGAAGAGGGATATGCTGCAATTGATAGGGCATCGCCAACATCATCGCAGCGATTACGGTGACAGTGAATGAAAGGGGAATAAATCCGGTGAAAGAGGGAGGTGGTTTTGATAGCGACCGAACCATCTGAATAACATATAAAGAACCGACCAGCATTAATAATCCGTACAACAACGCAACGACATCAAAAAGCCACGAGCGTTCTCCTAACATCACGGTATAAAACGCCTGGGGTTGCCCATAACGCAAATGAAGCAAATATTGATATCCCACCACCGGCATGACCAGCAAGGCTCCGTAACCAATCAAAAAACAGAAACTTCCTGCTTTTTGGAAAAAATTTCGATCGGTCTCGGTTGTCGATTTCAAATAACCTACGGCACAGATGCCCGCCAGGGCAAAACCCGCCCAGGTCAGATTGCCAAACCACCGGTGAAGATCAAGATGAATCATGGTGGGATTGAAAACGTTTTCCCATGCGGCATAAACCGGATGGGGCGTCAACATATAGGAAGCGGTGATATCGATCAAAAGCATGGCACTTAAGGCACAGCCTGCGGCAAGCCACACAAATGCCAAATGCACTTTTTGTCTCCATCCATGCCGACCCCATTCCCAAAGGTAATACCAGGCATACGCAAATATCGCCTCCCCCAAAAATAACGCCGCCTCTCCTAAAAACGGCCAGAACATCACATGAAACAGGCGATGCCAAAATTGAGGCCAATAGATGTTCAGAGCAACCACGAGCACGACGCCAAAAAATGACACGGTTGCAGTGGAAAGCACCAAGGCAAACGCAATCAACTTGGCCAACCTGAGTAGCCAGGCCTTTCCCGTTATATAGCTCCAGGTCGCTGTCACCGCACCGATTAGGGAGGATCCCACAATGAACGTGGCAAAGAGGCTATGCGTCAGGGCAGAGGCGGCAATCGCCACCCGCCCGACGGACATAGAAGTTTCAAGGGGTTCAAGAGTCATGGGAAGGTTTCACCTCTAAACGCGGCTTCCGTCTGACTGTTGATCATTCCATGAATGGTATCAGGCCCTCTCGCCACTTCCCGGATGGTTCCCATTGTCAAATAGAGTACCAGCGCGGCCAGACCTAGGGTCATGGCGATACCATGAATGAACGGCTTGTTGAGTGAGGGCGTTGAGCCATGCATCCACACAGGAAACACATGCAAAAGATACCAACCCGTCTGAAGAAGCACGATACCATTCACGAGACGACGGTAGAACGGATATGGCGCCAGCACGACCATCAACACGACCATCAGCACATAAAATCCCTCTGCCCAATACGAATGGCCCCGTTCGAGATGCACCGGGCGAAAAATGAGATGACTGCCCAACAGGAGCAGGGCCAAGAGGGTGAATTGCCATATCACTAACAGGACCGTTGGGCCTTCATAGAGTTCCTGCAGGACATCCGGTTGTGCATTCTGTATGTGTTGCGCGAATACGAAACCGGAAACCGGCTGAATCATCAGGCTCACAATGCCGATGGCGATGCCTGTTTTCAGGAGCGTGAGGTAATAGTCCTCATCCTTCTTTTGACCTGATTGATTCCAAAGACGCCATCCGGCATACGTCGCCATGACGTATCCGGCGATGACCAGGTTTCCAAAGAAACGATGGACCATCAGGGGTACCCATGTGGGGTTCCAAAGCCTTGCCCATCCATTATCGCCTTCCACAGGAGTCATCATGAATGAGCCGATCCCGTCAAGAATTCCTCCCCATATCAGAATGAATACGGCGGCTACCGTTCCCAACGTCATATGCCACGTGACACTTTTCGAACGAAGCCGATCCCAAAAGTGATAATAGGGATACAGACACAACACTTGAATGAAAAACACGATCAAGGCCAGATGCAAAGGATAGCGAAAGTGGTTAAAGAGGTAGCTATTCGTGAGAGGGAAAAGCCCGATGAATAATTCCAGCATAAAGACAGCCAACACGATGCTGGTGGTATACGTCACCAATGTAAATCGTGTGACCAAATACGCAAAATCCGTAAAATAGGGGTGACGGCGCCCCAGTCCTTCCGCGATGGGAGCCAGAACCATGAATCCCACCCCAAGGCTCGCCAGGGTGATATGGGCCAAACTGAAAAAGCCGATCCAAAAACTGGAACTCGTCATCATGCTCACCACATTTCCAGAGATGCGTCAATTAACCTGGCGGATTCGGTTTCTGCGTCAAGGGAATGGAGGATGGCGCCTGATCGGGAAAGGTCCGAAGAAATTTCACCAAGGCCCATCTTTCTTCCTGAGAGAGAAATGGTTCAAACGCGGGCATGACGTTTTCGCCATGGGTTATAATGGTATACAGCACTTTATCCGGTTTTTGTTGTACCGCCGAAGCGTGAAGATTGGGAGGCAGGTCCGGCAAATACCCGGCCACCGGTCCGTCCCCCATTCCCTCCCGTCCATGACAATGCGTGCAATTAATAGCAAAGAGCCATGCGCCATCGATTGGATTTTTAGTGTGTTCCAGCGGAGATGTCGCAAAGGAAAATGGCGTCATATGCGGCGTGCTTTCCGGCGGCGAATGCACGCGGGGAGCTTCTTGATACGAATACGAAGGTTGTTCTTCCATCTCGTTCGAACATCCCCACAGAAACAGTCCTGCCACTATGATCCAACCCATGGAACGGTAGGAGCGGTTCAACGCAAAATGGTTCAGCATCTTCCTCGACCCTCATGAGTCACTGGCTATGGTCCGTATTTCCACTTCAGAAGCTCCGGCTTGTTGAAGCAGACGGGAAATGGAGTGGGCCTTGGCCGTGTCGTTCCCAACCTGAATCGACAAACCTACCGATCCCTCATCAATGCGCGGGTCATTGCGAAGGCCCGACTGTTGCACGAAGGCAATGTTGATCGCTGTCGCTACAAAGGTCACGGCAATCGCCATCAGCATCATGGTTTCATAGGAAATAATCCCCACCACCGGAATACTCACAATAGGTTTCCCTCCGGTCACTAAGGGAAACAAGAGTGCGGTTCCTGCGGCAAAAAATATTCCGACTCCAATTCCGACGATCCCTCCGATAATGGTCAGGCGATAAAGGGGAATGCGAACCGGTTTATTAAGCAACGCGGTTTCCAGTGGAAGAGGGGAGAGAATTTCCATAAAAATATCGGGAATACCCTGGTTTCGTATTTGATCAAGCACAGGAGGGAGAGAAGTCGTTGGATCGAAGAATCCCAGCACCACGTGTCTCTCCGCCGTGTCAGCGTTTTGGGGCATGTTTTTTCCCCAGTTTTTCTTCCCAAATTGAAATGACCGGTACGAATTTCACGGCAAGGGAGTACAACAAGAGAGCCAGGGCCAACGTTCCGACTAGAATGACGAACTCAATCAGCGAAGGGAAATATTCATCCCACTGAAATGACAGCCTTGGATGGGCAAGGGGAGGGACAATGATCAGCATGCGCTCGATATACATGCCGATATTGATGATCAGGCCTACTATCATGAGTCCTACCGGCCATTGTCGAAAACGAGGCCATACCAGCGTCAGCAGGGGAATGACATAAATACAACTCACCATAAACCAGAACGGCACGGCATACGCTCCGTAGAGGAGAGAATGCTGCACGGCAATATGGTCGGGCACCTTGCCATACCAGACAGTTAACTGTTCCGCAAAATACATATAGGCCAGGAGCAGGGTCGTGACGAGCAACAACTTCCCGAGTTTCTCAAAATGTTCGGTTCGAACATAATTGTGCAAGTGATATACCTTCCGCAGAACGTAGAGACCAATCATCACCATACCGAGACCTGAATGCACCGCGCCGACCACAAAATAGGGTGCGAAAATAGTCGAATGCCATGCCGGCACGAGAGCCATGCCGAAATCAAATCCGACAATGGAATGCACCGAAATCATGACCATCACGATCAAGGGCGTGATAATGCGTATGGCCATTTCCAATGTGCGCCATTGGGCCTGAGATCCATGCCATCCGATTGCCAACCAGCGATACACGGTTTTTCTCCATCCGTGAATTCGATCCCGGGCGAGCGCAAAATCGGGAATTAAGGGTAGATATATATAAATGGTGCTTGCGGTTGCATACGTAAAAATGGCTGTTGCATCCCACATGAGCGGAGATCGAAAGTTCGGCCAGAGTTCCCGTTGATTGGGGTATGGAATCAGGTAATAAAACCGCCAGACCCGACCAAGGTGATAAAAGACGAATAACGCGGTGACAAGAAGAGCCACGACGGTCATGAGCTCAGCCAGTCGTGTGACGGGTCGACGCCATTCCGCATTCGTTAATCGCAAGACACCGGAAATAAACGTTCCGGAATGGCTGACGCCGATCCAAAAGACGAAGGAGGCAATATAGGATCCCCAGAAAATGGGGTGATGCAGATCGGTTTGTCCGATCCCGGTTTGAATTTGGAAAGTCCATGCTCCGGCGCCTGCTGCGACCAAGCAGGACAACACTCCTACCCAGAGAAAATAGGTCCAGGTGGTCGTCTGGAGGGGCGCGAGAAGGTCCCGATTGATCTTGGGCATTTCCTCCCAAACCGTTGGCCGGTCGGTCATTCCGACAGCCTCCGCAAATACGTGACGGCCGGGTGCGTACCCAGAGATTCCATCAGATGAAATCCCCTCCGGCTCTTCGTTAAATGAGATACCCGGCTGTCGGGATCATTCCGGTCCCCAAAAATCAGGGCGGCTGTTGGACAGGATTGCACACAGGCGGGTGTGATTTCTCCATCCCTGACCCGGCGTCCTTCTTTGTGAGCCACTTCCTTTCCACTTCGAATTCGTTGCACGCAAAAGGTGCATTTTTCCATCACACCGCCGGATCGGACCGACACATCCGGATTTAACTGATCCGCCAAGGGCTCATCCCAATGGGGATCAAACCAATTAAATTGACGGGCGACATAGGGACAGTTATTTCCGCAGTAACGAACGCCGATACAACGATTATAGACTTGGGCATTCAACCCTTCAGGGGTGTGATACGATGCATAAACGGGACAGACTGGTTCACAGGGGGCATCGTCACAATGTTGGCACATCACCGGAAGGAATTTGACTTTCACGTCGGGATAGTCTCCTTCCCAATACCGCTCAATGCGAATCCAATTGATCGCCCGCCCTTCGGACGCTTCCTTCTCCCCGGAAATGCGAATATTGTTTTCGGCATGGCACGCGACGACACAGGCTTCACAACCGGAACACCGGTCCAGATCGACGACCATTTCCCATTTATAGGATGATGCCGCCTTTGTTGAATACTCTTTCGTTGCTTGAAGATCTTGACTCATTACAAACCTCCCGTTTCCTGTAAATTCCCGAAGACAGGGTTTTTCCCGGATTGCTCCAACATCGGCAATTGCGATCCCCCTTTGATACGCTCAACACGGACCCGCGTCCCCCCAGTGGCCAAAGAACCTGATTGCTCATCATAGTTTGGGCCAAGTAGTACCACGGGATTCACGCCGCGCCCCTTGGCATATCGTCCGTAAGCACGATGTCCCTGTCCCATGGGAATGGCAATCATGTCGGGATGTAGGCCTGGAAACATCATGACGGATGCTTCGATCGATCCATAATCCGACGTGACTCGGACTCGGTCGCCAGGATGTATTCCTAACGACTGTGCGGTGGTTGGATTAAGTTCAATCCAACTCCCCCATATACCGGTGGTCAGAGGATCCGGCAATTCTTGAAGCCAGGGACGATTGGCACCTCGCCCATCATGCAACCCCAGGGAGGGATAGGGATAACAATACAGAGGGTAGTCGGAGGAGTTCCCCAGGAATTGCGGCGGTTTATAGGTGATGGAGGGAATGGCCGGGGAAATCTGATGATGGGGAATGGTAGAGGGCCACAAGCCGCCTTCCTGCAGCGTCTCTTTCCAGCGGGTTTCAAACGAGCGTGGTGAATCATGCTTGGTCAAGACAGCCTGCCACCGGCTTTTCAGCAGATCGTGAAAGGTATGCCAGGGGACCCGTTCACCCAGAGATCCGCCCAATCGGTGAGCGGCATCCAGCCACACATCACCGATGGGTTTAGTGTCATAGAGTGGACGCACCACAGGTTGGGATACACTCCAGGCCGGCACGGGGATCGTATCCTGTCGAACATGATCCCCCCACGATTCCAGCGGGTCATGATCCGGCAGAATCAGATCAGCCATCGAAGTCGAGTCATCAAGAAAGGGACTGAAACTGACGATGAACTGCGCATGGTCAAACACCCCCTCAAACTTCAGTGACGGTGGAAGTGTGAAGAGAGGATCGGCGCGATACAAATGAAGCAATGTGCGGGATCCTTGTTCAAATTCCATCGCCAAATCCATGAGCGTGCGTTCGCCGGCCAACCCGGCGTTGGCAAGATCCACCGGCGGGTCTTGAGGTTCCATCCACTGCAGTCCCCCGCGCCGTCCAATAGCGCCGATCATTACGTTTAGTGCATTAATGAGGATAAGCGTTGTGGTGCCATTGGTCTGGGCAGCGGCCGGTCCCCCGCCCATAATAAGCGGAGCATTTGCCGATGACAGTTCATGGGCCATTTGAGTGATCACCTCTTGCGGGACTTCCGTGTCGGCCGAAATCGCTTGCAATGAGATAGCAGAAAAAGTTCGGTGAAAGGATGCCTGGTGAGAAGAAGAAAGATTTGTCAGTCCATCCCGTAATAAGACCTGTCCAATGCCCATTGCGAGTAAGCCTTCGGTGCCCGGTCTGAGTGGAATCCATCGATCCGCATTTGAAGCGGTGAGAGACAGGCGTGGCTCCACCTGAATGAAGCGGCCTCGAACCATGGGGCGTCCCTGACGGAATTTTCCATACGCCACACCAAACGATACCGGTGAGAGCCAGTGTTCAAGGAATGGCGTACCGAATGACAGAAGGTAATCTGCATTCGCCAGGTCATAATGGGGAAGGGCCTGGGTTCCAAAGCTGAGATGGTTGGCTGTTCTGAGCGTCTGTTCCCCCGTGGATTCGTACATCACGAGACGACCGGATAGGGAATCCATCATCGTTGTCAACAGGCTGGCTAACGTACCGGTCACCGGACGGGTCACCATGGCGGACTTTCCGGCATGTATGCGTATTTGCTCCACCCATTCTGATAGGCCTTCTTCCCAGGTAACCGGCCGGAATGGACCTTGACCTCTTTTGCCTTCACGCCTTAGAGGGCCTTGAAGGCGGTCGGGATTATACAGCCCCTGAAGAGCGGCTTGTCCACGGGCACAGAGTTTCCCTTCGTTGACCGGATGCGTGGGATTGCCTTCAATTTTTTTCGCGCGTCCTTCCATGACACGAACCATGGTTCCGCAACCGGCTTCGCATTCCTGGCAGGTGGTGGCATACCAATTTGCCACTCCGGGAACGATATCCCCGTCCGGTAACAGATAGGGTACAAGGTTATGCACTTCTCGCTCACAGCCCGGCAGGGATGAACCGGCTGCTGTCAGTCCAAGAATCTTAAAGAGGGTCCGTCGATATAGGTCCATTGGTGTGTCCTTTTACTTGTGACAGGTCCAACAATCCCGAGAGGCTCCCTGTTGTTCATGGCAGGTCAAACACCAGCCCATTTCATAGGTGGGTGCTCTGGGGGTGCCCGACATGCGGTCAACCTTTCCATGGCATGAGACACATGACAGGCCCGCGAACAGATGCATTTCATGCGTGAAGTACACATGATCCGGAAGACGCTGAAGCCTGATCCACGGAATCGGTCGTTTGTCGTTCCAATAAATCTGTAACATGTTCATATCCGGTGTTGCTTCAGAAAGAGACTCATGACACGTCTGGCACAGAGCCACGGATGGCACACCCGCCACTGGAGAGTGCGTGGCATACCGATGACAAAATTGACAATGTATGTTCAATATTCCCGCATGCAGTCGATGGCTAAAACGTAAAGGTTGTCTGTCTTGAACAGGCAGATCGGCACTGCCGATGGAATACAGTGCCCCGATCCCCGTGGCAACAGTTCCGGCTAACAAGGCCAAGATGACTCCCTTAAATTTTCCAAACATCATTCCCGTACATGTGTGAATATTTTCGAGTAATGTATTTCTGGAATCCCTTCACGTTCTTCGGACTGTGGCCAACACAGGCTTACCGGGCATTGAAATTATGAGGGATGGGATCGGGCGTGGCGTAGAATTCCCGTATGAGAATTTTCCACTTTTCATCTTTCATATCCGGCCAATCATTTTTATTAAAACCTGGTGCTTTTTCTAATTTTTTCGTTTGAATATCCAGCGTCACATACTCCTGATCCGGCTGGTGGGCAAGCGAATCCCACGGTACAGCAAAGAGCTTATCCCCCATACCTAAAAATCCTCCAAAGGATAAAACGGCATACCCGACTTCTCCATTGCTTCCTATGACCAGTTCTTCAATCTGCCCGATATCTTCGCCTTGCAGATTCTTAACGGATTTTCCAACAAGCTCACTGGCTTTATAGGAGCCCTGGGCCTGAGTAAAGGCTCCAGATTGGGCAAAGGGCGTGAAGAAGAAAATGAAAACGAAGAAAAACATTTGAAAGGTCGTTGGCATATGGTTTCTCCATGTTTCCGGCTGATTCATATGAACTTCTTACTCACATTCACGTATGAAACCGGTTGATTTCTTCAATGTAGTTTTCTAGCCCATTCACTAAAATAGATAAATTAGGGAGGTCCAATACCACTTTGTCTATTCTCTCTGCTGCGATCCATTTCGCTCTCTATCCAGGCAGATTAGAGTCAGACGAAATCCGGGTTTGCCCATTCAAGGGTTTTTGATAGTGGTGGATTCCATCGAAATTCGCTAGAAAGCAGAAGGCGGTTTTTGGAACATGAATGGAGGAAGGAGGCGCAGATGATTTTGCTTGTGACAGAGGATCAAAAATTTTTAGAGATGATGACAGGGCGGTTACGAAAAATGGGAAAAGGGGCGATGGGAATTACCACTACTCAAAATTTATGGATGCGCCTTCGACAAACTCCTCCAGATATCATCATTCTGGATGGTAATTGTTCCAATGTTGATGCGCTCCAAACGCTAAAGGAATTGAAGGCCGAAGGGTACAAGGGCCAAACGATTGTGTTAGGAGGCGGAACTTCTGCCCCATTCGTTCCTGAGGTGTCCCGTTTTGGTGCGATTCAAACGGCCGGTCGTCCTCTGGCAGTCAATAGGGTAATGGGTGCTATCCGAATTGCCCAGGAGCATTTGAATACGGATCTGTGTCATGACCTGGCAAACGGGCAGGAGGAGGCCTGGTCATCCCGAAAATTTGAAACGCAAGACTTGAGTGCGAGGACATGGAATTATTGTTGAAAAACAGCATTGACTGAAGGGAGCCTGTGGTTATGCCGAACACCAACGCATCATTTTCTGCATTTTCTCGGGTAGATCAATTGAAACAGCAACTGGAAAAGCTGGAGAGCTTGAGTCATTCCCAGGTTAATACCAAAGTGTTGGACCAGTTTGATCGTGAGACTGAGGAGATATTGAAACGGGTAGACGGAAGGGAAACCAAAATGGCGGCCTATAATTTTGCCACCATGGCAGAAGCTGAAGCCTTGGTCAATCTTCCTGAATCTGCTCAAGAACCGACCTCCCGTGACTTGTTACAAAAGTCCTTGCAGCAAAGACGACAGGTGTTACTGGGGTTGGTTAGTGAAATGGAAAACCTGGAAGAAACTGAAGCGGAAGTTCTGACCGGAGAGGATCATGAAGATCCACCGCTAATGGGATAGATCATAAAAACCTGGTCTGAGGGGGAAACTCGCCTGATCGATTCCTGCCTTTACCGGTATAAAGCCTTCTTTTGTTGAGAAAATTCCGCTGTTAATACCGGGCAGCTCTGCACCATTCATCATGAAGGGCATCGCCATACCCGCTGCGGTCATACAAATGTAAATCCCGGTTAACTCGCCCGGTGAACAGAAGGCATTCCATCATTACAGACTCACGGGAGCGTCTCTCAATCCCCTTTCTTCAGGGAATTTTGGAAGCGGCATGATCGGTCACGCCTGGCGCCTCTCAGGTAAGTGATTGTGTTGAACTCTCACTTCGGGGACAATGATGGGTCCTGGCATGTTTGAGGGCATAACCATACCATTCCAGTTCTTCAAAAAACTCCCGAACCTTTTGATGAAATTTTTGATCAGCGGGCGTGCCATCTTCCTGAAAGGCGTCCTGGACATGGGGAATGGGGAACAGAGACGGAATACTCGACATTCCCAGTTCGGCTAACATGGCCCTGAGGGTCATAGCGGCACGGACTCCGCCGAACGCCCCTGCTGAATAGCATACGATGGCGGAAGGTTTTCGAAAGTATTCCTCAAGAAAATGGTCTAAAACGTTCGAGAGGGCAGGAGGAATGGTATGATTGTATTCCCCTGACACAATGATATACCCGTCCGCCGGAATAATCAGATCAGCCACCCGTTGGAGAGGTCGAGGTGCCTGACCCGGCTTGAATTCCTTATACATTTTATCCAACAGCGGAAGAGGGTAGAGAAGAGGATCGATGAGAGTTGCGGTGTGGCCCCGTGCCTGGGAGGTATTCAGCATAAAACGAGCGGCCTTAATACCCTGCCGTTCGGTTCTCACCGACCCATACAATATAGCCAAATTCAGTGACATGGAGAAGATACTTCTAATCGGACGGATTTCACCGAATGATCACACTCTAGGTATGGAGAACAGTGCCATATTCTCCCAAAGGAATGACCAGTATTGTCGGCAGTATAAACCGTTGTTGGGCCGTAGGCTGTGGACAAATCTCCCATGTGCTTTTACAAAAGATCTATTGAGTGACGGGATGACCCAACCATAATCTGCCCTCATGTTATCACAATGCCGGGTTCCGGAGAAAAGTCGTCATGGAAAGAGCTGGTCCTGGCCGACTTTCCGGTGTGAAAAGAGAATCGATTGAAAAATCGCCATGGGGAGAAGGGCATGATTTCCAATTGGATTGACATTTCACTGCCATTGTATCCGGGAATGGTTCAAAGAGCCGAAGACCCACCATTTCAGATAGAGCCGGTAACGGACAGGATCAATGGGGATAAGGTTCATGTTTCCAGAATATCAATGAGTTCTCATGCCGGAACGCACATAGGTGCGCCAGTGAAATGTGGGAGTTCGTTCCCGGATAATGAACAAACAGAATTTTCAGCGACAATCGGTCTGGCAAAAGTGATTGAAATCCAGGATAAGCATTCGGTGAACGCGGAAGAGCTAAAGAAACACCGGATCTATTCTCACGATAGGATTCTCCTGAAAACTCGGAATTCCGCCTCTGACTGTTTCTCCGACCACCCCCATGAAAATACCATCGTGCTTGACCGAACTGCCGCGGCATGGCTTGCCGAACGGCGGGTGAGCACCGTCGGAATTGATGCTCTGTTTATTGGAGGGAAACACGAAAATGGAAAAGAGATCGCTCGAATCCTTATCCAAGCCGGCATTGTCATTATTGAGGGACTTGAATTTTCTCGAGTAAAACCGGGTGAGTATATGCTTATCTGTTTGCCCCTAAAAATTCTAAACGGATACGGTACCCCAGCCAGGGCCATTCTCCAACCGGTCCGGTAATGGTGAAGGAAATTGTTCAGAGGTGGTTCATGTCAATGAATAGTCATTCAATCCTGAAGATCAAAGAGATCAGGAGGTTTGTTGATGGGACCAGGGACACAGTTATAATCATGGTGCCCCCACCTCGTTGGCCAGAATTGGCTCCCTCCGATGCTTGAAATCAACCGAAAAGAAACTCCGGGAATCGAACAAGAGGATTCCTCTCCATCCCTTTCATCCACATTCGAAGCTGGCAATTTATCCCAATTATTCCAGGGACCGATCAATATCCGGTCCATCGCCCTCACAGGACTGTTTGTCTATGCCTCACTCATGGTGATGTATGTGGCCAAGGCCATCATGCTTCCTGTGTTCGTGGCCTTATTCCTGAATCTTTTGTTAGCTCCTCTTGTGCGGGGGTTTGAAAAAATACATATTCCCGCACCATTTGCGGCTGGGGGAATTCTTCTCGTTTTAATCAGCACCCTGATGTTTGGAATGGTTCAGCTGTCTTCTCCCGCTTCTCTCTGGCTAGACCGTGCCCCGGATGCCTTACAACAGGTAGAGCATAAAATTCGGACCATCAAAAGTTCGGTCCTGGAAATGGGAGAGGCGACCAAAGCACTGGAACATATGGCGGGTCTTTCGGAATCCCGGAAAGCGCAAAAGATTCAAGTGAACACCGAAAGTTTGGGAGGTCAATTGATCGATTGGACCACGGAATTTATTCTGGGGCTGGTTTCAACCATGATTTTACTGTATTTTTTCCTTGCTTCCGGTGATTTATTTCTGGAAAAACTCGTGAAAGTTCTTCCACGATTTTCGGATAAACGACGTGCAGTGGAAATTGTCCGAGGAATAGAGGGAAATATTTCCAGTTATCTTGTCACGGTGACGAGTGTCAATGTTGGTCTCGCGCTGGTGACAAGTCTCGCCATGTATCTACTCGGCATGCCTAATCCGTATTTATGGGGAGCCATGGCGGGTATTCTGAATTTCATTCCTTACGTTGGAAGCATTATTGGTTTAGGAGCAGTGACGTTGGCCGCGACCCTCACATTTGAACATATGAACATCGTGGCTGTGGTGTCCGGGACGTATTTATTTCTGACCGCCATTGAAGGAAGTGTGATCACACCCCATTTATTAGGACGTAACCTGACATTAAACCCCGTGATAATATTGGTCAGTGTCTTGTTCTGGGGTTGGTTATGGGGAGCCGTCGGAGCGCTCCTTGCGGTGCCATTTGTCGCGTCCCTTAAAATGATTTGCGATCAAATTGAGCCGCTCAATTCCATTGGAGAATTTTTAAGTCGTTAAGCTTACAATGGTGGGAATCATTTTCCCTTCCAATTGGAATAATAAGGCGGGTAAAAAATTCTCCTTATCCCTTAGGAAAGAGTGACTCATGCCGGCTTGGATAGTAAATTGGCTGACTAAACTTCGATCGAGTCTCTGGCTCATACCTACATGCATGGCCATTGCCGCGATTTTCCTCTCGTTTGCCGTGCCGTATCTCGACGCATTCTTTTCTCCTAAGAAAATTGACTCCCTCCAGTGGCTGAGCAATATGGGACCGGAAGGAGCGATGACGCTGCTTTCGACCATTGCCGGTTCCATGATTACCATAGCCGGTGTCGTGTTTTCCATCACCATTGTGGCCCTCACCCTGGCTTCGGCGCAATTCGGCCCGCGGTTGCTTGGAAATTTTTTGCGGGACCGGGGTAATCAAGTTGTGTTGGGAACGTTTGTGGCGACGTTTCTCTTTTGTTTGCTTGTCTTGCGCACTATCCATATGGATCCCGATGGGTATACCCCATATTGGGGAACCTTGGTGGGCCTCATTCTGGCCGTGTGTAGCCTAGGGGTATTGATTTATTTCATGCATCATATTGCGATTTCCATTCAGGCCCCGAATTTGATCGCGGCGGTCTATGGGGAATTGGAAGAAGACCTGACCAGACTTTTTCCAGAGCGTTTAGGAATGGGGGAGGGGAATGAAGCGAATACAACCATAATTCCGCCTATTATGGCCAAAATAGAAACAGAAGGAATGGATATTAAGGCCGAAATAGGTGGGTATCTTCAAGCCATTGAAAATAATGCACTGATGGAAATCGCTCGTGAACAGAACGTAGTGATATTTCTCCTTTATCGACCGGGGCATTTTATCACCAAGGGAGCAACTTTGGCCAAAATACTGGCACTGGGGCCGATGGCAGATATCGTATCCCAAGATATCAATAAGCAAATGATCTGTGGAACCAACCGCACCCAGGAACAAGATATCGAGTTTTCCGTGCTTCAACTTGTGGAAGTGGCCGTCAGGGCACTCTCGCCTGGAATAAATGACCCGTTCACTTGCATAAACTGTATTGATCATCTCAGCGCGATTTTATCCCAGCTTTGTCAACGAAAAATTCCTTCCCCTTTCCGGTACGATCGGGAAGGAGTTCTTCGGGTAATTACTCCTCCTATCACTTTTGAAGGCGTGTTGAACGCCGCTTTTCATCAGATCCGACAACATGGAAAAGGGAATGTGGCGGTGATCATCTGTCTGTTGGACGGCTTGGGACGTATAGGAGAAAATGTGGAGCGACATGAGGATCGTGAGGCAATCCTTCGTCATGTCGAAATGGTCCAAAAGGCAAGCCGGGACTCCATCCAGCAAGAACATGATTTGGAGGCAGTGGAGGATCGGTCCCGTCAGGTCATGTCGTTGTTAAATAACGGAGAAAACCGGAGTGTTCTTTTGATGGACAAAATCACCAATATCCTTCCCTGAATTCTGTTTTCCATCCCCTGTGCCCGGGCCGTTATTATTTGGTCCCCTTCCATGAGCTTTTCAGCACGGTTTCGACTTTTCAAGTTGGCCGGAAAAATTTTTGTACATTGCGAATGAAACCTTGGAAAGTGGTTAATGAATTAAATGAACCGACTCTTCTTGGTTTCATGCTGGGGAGATTCATTTTATTCAATGGGCATTAAAGGAAAATTATGCTGAAAACTTTAATGGAAATGCGAGGCTACCGGTTGCGAGCCATCGATAAAGACCTTGGAAGCGTCGATGATTTTTATTTTGACGACCGGTTGTGGGAAATACGGTATCTCGTGGCCGATACAGGCAATTGGCTTCCAGGAAGGAATGTGCTTATCGGAAAAGAGGCTCTTGAACCATCTGATTGGGAGGATAAAGTCTTTCCCCTGACGCTGACTTCCACAGAAATCGAAAACAGCCCGGGGATAGAAACGAATCTGCCATTTTCGCTCCAAAAAGAGAAGGAATTACGCCTGTTTTTCAAATGGCGAGATTACTGGACCGATGATGTGTTTCTTCAGCCTGCCGGCTTCACTCCGATGAGTGTGCCTGGCGGGGAAGCCATCGAACCGGCACCGAACGAGGGAACGAATTCGTCTGGGACATCGGATAGGAATCCATATTTGCGATCCGCTAGCGAGGTTCAAGGATATTATATCGGAGCCAAAGACGGAGAGATCGGCCATGTGGACGATTTCATTGTGGATGATTCCTCATGGAAAATCCGATATATCGTCGTGGATACCCAAAATTGGCTGCCGGGGAAAAAGGTCCTCATCGCTCCCCAATGGGTGCATTCTATAAATTGGAGCGACCATATGGTGGATGTAGCGATGAATCGGGAGACCATTGAACGGAGTCCTGAGTATGATCCGAATAAACCCATCAATAGAGAATATGAAGTCAGGATGTATGACTTTTACGGAAAGCCCCACGATTGGGAATGAATGCAAGCCAGGAGATCTGAAGACCTTTAACAAATGGAGCCGTCAATGCGAAATACCTTTATGAACATTCCTATTCCCACCGCTCTCGTTGGATTGGGTTTGTACTGGTTATTTAAGGATTCAACGGAAAGTTCACATGGAGCCCTAAGACCCTGTGGACATGAATCTCCCCGATGGCGAAAACAGGAAGATGACAATAATCACCAGGAAGAACCGGTCAAAGAGAAATTACAACATGCGAAGGATACTGTTGAAGGCCATTTGGCGGAGTGGAAGGGGCAGGCGAGGCAACAGGCCTACGAATGGAAAAAAGGGACTGAGCAAACGATGGAAAATGTCAAGGGATACATTAACGAGAAAGGAACGATTGCACGAGGAGAATTCAGGCAGCTTTTGGATGACCATCCTCTTGCTGTCGGTGCGGGTATGGTCGCATTCGGCATCGCTGTTGCGGCGGCGATCCCCGTCAGTCGAAAAGAAGACCAATGGATGGGACCATTCCGTGAAAAAATGGTCAAATCCGTCAAAACCAAGGTTGGGACGACGGCCGAAGATGTGACACAGAAAGCCGGAAAGATCGCGGAGAAGGTTTTGAAGAATACAGAACATTCAGGTTCCTGATACCCAAACACTCAAGGTATTCATGCCATCATGAAGAAAGGACGTACATGAAATTTTATATCAACAGAATGTTGCTGCTTGTATGTTTTACCGGATCTCTGTTTTTTGTTGTGGGTTGTGAACAGGAGGGTCCTGCTGAACGAGCAGGAGAACGGGTAGATGAATCAATGGAGAACACGGGAGAAAGGATCGAACAGGCCGGAGAAAATATACAGGATTCGGCTGATTAGAGATCTCCGATTGAGGGAATTGTTGTTTCCATTTTTCCTCATTTGTAAGAAGTTTTGTCCATTGTAGAGTTTGTCTAGAAAATTCCACACTGAATATGAGAATCGAATGTGGAAGGATTTTACGAGTGAGGACCTGGATCGCAGTTGAGGAATAGGTTTTCATATAACTCTGATGGAAAGGAGAAGTTATGCCCACAGCAAACGCCAAAAAATGTGCACATCCTTCTTGTACATGTGAAGCTCCTCCAGGAAAAGAGTTTTGTTCAGAAAATTGCTCATCTCCCCAACCTTCCAAGGGTGGAAAATGTCAGTGCGGACATTCCGGATGTGGGCATGATGGTTAGCCGTGCGAATGTTCAGAATACCAATTCCGGCTTCAATCAACCAACCCGAATGAGGTCAAATCGGTGTCGGTGACCGGGCTGGCAGTTGTATTTTGGATGAGTGGGAATTTCAAATGTAAAGGAGGCGACTATGACGACAACCCAACACAATAGGCAGTGGCTTGTGAATTGGAAAATTTTCATGACATTTGCTTTTCTAGTGGGGATTCCGGGATTCGCTTGGAGTAGTGATCTCGCAGGCCACGCTCCTGCTGATGACCGTTCGGCAACCACGCAAATACAAAACGATCATCATTTAGATAAAGGTCATCGTTTAATTGAAGGAGTGGTTGAGGAAGTGAACGAAAATACCATACGGGTTGATGCGGGAGAGGCTGGTGAGGTCACCCCTCGGTACTTGAATTTGAGTAATTCCCAGGAGAAAGAAGATTTCAAAATCGGAGACATGGTTCAGATCGAAGTGAACGCCCAAAATAAGGTGGTGAATTTTCACCCAGTTCATCAAGATGGAGCGAAGCAGTAAGTAGCACCGATGGATCTGGAGCTCGAAGATGGGGAATGTACTCACCATCAATATGGCAAAAAAGTCATTCCCAATGAACAAACCATCCCAACCCTTTGGGGAAGGGAACAAAGGAGAATTACCAATGTTAAGTTGGGCCATTACATTTCTAGTTATTGCTCTCATTGCAGGAGTGGTCGGCTTAACCGGCGTAGCCGGTACAGCGACCAACATTGCCTGGGTGTTATTTGTCGTATTTTTGATCATTTTTGCCTTGAGTTTTTTTACGGGGAAAAGACCTCCGGCCTAACAGTGGGACTGAAGGGCACCAACCCCGTCATTGATCAGAAACGGTTCATCATAAGGTGAATGGAGGATGTGTTCCTGAGAAGCGGTTGAATCCGGCTGCAGGAAAATCCTATAAAAGAAACATCACCATACAAGCCAGGGAATTTGTGGTTTTCATCATGATCATGATCATTACCCCTGACGAAGTCTTTCGAAGTGCCATGGTTCTCCACTTTCGTGAAAAGGACTATGCCCTTTCTATACCTGAACATCGACAGGAGGTGACTTCACTGGTGGAGAAACATGCTCCTGAAGTCATTGTCTTGGATATATCAATTGCCGATCCCAATGGACCAACCGTTCTGAAAGATCTGCGTGCCACAGGGTATGGAGGGAAAATTATCGTGATCAGTGGACCCTCCAATCGACCCTTAATGGTCAACATGCATCTTCAGAAGATCGATCAAGTCATCAGGAAAACTCCATCTGATTCTCTCGGCCCTTTTATCGATCAGCTGGAAAGTCTTATCCGCGTGATGCTCCGTGAAGAAACAGCCCAAAAAAGCTTATGAGCCTTATGGTAAGCGGGTTGGTCGACATGGAGAAGACTGGGAGGACTGTTTTACAGCGGAAAAAGAAGCATACCAAGAATCAACGGCCCGTTCTCCCATTTATCGACGGAACAATCATAAGAGATAGGTGTGTCGGGTAAGAGGCAATACTCCTGCGGGGTGTTTCCGCTGCCAATGACATGACGGGAAGGAATCAGTGAAATGACCAGACCAATTTGGAGAGGGCATATTACCTTTGGTCTAGTCACCATTCCTGTTGTCGTTCATTCCGCGGAAAAGCAATTTGACTTGCATTTCCGGTTGTTGGATAGCCGAAACCATGCACGAGTCCGGTATGAACGCGTGAACGAGGAGACGGGTGAAGAAGTTCCATGGCAGGACATTGTTAAAGGGTTTGAATATGAAGAGGGTCGGTATGTGCTGTTACATGATGCAGATTTTGAGAAAGTTGCCGTTGAAGTGAATAAATCAGTTGAAATCGAAAATTTTGTCAATGCAAAAGATATCGGCTATGAGTACTTTGATAAGCCCTATTATCTAGTTCCTGATAACAAGGGTGAAAAAGTCTATGTGCTGTTACGGGAAGTGCTTCGTCGGAGCGGCAAAATCGGAATTGCCAAAGTCGTTATTCGAACACGCCAGTATTTAGCCGCGCTCATTCCTCAAGGGCATGTGCTGGTGCTGGAGCTTCTGCGGTTTCATCAAGAAATTCGCAACGTGCAAGAATTGGATGTGCCGGGGGCGAGTGTGAAATCCTATAAAATTTCTGAAAAGGAGTTGACTCTGGCACAAAGGTTGGTGGAATCCATGAGTACCAGGTGGGAACCCCAACGCTATCATGATGACTACCGTGATGCCTTATTGAAATGGATCGACAAAAAATCGAAACGTGCCCAATCACGGACATCCGTCCCCACGGTCGCCAAAGAAAAGCAAACTGGGTCAGGAAAAGTTATCGATATTATGGCCTTATTGAAGAAAAGCGTTCAAAAGACTCAACCCTCCGGCCGAGCAAAAAAACGCAAATCCGCCTCCCCTCGAAAATCCCGTAAGGCCAGTTAAGATAATCTTTACCGGGAAAATGCCGGCTTGGCCGAGCAGAGTGGTCTCTTGCTCAGTCTATTCAAAACTGAGGCGCAAAAAGGCTACCCTCAGGGTACATCCATGGGATTACAAGAATATCAGAGTAAACGGCAGTTTCAACAAACCCCGGAACCTCGTGGGACGACATCCCGGAAACACAGGTCTTCGTTTGTGGTCCATAAGCATGCGGCAAGCCGCTTGCATTACGATTTCAGGCTTGAACTGGGCGGTGTGTTGAAAAGTTGGGCGGTTCCGAAAGGTCCCAGTTTAAATCCCTCCCTCAAGCGTCTGGCCGTTCATGTTGAGGATCACCCCCTCGAATATGGATCCTTCGAAGGAACCATCCCCAAGGAGGAGTACGGAGGAGGAACGGTGATGGTGTGGGATCGTGGCCAATGGGTGCCACAGGAAAATCCGCGACACGCGTATGACCGGGGACGATTGAAATTTCAATTACAAGGAAAAAAGCTGAAGGGAGGATGGAGCCTGGTTCGGATGGGAAAAGCCAAAGCCAAGGATGAACCAAACTGGTTATTGATCAAAGAAAAGGATAGGGAAGCTCTCCAAGGGACACAGCCCGATATCATTGACACGGCTCCCCGGAGCGTAGCCACCAAGCGAACATTGGAGGACATCGCCGGGGGGACCGAGGGAAACAGCAGAAAAAAACAACTCTCCCTAAGGAAGTCAGGCAACAAAACCGCCAATAGCCGTTCCTCCCGCACCGTCTCACGCAAGAATACCACCGGCCCATCCCGCATCTTTAACCCATCCAAGCTTCCCTCCGCTGTGGCCGTATCCCAACCGTCCACCTTTCGTCCTCAATTGGCAACACTGGTCAAGTCAATCCCGACGGGAGACGATTGGTTTCATGAAATAAAATTTGATGGATATCGTCTTGTCAGTGTGGTGAAAGACGCCCGGATTCACCTGTATACCCGAAATGGAAAGGACTGGACCAAGAAATTCCCTGGTATCGCGGACGCCTTGGCCCAATTGCCGGTGCGGAAGGCGATTCTAGATGGGGAATTGGTGGTCCTTCGCCCTGACGGCATTTCCGATTTCCAGGCTTTGCAAACCGTACTGAAAGGGGAAGCTTCCGATCCTCTTGTGTATTTCGTGTTTGATCTTCCCTATTGCGAAGGGTATAACCTCTGCGGAACGCCCCTTCTCAACCGCAAGAAACTGCTATGGGAATTGATTAAGTGCCTGCCCGAGGAGGCCGCGTTCCATCTGCGATACAGCGACCATATCCAGGGTCAGGGGGAGCGGTCGTTCGAGCATGCCTGTCGAAAGGCTCTCGAGGGGATTATTTCCAAGCATGGGATGAGCCCGTATCGTCAAACCCGCTCGAAGCAGTGGGTCAAGGTCAAATGTCATCACCGGCAGGAATTGGTAATTGGGGGGTATACCAATCCTTCGGGCTCCAGAAAATTTTTTGGAGCCCTGCTGCTGGGATATTACGATCAGGAAGGGCAATTACAGTACGCCGGACGGGTGGGAACGGGGTTTACGCAACAACGCCTTGCACGCATTCATGCCCTCTTGTCCAAACGTCATCAAGGGAGTTCCCCCTTTGTCCGGTTGCCCAACGACCGCGGGCTCAAAACTGCGCATTGGGTACGCCCGGATTTGGTAGTGGAAGTTGAATTTTTGGAATGGACACGGGAAGGCGTTCTGCGCCATCCCTCTTTTCTCGGTCTTCGCGAGGACAAATCAGTCAAAGACATCAGAAAAGAAATTCCGACACCCTTGAACGAGATCGTTCCCGAACCTTCCACATCCTCACGCGGTCGGAAAAATTCCAGGCGGGATCATTCCCCTCCGCGGGTGGAAATGGTACTCACGCATCCGGATAAGATTCTTTATCCCCAACAGGGCATTACCAAAGGGGATCTGGCAGATTTCTACCAGCGCATCGCGGCTTGGGTGTTGCCGCATGTGGCGGGACGGCCGCTCACGCTGGTGCGCTGCCCGCAAGGACATCAGAAAAAATGTTTTTATCAAAAGCATGCCTCCGGCTCTTTGTCGGAAAGCATCAAAAAAATTCTCATAGAAGAAAAGGGCAGTAAAGAGGAAAATTCCTATTTAGTGATCGAAGATGTCCGGGGACTGATTGCGCTTGTGCAGATGGGCGTGCTGGAGATGCATCCCTGGGGATGCCTGGAGGATCGAGTGGACCGGCCTGACCGGTTGGTGTTCGATCTGGATCCCGGACCAGGGGTCAAGTGGGAACAGGTGATCGAGGGGGCGGAACTCTTGCGCCGGAGACTGGATGAGGATGGAATCGTCAGTTTTGTCAAAACGTCCGGGGGGAAGGGTTTGCACGTGGTGGCGCCTCTTGTCCGCCGGGCCGGCTGGGATGAGCTGAAACAGTATACCCGCAAGCTGGCGACAGAAACGGCAGAGCGACAGCCTTCCGCCTTTGTGGCCAATATGAGTAAGGCCACGCGGAAGGGAAAAATTTTTATCGATTACCTCAGAAACGGATTTGGCTCAACGTCCGTTGCGACCTTTGGCGTCCGAGCCTTGTCCGGAGCGCCTGTTTCGACTCCGATCAGCTGGAAGGAATTACCCTCCCTATCCGGGCCGCAGGCCTATACGCTCAAGACGCTTCCGGATCGGCTGGAGGCCCTCAAACGTGATCCCTGGGAGGAATTCTTTCAACTGCGTCAATCCATTTCCCGGGCCGCGCTGAATGCGTAGCCAACCGGTCCGGTAAACGTCCCGCGATTCCCGGGAACGCATCGTTTTACGACATTCCCACACGTTACTTTTTCTTGCGGGCGCGTGTTTGTGCCGCTTTTTTGGCGGAAGCGGATTTCGCGGCTGATGATCGTGAAGCTGAAGCTTTGCTGCCTAACTTTCCGCCTTTCTTCGCTGGAGCGGTATTGGTGGCTTTTCCGCGTCCGGACCCACCCTTCTTTTTTCCGCCACCGGTCATTTTGTTTACGGTCGCCCAGGCACGTCGTTCCGCTTCGTCCTCCGAGACGCCTCGCTGTTCATATCCTTTTTCAATTTTTTCCGCCTGACGTTTTTGTTTTTCGGTGTATTTGGATTTGTCTCCTCTTGGCATGAGGACCTCCTTTATGTGACAAGTCCGAAAAGAATGTCAATTTTCAATCATGTGTATGCTCGCAGCTGAGAATGCGTGATAAAAAATAAGTGTTTTCCAAAAAATGACATGTACAAATATATTTATGGGAAATTGAGATTTGTCGGAAAGGGACGGTCATGTCCATGATGCTCGGCGGAGAACCATAGAAGGGATCAAGTAAAGGGGAAGCAGGGGTGTCGTCAGGTAAACGAAGCATTTTTAGGAAATCGTCTATCCGTTAAATTCCAAGATCAATCGTAATTCGGCCCGTAACCCTGCACTGTTAATATTGTGAATTATGGTCGTCAAAACGTGGATTCGATTCTCCGGCGATTACAAATATCTCGTGTTTCGCAATGAATCTTCGGAACCTGTCCTTTAACTTGAAACGGAGAAGTTTCTTTCTAGGTCAGTAAGCAGATCCCCATATTTACTGAATCATGCTTCAGTCTGACACCAGTGGCAGACGGCGAATCTTTCTTAGGTATACCTGCTATCTGGTGGTCCACAAAAACCCTTAACGCGTTTATCCGGACGAGGACTCTTTAGCGGAAGTCCACGTCCGGAAGACGCGCCGACCAGGTTATTGGACGGATTCAGCCGAGATGACGTGAAATTCTTTTTTCTGTGTCACCAACGCTTCAACGGTATCGCCCTTCTTCAATTCGCCTGATTGTTCGGTGGATTGGTCCAAGCGAAGACGGATTTCTTTACCGGAAGTATCCCGGACGTAATACACATTTCCATCGACTTTGGAAATTTCTCCTTTGATGGTTCTTGTGAATGTTTCGCCCTGTGAGGATGATGATTGCGAAGAAGATTGCGCCTGCATAGATTTTCCCCCTTGTTGTGTGGAAGCTGCAGAAGAACCTCCCTCCTTTTTCACGGAAACCACATCATACGTCTCTTCCCCTTGAGGGATCTTGGCTTGTATTTTGTCACCTTCTTTGGGTTGTTTGCCTTGAAAAGCCTTCTCGGCAAGGTGAAGACGGATCGTTTCACCTTTATCATTTCTGATGGTGAACACTTCGCCTTCGATTTTATCCACGGTGCCTTTCACCGTTACCATCCGGTTCTGTTCCTGACTGGTTCCTTGTGATTGTTGTGACATCTGATCGCCGGCAGCGTGAAGGGTACCGACGAAACCCAGAGTAAGGGCAAAAGTCGGTGCGGCAAATTTCCAAACAGAATTCATAACACTACCTCCTTGTGTGTGAAAACCATAAAGTTGAAGTGAGTCGTCAAGATAAAATGAAAACAGGATACGAACAACTGTCAAAAACCCTCATTGACGAAAGCAGGCTTAGGAACGTGTGGAATGAGGTTGCCTTTCAGCTGTCCGGCCCAGTGTATCCGCCGAGTAGGCTTCGCGTTGGCCCATCGGTTCGGGTTCACCCGCCGTGGTGTCCACTCGGGTCTGTCGTTCCATTTCCGAATTGATTTCCGCTCCGACCATGACGATGAAAGCGGTGAGCCAGAACCACATCAGCAGAATGACCGCCGCGCCGAGTGACCCGTACGTCTGATTGTAACTACTGTAATCATTCGCATAGATTGCAAAAGCCGACGATCCCACCATCCACAACAGGGTAGCGATTCCGGCACCCCATGACACCCATTGCCATCTCGGATAGTTCCGACAGGGCGCATACCGGTACAGGATGGCCAATCCACCCATGACGATCACCGCCAAGAGCGGCCAACGACTGAGAGAGAGAACCGTTTGTATGGTCCGGCCGAATCCCAGCGCTTCCAATACCGTTGGAAGGAGGGCAATGAGAAAGAGAGTCAGGATGACAAACACAAGACTTCCAACCGTCAATCCTACCGCTAGCGCGGTAACTTTGATGAGACTCCGTTCTTCTTCTTCATTGTAGGCAATGTTCAAGGATGTGATCATTGCAGACATGCCTTTGGATGCGCTCCAAATCGCAAAGAGCAATCCTCCAATCGCTCCAAAACTTAAAGCTGATTGGCCGCTGGTGGAAATGGTTGTCAGCTGCTCTTCGATCAACGTTTGGGCGTCTTGCGGGAGAAATGAGCTGAGAGAAGTAATTTGTTGCTGGACATCAGAGACCTCGGTAAACAATCCATACAGCGAGACCATGGCAGCCAGCGCCGGAAAGAGCGCGAGGACGGCATAAAACGCCACTCCCGCGGCCACAATCGAGACATTATCGTGTGAGATCTGATCCTTTACGCGGAGGAGGATGTCCCACCACCCCGCATTTGTGATTTGGCTGGGTTGGGTGGCATTCCGGCCTCTTGGGCCGGTCTCCTTTTCAGTGATGTTGTCTCGGGACATATTCCATCCTCTTGTTGCAAAATTTTGGTCCAAATGAAAAAACTTTATTGATGAGAACGGACCGGAACAGGATTCTCAGCCAGGCATTCCTTTCACTTATTCCTTTCACTTGTCAACACGAAGTCATACACACTGACCATTTGGCGAACCGGCTTATGCAACCGTTTATGCGGCTTCGCTCTTCATCTCATGCCGACCTGTTCTTTTATCGCCTCACCGGCTACCCGCTGTGCATCAGCAGCGGCTTCTTTGGCCATGGGCATGATCTCCTTGGCGGTCGCCTTGGCTTCCTTGAGCAGCCGGTCGCGTGTTTCACCCATCCATTGATCTTCTTTTTCCGATCGAGGTAGGGATAGGCCGATAGCCGTTCCAAGGGCAAATACCATGGCCCCGATCGTCAGAGGGCTCTCCTGCATATACCGGTACACTTCACCCTTCATGCGTTCGCTCCGCTCGCGTGTGCGCTCCCGGATTTCATCAGAACGGTGTGACGCCTTTACTTGCCAGTCTTCCAATGATTCCTGTGCCTGGTTTGTCCATTCCGATATCTGTTCCCGTGCCTGTTGGCCCGAGGCCTGTGCTCTTGCTTTCATGGCGTCCAGAGAGCTTCCCCGGCGGGATGGTTGACGGGGAATGCGTCCGGCTTCAATTTCGGGAGCATACTCTGGCCACTCTTCATAGGGATCAAGGGAATAGCCATAGCCATAACGGTTTCTTCCAAACCTTTGTCTTTGCGATGAGGAATCGGCGGCGAGTTTCATCATCCATATGAAACCCACGCCAATGAGAGCGGCAGGTACGGGTTTGTTCAGGACCCGTTCGGTCAGGATGGATTGCCACTTGTTCACCTTCACCCGGGCATTTTCTTTGGCCGTTTCCACTTTATCCATTGCTGCGGTTTTGACCTGTTCTTTGATGGTCTCCGGAGACAAACGTTGTTGAAGTGTATGAACCGTTTCATCCAGTTCCGCTCTGGTTTTTCGGATTTGTTCGCGAAGCCGGTCAGGATCTTCTATCTTTTTCGATTCTGTCGTATTTAATTGAGTGCGTTGGTCGTCCACTGTTTGGTCTCCTTTACACTATCAATGGTTTTTTGCGGAGCGGGATCCATGTTTTTCAGATGGCTGATACCTTTTTGAATCATGGCGTAGCCGATCCCCACAACGGCGAGTCCCACAATCAGCGCAGAAGCCCAGCCGGGGATGATTAATGCCAGGGCGAGAGTGGCCGCACATAAAAGAACCAGCAATCCTGCATAGGCCAGCGCGCCACCTACCGCAATGAATCCCACATCTTTCCCTGCCTGATGGACTTTTTGGGACATTTCAACTTTCAAAAGCTGCATTTCCTGTTGAATGAGGATTTTTGTTTCAGTCCTCAGGTCACGGAAGAGATCACTGAGTGGTCGTTCTTCCTGATATAAACCCATAACATCCTCCTTGTATCTTTTTTTCAAAAATGATTAATGGCCCTTCCCGATTACATGGTTGGCGCGGCAGGCGTAGCCGACACCATGGGTTCCTCCCTCCGGAACGATTCCTGCCGCCAATAGAAAGAGGATTCGTCTATCCTTCGGTCACTTGAACTCTTTAAAAACCTTCCGGCGATAAGCCCCAGCATAAAGGCTCCCCCTAAAAACGCTTCCGGATGACGGCGGGCAAACATTTCCGCCTCGTTCAGCAATTCACCGACTTCACGGGACTCGAAATATTCCGCCATCCGGTCCATGTGTTCCGCCGCTCGCTCGGTATATTGGGCGATGCCCTCTTTCTGCTGCTCCCGAAGGGTGTGACTGGTTTGGCGCACGGCTTCCGCCAGCCCGCTGAGTTCCCCGACACCTTTTTGTTTTTGGCTTTCGAGTGTGCTCTTTACTTTGCCTTGTGCCTGGTTCGCCAGTTCAGTGGTCTGCTCACGAACCTGCTCACCGACCTGACCGGCTTTTTCCTGCACTTGTTTGCCGATTTCTTTCGCTTTTTCCTTCATGTCATTGGCCATTCCGGTCTCCTTCCCTTGGATAGTTAATTCTCTTGAACCATATATTCCAGCTGGCATCTGCAGCTGTGCAGGTTACTTATACCCCCAATGTAGGGAGTCGTGAACTGTCAACAACCCTTAATTATCGCGAAATATCGAGGGCACCCACACCAGGGTATGAGGGTGGATCATGCGGGCCGTTCCATGATCTCCCGGAGGAGGAAAATTGAGGTTCTTGCCGATTGAGCGAGCAGACGACTATAAGGCCAACGTTCCAGGGCCTTTGCCGGATGGGTCTCCGGAACAGATGGCCCGCCAGTCATGAAAGACCAACCTGCTATTCTTTCCCATAATGGGTCTGTTGAAAAAAGCCGCCAGCGGCGTTCTCGCCATTTTCCCGTGCTCACGTACTCAGCGTACGCTCCGCGCGTACAACCGGCTGCGGCCTTGCTGGACGGACTGTTTTGAACCGACCCGGAGCCTTTGAGGAGTAATCTTATCCTGCGCAAATTTGCCCTTGAACATCCTTAGTATTCAACACTCCCATAATTCCTGTGGCAATCTTGAGGCGCGGCCCTAATGGAGGGGATGAAACAGCGAAGGTCATTAATAACGGAATAGGGCTGCTAACGAGGTCCTATCCGGCATCTCTTCCTGGGGGAGAGCATAAACTATGCCTTTGTTGAGTAACGTCTGCACCACCGCAAAATCTAAAATTTCCAATGATTTTGAGGACTTTGCCGGTTCCGTTTCCACTCGGTTTCGCATAACATCGATACGCCCCCATTGTTGAATGTCCCGGGCGACAAACAAGGTATCGACTTTTCCCTCATGGGCTGCCAGAACCACGGTTTTGAGATCATTGGAAGCTTTGGACAAGCCCAAGAGCTCTTTACAATTGGCCTTGGCCATTTCTATTCCGCGATCGGCATCCTCTTTTACGACCGGCCAGATCTGCCGGTGCAATTCATGAAGGCTTTTTTCATCAGCATTGCCTGTGACCCCTTTTCCCATGGTATGAGGGTAGGTATTGACGTCTTTGTAAATCGGAATCAAATATTCCACGCCCGTCAGATATAACGGTACCTGCGCTTCGTGCAGGAACTCGTGAAGACCTTTTGCCACCTGTTGGAAAAATTGGGAAATGCGGGATTTCGCTTCGTCATCCCCACCGCCCTGTCCATGAAACATGGCGGCCCGCTGGTCGCCTGCATTGGGGGCTTTGGTATGCCATTGCAACGATTGCTCGCCGCCGGCCGTTTGATCGGCTTCCTCCATACTGAGGGGAATATCCGGTATGCGCAATTCCTGCAGGCCATCCTGTGAACCCTGAAAGAACCGGATATGGTTCTGACTGAGCGCGAGAAGATAAAACGTTCCTCCATACATGAACACGGGCAGGATGGGTTTCAGATAAAATCGGGGTTCCACCATCGTGAGCTCGGGAAGGCTGAGAGGCAGACGAAAGACCCGATGCCATCCCTTCGCCACGTACATGGCCAGCCCCTGATCCTGATGCCGCCAGAATTGCTCATCCTCAAGGAGTTTCGTGAGAGGTTCCAGCCAGATTCGAGCGTCTACGCTCCTCATGCCCTGTTCCGTCAATTGCTGTTCAGTCTCTTTGAGAAGATTCTTCAAGCGTATCGGGTCCTGTCGGATTTCCGGTCCTGCGGAATGAGTCGGCATGTATAAGGACACACATGGACTTTCTTTCTGTTCAAGGAGATCCTCTAGATCATTTCTTGTGATAGACATGATGATCCTTTCGATGGCTCAGGGATGGCGGCTGCATTATTTACTTTTCAACCTAACACGGAAAAATTGCATAGAAACCTGTTAATTTCCCTGAAATCGTTTCTCTTCATCACCTGACACTGAGGTGTATGGGGTATGTTTGGATTTCACGCTTTACTGGCAGGCATGGCAGCTGGAGAAGATCACGGAAGGAATCAATTTTTGTCTGCCAGTTGCTCCTTTCGGGCGTTTCGAAGCGCGTCCAACATCCCCGTACAGCGGGCGCTATCGTCAGCCATTCCAAACTCAGGAGAGGGGAACGTGGGTTCGACAGAAAATTCAGGATCCGAAAATGTGCCGTTGACGTGCAAGGGGCCGCGTGAACTCAGAATAGTAAAATCCTGGGGGTAGGGCTCTACGGTCAGATTCATCTTTTCTTGACGAAGATCAATCGAACCGTGACCTTTGAACTTGGTGTCTTTGGTATCCAGTAAGAAGGGGTGGATGGTCACGATACCACTGCGGGCCTGCAAGTCCGTATACCCACATTCTATTTTGACACGCGTATCCGTGCTCAGGAATATCGCCGCTGATTCCGTGAAGTCCAATCCGGCCAACTCCACGAGCAGGGCATCGATTTTCCCTCCTGTCATGGTTAAAAAAAGACCACCGTCTGCGGACCCGAACCATTCCGCCAACGATTGTCCCTGCATCCACAATTTCGCCCGCCCGCCGATGTCACCAAACGAGTCATCAGCCACGTCGAAGCGTGCAAGCAATCGACTGAGGTTCACATGATCAACATTCGTATGCAATTTCGCCCGGATGGGATCTTTGCGGGCATTCATCTCAAGTTGCATGGACACAGTTCCGGTGGCCACGCCGAAATCCAGTCTATCCATCTGTAGATGTCCGTCTTCAATCGTCACATTCAGGGCGAAATCATTGAGAGGAAGGTCCGGTGCCAGCACGTCGGTCGCGGTATATTCCACTTCTGCATCCAGTTTTCTAAGCTGGGTGAAATCCATGGGCTTATCCGGCAACACCGTTTGTCGATCTTCGGTTTTTTCGGCGCGGGCTTCCTGTGCCTTCGAAGCGGTTTCTTCGGGATCCGGCGGTGCACCGATCAGACCGGCCAGATCATCGAAATCCAGTTTGCGTGAGTGCAGGCGAGCCGAGACCATGGGACGTTCTCCGCCCGTCATGACATGCAGGATGCCGGCCACATCGCTGTCTCCCACAGCGCCGCTCAGGTTTTGCAGAGAGACCGTCTGTTGATCTTCCGGCCCTTGTTTCCGGTGTACCAGCGCTTCCAGCTTATAAGGGGGAAGGTGCGGCAAGGGAATACCTAAGGCCTCACCTAAACGAGCCGGGTCCGGTCCTTCTACCCACACTCGTCCCCTAAAGGCTGAGAGAGGCAACACATTTCCTATCGTGGCGTCCAGTCGGATGGTGGTGTCGTTGACGGAAACGATCGCTTCCACCGGCATCGACTGATAGTCACTCCAGACTTTCTGAATGGAACCCGTGGTCAGGCGCACATCAACAGGATTTTCACGATATTCCAAGGTTCCATTTACCTGAATGCCGGAGACGACGCTTTCCGCCCGGACCTGTAAATCCGACTTGGCCTGTAAGTCGGGATCATCATAGCGTATCCGCACTTCATCGATGCGCAAGCGATCAAGCAGGGCCTCGACCTCAAGCGGATTGTTCACGTTGGGCTCTGCAGAAGGAAAACTCAAGGCGAGGCGGCCGCTCACCGTTCCCAAGGTACCGGATTCTTTCCCCAGCGATTGCATGGCCTTATCCAGATCCACACGTTCGATATCGGTCTGAAGACGGGAGGGCAGCGATGGATCGCGCAAGTCCAGCAGTGCAGATGTCGTGATCATGCCTTCACCAATTTCCACTGTCAGCGGGGAGATGCGAACCAGGCCATTCTCGATCTTTGTCACCATGGAAACATCCTCTAACGTGACGTTCGGGACCACCAGGTTCCCGACGGAAATCTCGAGGATGCCGCTCAGATGCGTCAGCCAGTCGGGGGCTTGGATACCTCCCGTCTCCTGAGTTCCGGGTTGTCGGGTCGAAGATTCTTCTTTGCCGGACGTGGGAACGAGCGAAACCAGATCCAATGTTTCAGAATGCACCGTTGCGGTAAAACGGCTCGTTTCACTCGTGTCAACGGTCGCCCTTGCGGAAAAATCGCTGTGGTCTACCACGCCCGACAGGTTCTCCAGTTTCCAGGTCTGTGATCTCTTATACAGTTTTCCCTTTATTGCGACCGGTCCCAACGTCGGCATTTCCATGTCAAACATGGACGCGACTGTGGACGGGGATTCGCTGTGAAGGGAGACCGACAAATCCATCCACATGAGCGGCCAGGCGGGCTCAAGCATGGCAGAAAGCGAAGCCGTCGTGTCGAGTAGTTGTAGATCCGTAGCGAGAAATATTTGTGTGGCGTGATCGGGAGAAGAAGTAAGTATGGATTCGATGGTAGGACCCGTCACGGTCAGTGTAAGTGGTTCGTTACGAAAATCCCCCTTGGCCTTGAGGACCAGACCATCCGAATTGTTGGTATCCATGTGCGCCTGGATGTGGGTGTTGGTGGAAGGATCTGTATAGCGCATATCAAAATGTTCGATGCCCAGCGTGTTGAGTTTAACGGCATGGATTGGTTCATGTGGCCTGGATTCCACCGGGGAGCCTTTTTTTTGATCTGGTGGAGGCACTGTGTGTATGTTCATGGCAAGGTTCATTTCAAGATTGCCGGGAAGTCCTTGCGTCGCGTTCGTTCGAGATGTTGATGCGTTCTCGATATTGGCCATTTGTGGATCCCTTAGGTTTTCAGCTTGTAGATGGACCCGACCTTCCGCCAGCTTTTCCTCCACGGATATCTGTGACTGGACGTTGATCTGCATGCCGGAGACTTCCGCCGATAATGTCTCGATGATGAGCCCGTGCTCTTCCAGTCTCATCGCGATATCGGTATGGTGTACCGGCATGATTCCTGTTTCAATCATATCGGCCCGATATGTGAGACGGGTTTGCCACGGGGCATGAGCGATACTATTGAGCACGTTTACAACTTTCACTGCCAGTGGTTCCGAGTTTTCCTGTTGAGGTAGATATTTCTGCAGTTGCGCCACATCCAGCCGTGTGGAGAAGAGATGTCCTTCAATCCGGGCGGGATTGGCCTCGGGAATTATGTGTAATGTCCCCCTCACATCGCTATCCTTGACCATGACTTTCAGGTCATTAACCGTCCATACTTCATCAGCCAGCATGAGATGTCCGGCCAATTGATACGTGGGAAATGCCGGGAACGAGGTGTCGATTACCTTCTTCCATCGGGAGAGATTTTTGCCTTCTACCCGGACTTGTAGCCCGGCCCTTTCAGGAGAGATCAATGCATCAATCTCTCCTTCGACATGCAATTTCGTTTGAACGACGTTGATGAGTAGCGCCAACTGAATAGGATTGTCATGTGTAAGTGTCGCCGGTAATGCAGGCTTTGCCGACAGTTCAATTGTCACAGGTTCTCCACCGAGGTGTCCGCCACCATTTGCCATCAGACCGTTTTGGGCCGTGCCGGCTTCTTTCTTTCCGGCATGAAACGACAGGGCAAGAAAGATATCCTTGCGAGGGTCAAGATACGTCATTCTCCCTCCTATAATCGTCACGGATTTAATCCGGGGGAGATCACGAGCCTCATGGTCTTGTGGGGGCTTGGTATGTTGATTTTCCGGGGGAGAATCTCCGCCATTCGTTTGGGCCCAATTGGCCGTGCCTTCACCAGACCGTTCCAGATGAACAATTGGTGCCGTTGCTTGCAGGTCGGTGATGAGCAGATCTCCCCCCATGAGCTTCATGAGGTCGATCCCCACCTCCAGAACGTCCACGGACGCAAGAGAGGAATCTGCTGCCCAGGATGGATTCGCTACCCATAACTTTTCAACCCGTAATCGGGAGATACGGCCTACGTCTACCTTCAATGTCCCAATCTTTACCTGTTGACCGAGAGTTTCCGTCAACTTGGATTCAGCGAATCGGAGAAACCATTGGGAGTTCAGCACGGTGATTCCCATTGGAACAAGGATGGCGATCACGCATGCCACGATGACCATCGAGATGAGAAGTCTCCCAATCCACCCTTGCTGTTTCTTTGGTTTCTTCATGTGATATCACACGGATTCATTCAGGCAGTGTTGGGCAATGAAAAGAATATGTTCTTGGGATTACCATTCGGCACACGGTATCTGTTATCGTTTCCTATCCCAGTCAGAATTTCCTTTTCAAGGATTTATATGAACCGGTTTTTCTCCTACACCTTTTCCTATGTGAGGCATCCTATTTTTACCGCGTTGTTCATTATGGCCTTTGTCGTGGCGGCCTTCGGATGTAGCACGCCACTTGGTCATGATGCAGAGGTGGCGGATAAGAACGAATATGTCGCCGCCAGGGTAAAAGTCGCTCTTATGCGGGAAGCAGGGTTGGACGCCGCTCCCATTAACATCACAGTCCGAAATGGTGTGGTGACCTTGGGAGGATTCGTTGAAAAAGAACCACAACGACAGGCGGCGGAAAAGGCCGTCGCCCGGGTACCCGGAGTGGATTCTGTTATTAATAATATTCAAGTCAAATGACCTGTCAGTTCACAAGACATCATTTTTCGCTGTGACCATGCCCAATTTCTTCATGTGTAATGGTAACAACCACCGACTGCTTGCACGTCCATTGCTTTTCGCCATCAAGATGCCGATGCCATGGTCCGGAAGGGGGGACCTGACGGTCGTGGTGAGGATGAGGAAACGAAGGCTTCCACTCTCAACCGGGAGTTTGGATAAGACATGCCGGATGGGAGTGTGGCCTCCCTTCATGTTTTTGAATGCCTCGTAGGATTGATTATCCGACTTCCTGAAATTTCCCAGTCAAAAACGCGTCATTCAGTCTGAACCCTATTTGTGATCAACTTTGAGCCCCCTCCTACGAAGGTGGCGGGGTCTGTGGATCAAATTCGATCAGAAGAGCGGGTCCTCGTCCCTCTCTAAGATTTCAATCAGAGAATCTGGCTCTGAACAACGAGCCTCAAATGACCTCTTCCATGGCGAGGCTCACACTTGCTTTCTTCTTATGAGATTATTTTTCTTCCTTAGGAATATAGGCAATATCAGCCACTTTATCATCCTTATCCACCAGGAGGGTCACCGGCATGCCTTTCGAAAGTTCTGTCATGTCTTTCTGTAAATAATTCCAGACCGGTAATGTCAAGGATTCCTTATTTTTGGTTTGGATCGTCAGGGATTCCTTATCTGGTTTTTCCTGGATGACTCCCTCAATATGACGATAGACGTTATAGGCAGTTGAACGAGCCCAATCGTCCTCGGAGATGACATCCTTGGTTAATGTGGCACTCGCAATTTTATTGGTTTCATCGATAAGGAACAGGCCCTCGGTGTCGAAAGGAATGGCCGCGACTTCGCTCCTTGCAAGCGGACGGACTGCAAAGGACTGTTCTTTTCCCTTTTTCGTTTTAATTATGGCTTGTTCCTGCCCAACCTTGAGCGGATGCGCAAGTTTGCCTTTGATTATGTGATGATGACTATGGCCTTCGCCGCTGGTGAGATGGTAATCCACGACGTGATTTTTGTCATTCACCATGATGGTGACCTTATCACCCTGTTTCAGAGTAAATCCCTTTTCTTTTGCCCTTTCCAGTGACAGATAGCGGGGGGTGATTTCTCCTGTGTCACCAGAATCGACCTTTGCCTGATCTGCTTTCACGCTTTCCACCACTCCCTTAATAACCCGATGGCCGGGAAGCAATGTGAACTGTTGGTGCTGATTACCATCCTTTTTTTCTTGTTCCATTGTGGACTGGGGTTTGGATGTCTCTGTAGAGGTGTTTTCCCCTCCTGATACAGCCGTTATCCCCACAAAAAGATACACACACGTTCCAAAAAGCACGGTCGTTTTCCAGCCTGAGTCGGATTGAATGAAAAGTGACATATGTTCTCCTTTTAAGCGCAAGCAATTATTTGGTTCCTGTTTCTTCGAAATTTCCCGTAAATCCGATAACACTGAATAAATAGCGTTCACGGCCTGAAGGTCGGCAGGTGGAAGGAAACGTAGCTGTGAATATTCCCCTCCACCCTTTCGGAAATGTCATCTGTTCTTTGATTTCTACCAGCTCTCCCACACCAGAGGGTTGTGTTGAGCGAAGGCTTAACTTCAGACCGCTATGACAAATGGGCGTACGAGAACAATGAAATCGATCAATTGCACGATGACCATTAAAACCCCTAGCACGGTGTGTAACATTTTCATGATTCCCCCTCCTGATGTTTAAGACGCATTCACTCCGCAAAAAAATGTAGAACATCGTTCATATTATGAGAATTATGACGAGGGTTCGGTTCACCGCGAACTGGTGAAAACCCGTGAATCGGCGATATTTACCCCCTAACGTTGGAATCCTTTTTTCAGCCATGGAGGGAACACTCCTTCATATCCTGCTCCGAATATTCAGAACTTAGGCTGGTGACACGGTATGTGTCTTTGACCCCACAGATGGTGGGAGTGTTGAATAATAAGGATGTTCAAGAGCAAATTTGCGCAGGATGAGATTCCTCATCAAAGGCTCCGGGTCGGTTCAAAAAAGTCCGTCCAGCAAGGCCGCAGCCGTTTTTACGCGCGGAGCGTACGCGTAATCCGTGAGCACGGGAAAATGGCGAGAACGCCGCTGGCGGCTTTTTTCAACAGACCCATGGTCAATGCTCATGAGGCATGCGTGAATATCATTAATGTGTTGACTGCGGAGTGAAATGTCGTTGTCGCAAAAAGGATTTCTTCGGAATCTGCAAGCTAAGTGGATGGAGAGGAAGGCGACGAAGAGGAAGGAGGGTGAGGAGAGAGGACATACCGGGATTCAATGGCGGCTTTGATGTGAGTAAGACTTTGCGTAGGTCCTAGTGATTCAGTGGATTCTATTTCCCGAATTTCGCCGGCCAGCGTTGTATCTTTAATGCAATCCCGAACCCAGGAAGAATAATCATGCCGCTTGACATGATACATCCACGTTTCAGGATCCAGCCCTTCTGCCAGTTGAAGAAAAAACATAAGATTTTGGGCTCGAAGGTTCAGCTTGCCTTCCGGACCTTGAAAGTAAAAACTGCGATCAGGTCCTAATTCTCCTTCCGCATACTTCCGACGATGACGCCTCCGTTCGCTCCTATTGGGATGTATGCGGAATCGAATCGGCAGAGCCCCTCCGTGCCGCTTCCAGAATATCGCCTCCCCCTGTTGGACATGATGATACTGGAATAAAGGCAGAGATTCTCCAACAGAATTGGTGAATGCCTCCAATCGCTCCCCTGGAGATTTTCCAATCACCACGACACAATCAGTAGCTGCAAGGGCGTCGGTAGCCATTTGATCGGGATGTACGGTGATCATCAGTAGAGATTGTGGTGATGGATTGAACAAGGGGAAAGGGACATCCCATTCTGCCGGCATTAGATGATGAGTCTCATCGAGTACAATCCAATGAGGGCGACCCGTTTGTGCTCTAAAGTCCTGAAGATCCTTCAAGACGGTTTTAAAAAAAGAAGGACGTTCCTGAATCGGCAGGCCAACCAGATTGATGACCAGATTCGTATCCGGATTTTCCAGAATATTAATGATCTCTTTTGTGTTGGGGGTGTGATTCATGTCACCCAGGACCACGGCCTGTTCTAACGATTCATAATCGCCTTCAGGATCGATGATGCAGCATTGATACTGTTTATCCGTGAGACGCTCAATAATGCCGGTTGATAGCGTGGATTTTCCGCTTCCCGATGAGCCGGCCAGGAGAAGGTTCGGACCATACGGACTGATCCGGACTTCCTGGTCCGTCTCTGTGGTTCCCAGCACCACATAATGCCGGTGAAGGGACGAGTCAATTGATTGCAAGTCGTCAGTCAAAAGATGCCGGATCAATTCCATGACTCCGTCCCCGTGCTCTCCTTCCGTCACGATATCGGCGCGTTTCTTAATTGCCGGAAGAGCATTGCCGACTGCGGCGGAGCACTCCACCATTCCCAGAAATGGCAGATCATTCTCGGCATCGCCAATCCCCGCGACATTGTGTGGGGACAGGCCCATTCTGCGTAACGCTTTCCCCAGTCCTGTGGCTTTACTGAATCCCGCTGGAAGCATCATGACCGCTTCTTTGTTAAAAATCAGTTGGATATCCAATCCGAGATCACGGACTACTTCCAATACGGCCGTTTCATGTGGCCGGACGGTAGAGACGATATTTCGTCCGACAGAAATGGGGATACCTCGTGAACGAAGCCGCATAATGAAATCTTTAGACGGCATATCCGCCAGGGTGATGGTTTCCTTGGTGGAAGGTTTATACAATAACAGTCCATTCTCCGCGACAATCCACTCAAATACATGAGGATAAGGGAATACATTCAGGAGATCATTTAGTTCCCGGCCCGTGACCAGAAGGAGCTTTCGATTGGTGGTTAAGACTTTTTCCAGTCCTAGAAGGGTCGATTCGTTGACGCGCCCATGAAGGGCAAGAGTGCCGTCATAATCGGTAGCCAGCGCTAAATATCTCATGAAATTTTTTTTGATAAAAAATGAAACGACTTTAAATACACTCTGCGGTGCAGTTAAAAAAGCATATTAATTTATGCACGAACCTGATTGATACGTGTTCAGCTTATGTCTCGAATTCCCGGTCTCCTGGCTTACCTGTTATGGTTACCCGATTTATTGGTCGATTTGCCACATCATGAAGCCGCGGTGCGGTCCCAGAATCGGAGATGCCGGCACATTTCCAGGAATTTGGAGGTGCCTTTATTTCCGTCAAGAGCGATCATTCCTCCGTCCATATCTGTCAGCCCTGCCTTTGCGAAGAGGGGAGTCGCGGCTTCGACATATCCGATAAATTTCATATGCGCAAAGGCATCTGCCACAAAATCCCTCGCCGTCGGCTCTTTGGCTAAAGCCCGGCCTCCTTCCTCGGAAAGGAGGAGAGCTACTGCGTCATACAAAACCGAGGGGCCGCCATCGATTTTCTGGGCGGCTTCAATCCATGTCCCGTCGCTGGCTTCTACTCCGCCTACGCCGGGGGCCACAATCTCCATAATCGCCCCTTCCGACTTGACGGCGGCTTTGAGCGATTTAAATAATTTCATATCGACTCCATCGGTGATGAGCACGCCAAGCTTTCGCCCTTTGAAGGTCTTGGGACTATTAAGAAGAATGCTGAGTGCCGGGGATCTTTGGAGATCCTCCTGGGTCGGTTTAGCCGCATCTGCGGGCGCTGGCATCTGCTGGATGCGCAATCCTTTGGCGACCGTTTTGGCCAGATCCTGGTGGATATTCAGTAAATGAGAAACCATACGAGTCCGTATCTCAAGATGTTCCACTTTGCTTAATTCAAAAACTAAGGCGTTTGCGATGTGTGTTTGTTCGACCTCGGTCTGACTGATATAAAATTGTCGGGCCTGGCTGTAATGATCGGCAAAGGTTTCAGAGCGAAGGCGGACTTTCGGGCCTTCGTCCTCTGCAGGATAAGACGTGAATCCTTTTTCCGGTGATTCACGGGGACCGGCAGTTTCGCCTGGCCAGGAATTGGGTTCATAATTGGCACGGCCTTGCGGATTCTGCATGGCCATATGGCCATCCTGTTGAAAATGGCTGAACGGACACTTGGGGGCATTGATGGGTATGTGAGTGAAATTCGGACTGCCAAGCCGTTTGAGCTGAGTATCGAGGTAGGAAAAGTTCCGTCCTTGTAATAGCGGATCATTTGAAAAATCAATGCCCGGTACAATATTTTGCGTACAAAAGGCGACCTGTTCGGTCTCAGCAAAGAAATTGTTCACACAGCGATCAAGAACGAGCCGGCCTACGCGGCGAATTGGTAAAATTTCTTCTGGAATGAGTTTGGTGGCATCGAGCACATCAAAATCGAATTGTTGAGCAAATTCATCATCAAAAAGCTGGAGGCCCAGTTCCCATTCCGGATAATCACCCTGCTGAATGGCACTCCATAAATCCCGGCGATGGAAATCCGGATCCGCACCATTGATTTTCACGGCTTCATTCCAGACCACCGATTGCATACCCAGTTTCGGTTTCCAGTGAAATTTTACAAACGTCGATTTCCCCTGGCCATTGATCAGGCGGAATGTGTGCACGCCAAACCCTTCCATGAAACGAAAGGAACGGGGGATAGCTCTGTCGGACATGATCCACATGACCATGTGCATGCTTTCGGGGGTCAGAGAGATAAAGTCCCAAAAGTTATCATGCGCAGTTTGCGCCTGGGGGAAGCCACGATCCGGTTCCGCTTTGGCCGCGTGAACGAGGTCTGGAAATTTCATAGCGTCTTGTATGAAAAACACGGGCATATTGTTGCCCACAAGATCCCAATTCCCCTCTTTGGTATACAGCTTCACGGCGAATCCCCGGACGTCTCTTGCCAAGTCGAAGGAGCCCTTATTACCGGCTACGGTTGAAAACCGGACAAACGCAGGAGTTTTATCACGTGGTCGTTGAAAGAGGTCGGCTCTTGTGACATCTGCCAGAGATTCGTAATTTTCAAAATACCCATGAGCCCCAAACCCGCGGGCATGCACGACCCGTTCCGGAATCCGTTCATGGTCAAAGTGAAAAATCTTTTCCCGAAAGTGAAAGTCTTCCAATGCGCTTGGACCCCGCGTTCCGACTTTAAGCGAGTTTTGGTCATCCGCGACAGGAATGCCTTGCTGAGTGGTTAATACCGGATTGGTTTTTCCACTTGTCTGGTGCACTTCCCCTCCAGTGCCGATCTCGACAGTTGGGTCAGCATATTTCGCGGTTTTACCGGTGGAAGCAGGGGAAGATTTAGTGGGTTGTTTTTTGGCCATGCGAATCGCTCCTTAACATTGATGAGTTCGTGATGAATGGGTGACTAAACAGATGACGCGAAAGTAGTTATCATATAGAAACAATTGAAGAGGCCACACTGTAAGAAACCCTGGTAAGAAATTTCAAAAACTGTTATGGGTAACAGGAGCGTTTTATGCAAGGGTTCATGGCAGTCACAACTTTTTGCATTCCGGGATAAGATTTGTTTAAGTGACTCGAGAATCGGAGTTTGGGAGTTCATACAGACGACCAAGCTTGCTCTGAACCACTTGTGCTAAACATTTCAAACCGTTTCCATGAAGGAGGTCGAAAAGCATGATGATGCAAATCGGACAGACGATCCCGGATGCCTCATACCAGGCGTTTCACAAGGAACAGATTCGTTCTCTCGTGTTGTCAGAATTCCGGGGTAAATGGCTGGTATTGGTATTTTATCCAGGCGATTTTACGTTTATTTGTCCAACCGAATTGCAAGAATTGGGGGAGCTGTATCCGGAATTTCAAAAACTCGGGGCTGAGGTCCTTAGCGTCAGTACGGATTCGGTCTTTGTACATAAGGCCTGGCATGATACCTCGCCTGCCATAAAAAATATTCAGTTTCCCATGGTCGCCGATCCCACAGGCCGGCTCAGCCGTGATTTCGGAACATATCTGGAAGATGAAGGCGTTTCGTTGCGTGGGAGTTTTCTGGTCGATCCGGACGGGATCCTGAAAGTGGGAGAAATTCACGATAATAGCATCGGACGTAATGGCCGGGAATTACTCAGAAAACTTCAAGCAGCAGTCCACGTCAGGGAAGAAAAAGGAGAAGTCTGTCCCGCTAATTGGAAACCGGGCGATAAGACCTTAAAACCTGGCTTGGATCTTGTCGGAAAAATTTGAACGCGAGGCTCTGGTTAGTGACTCTCGTTTCTGAAAAAACGAGAGTCACCTCACGCAGGCCCTCAATTCGGCAGGTACCTCCAGCTAAGGTTGAATTCCCCACGTCGTCGAGGCCGTGCTGGGGAAACCTACAGAAGTCCCGGTCACCCCGTTCATCAACCACACCGCCACCGCGCCGTTCGTGATGTTGCGCCAAATAATATCCGCGTTGCGCCTGAGGAGGAGGAACACCATGAGCAATCTTGAGGAAAAGGCACCATCATTCCGTTTGTTCAATTTTGTCCAAATCCCTGATCAACGTGTGGTGAATGCCAGGCCGGTCGGCGCGAGAATCTCGCCCGTATAATATCGCGCATCCGAGGAGGCCAAAAACACATAGCTTGGAGCAATCTCCGCCGGTTGAGCCGGCCGTTTCCAAAAGGTATTCGAGCCGAATTCTTTCACGGCGTCTTCCTTGCGGGTGGAAGGAATTAAGGGCGTCCATACGGGACCGGGCGCCACACAATTCACGCGAATTCCCCGTTCCGCCACCACCTGAGCCAATGAATGCGTGAAATTATGAATGGACGCTTTCGTCGCAGCATAATCCAGGAGGTGTGAATTCCCCTTCAGCGCCACCACCGACCCTGTATTCAAAATCACATCGCCTTCCTGCATATGCGGTAAGGCGGCTTGTGCCATCCAGATGGAGGCATAAATATTCGTGTAAAAGGTTTGATCCAATTGCCCAGGGATGATGTCTAGAAAATCCGAGGTTTCACTGTGAAAGACCGCATTATTCACGAGAATATTCAACCGGCCGAATTCCCCCACCGTGTGCTCGACCACATGCCGGCAATGATCCCGTTCGCGCAAATCTCCGGGAAACACTCGTCCTTGTTGTCCGGCCTGTGTCACCCACCGGTGAGTTTCTTCCGCGTCGTCCCGCTCATTGTAATAGGTAATGGCGACATCCGCCCCTTCGCGTGCGAAGGCTATCGCAATGGCCCGTCCAATCCCGCTGTCTCCTCCGGTGATAAGCGCAGTGCGGCCCGTTAGTCTGCCCGAGCCACGATAGGATTCCTCCCCGTGGTCCGCCTGAGGACGCATTTCCGGCTCTTGTCCCGGCCATGGTTGTTGCTGGCAAGGCACTCCGTCTTGAGTCCGTTCCTCCACAAAAGGATTCGGGTCGTCCTGTAACCCTGACCGGGTAACTTTCTTTGTCGTGGATTTTTTCATCGTCCTCCCCCTGCTCCAGAAAATTGTCAGGAATGTGTTGATTCAGGCTGTCTCTTCATTGCATTGGTTGACCGACAGCATATCCGTTCAGGAGATTTCCGGATAACTGGAGAAAACCCTTGGCACGGAACTTCACCTTCTTCAATTGTTCTACCTTCTGAAACCTCATGAACAAAAGGGGGCACTTCTCTTCTTTTTTATACCTTTGCCGGATGGAAATCCCCTGCTATAGATCTATCAGGCTATCACTCATGACACCTATTCGAGGGACCAAATGGAAGGAGGAATCATGAAGGGTAGGGGAAATTATCAGAGAGAATAAATTCACCACATTCCGACACGGAAAAGGAAGGAGAAGGCGATATGGCCGCAAAAACTCAAAAGATTCAAGCCACACAAGTCACCGATATGCTTCGGGAAGACCATCAATATGTTAAAGATCTGTTTGAACAATTTTCGAAGACGAAAAATGCACAAAAGAAGCGGCAGATCGTCGAAACAGCTTTAACGGAGCTAACCATACACGCGGAATTGGAAGAAAAATTAATCTATCCGGCCGTTCGTCCCACACTGAAGGACGAGGATCTCATGGATGAAGCTCTGGAGGAACACCATGTCGTACATGTGGTCATTGGGGAGCTGAAAAAGATGAAACCCGGTGACGAACGCTATGATGCCAAATTCACCGTACTCGGTGAACTGTGCAAACATCATATCAAAGAGGAAGAGGCCGAGATGCTGCCCAAGGCAGAAAAGCGCACTATTGACTGGGAAAGTCTTCACGACCGGGTCGTAAACCGGAAGGAACAACTTCTGATGAAGGCCGGCATGTCTTCCAATAAGACTGGTACGCGCCAAAATTCTACGAAGAGAAAAAAGAAATAGAGCTGACTGGTGTAACAGGGAATGTGAGATTCGGTTCTGAATGTTCTAGGTTACCGGAAGAACAGCCACAGGAATGGAGGGAATACTTCCTTCATCTTTGCTCGGGACCGCCGGCATCATTCCATTACGGCTGATTATCTTCCTAATGGGTCTGTCGTAAAGCCACTCCCGTGCCGGAAATAGACATTTAGGCAAGATGCCTGTCGGATTCATCTATATCTCACCAACAGTCACCTGTGCTGTAGTTATGGAAAACTAATTTTATTGGGTCGTTATGCATTGCAGGAACGATTCCACCCGAAAGACGCGTTTTTGAAAGGAGTTGAAGATGGGTGAACAATGGGGATTCTGTAAAAGATGTCAATGGTGGCAAATCGAACCATCTGCAAAAATTGGAGATGCCACAATGGGATTGTGTATTGATGAAAACCTGCAACCGTATCGGTTGTTGGTCTCCGGAAATAGTGGATGCAACCGATTCATGAAAGGTCCTCCCGCTCAAGCAGAAGGATCTTCTTCCCATCCACCGACCGCTTCGCCCTCCCGGTAAAGCGGCGGGATATCAAGCGAGCCCGGACGACTCTGCCCAGCAAATACCTGCGACCGGGCGGAAGGGAGTTCGGTGTGCATCAAAGCGTGTAAGTCTTCAACATGGAACAGTTTTCCCTTCTGTGCCTTGTTATTCAGGACTCCCTGGGAGACAATGTAAAGGCTGTTTTGAATGACCCCAGAACTTTACTCTCAGGGAGTTCAACTTTGAAAAATTTGGTGATGGTCTGTTTATTGCTGTGGTATGTCGGCTTCTTTCTGGTAATGGGAAGGGCCCCTCTTGATCCTCAGAGTTGGGCCTTTTCCAATATCCTTCCTCTTCTTTTCGTCGGTGTCCTGACCATTTCCTACCGGCAACTGCCTTTTTCCGTGGCCTCCTATGTGCTTTTTGCGATGTTTCTCACCCTGCATACGATTGGATCACACTACACCTATGCTCAGGTGCCTTTCGGACTCTGGTTAGAAGACCTGTTTGAATTGCCCCGTAACCATTTCGATCGCATCGTTCATTTGTGTTTTGGCTTGTTCTTTGCCCACCCCTTATGGGAACTTTTCGGAAGAATTCCAGGGATGTCCGCGTGGATCCGCGCTGGAATTGTGTTGGTGACACTCGTGGGGTTGGGCGGGCTGTGGGAAATTCTTGAATCATGGGTAACCCGAATTGTCCACCCGGAATTAGGTCTGGGCTATCTCGGGGCACAGGGAGATATATGGGATGCCCAAAAAGATATGGCAGCCACATTATATGGTGCGCTGCTCTGGTTCGCGATTATGTTGTGCTCCTGGAAACTGAAAGGTTCCTGTTCATTTCGATCACAGGAACGGACAGCAGATCTTCCACATGCGACCGACCACTGCAGTTACCGCCACTAACCGGAAAAGGTTCCGCGACCATCACCTTTTACACGGGCTTTTGGCTTGGTATGTGGTGGTGTGGGTCTTCCTTGCCATTGACCCCGTCGACCGTCATGATTGGTTTCTCGAAAATATTTTAGCGATAGGATTGGTCATGGTCCTTGTCGTGACCTATCGACGATTTCCTTTGTCGGATCTTTCCTATGTATTCCTCACCGTGTTTATGACCCTTCATGCGATCGGAGCCCATTATACCTATTCAAAGGTTCCGCTGGGCTTTTGGATGCAGGAGTGGTGGGGATTAGAACGCAATCATTTTGACCGCATCGCCCATTTTTCATTCGGTTTATTTCTGGCCTATCCATTACGAGAATTATTTCTGCGCCGTGTGGGTGTGCGTGGATTCTGGGCCTATTACCTTCCTGTCAGCGGCATATTGGCCCTCAGTGGATTCTTCGAAATTATCGAATCGTGGGTTGCTCTCCTCGTTCGTCCGGAATTGGGAGAAGCGTACCTTGGTACTCAGGGAGACGAATGGGATGCGCAAAAGGATATGACAGTGGCGGTCCTCGGGGCATGTATTACCATTATGCTGACCTATGCGCTTTCCAAGTTAGGGTCCAAAAAATCTCTTCCGGATTCTCCCTAACATTTCCGATTGTCCTATGAGTGACCTGTCACCCGCGGGCTCGCTTCCGATCCACGCTCACAGGAAATTTTTCAGCCGACCATGGTGGCGTAAAGGTGTCGGTTCTATTCCTGTTTCTATATGCTTGTTGGGTTTGGTATTAAGTGTGATGGCGGTTTTCGGTCGGTCCGCTTCGGGAGAGACAACTGATACCCCGCTTGCAGGACAACCCCATCAGACGGAAATTTTCGGCCAGGAAATTTATATCCCTCCCCGGGATCGACGGCAGGTCACGGCGATCAATGTCGGGATGAATTGGATCCCGGACGGACCCAAACGGTTGGAACTTCTCCCATTTGGCGCACTGTTTGTCTGGCGCAATTGGGAAGAGGAAAACCAGCGGTTTCGGGGGACGCTCTCAGGCGTATTCAATGACATCCAGTATCAGCGTGGTCTGTCATCGACCAGCCCATGGTTTGCCGCCATGACATTTGAAAATGTGATCATTCCATTCGGCCGATACGAATATGTCGAAGGACAGGCTATCAAGGAGGTGGAATTGGAATGGAATTATTTTTTTGCAGGAATCGGTATCGGGTATCGCAGGCCATTATCCCCGGGAGGGCAGGATAATGCAGCCGAATTTTCTTTAACGTATGAACCCGGTTACCGGTGGTTCGATCGCAGTTCCAAGACGTCCAATAATTTCATTGTGCCCCAAAATACGTATGAAGGCCGGGTCCATGCCAGGCTTCGGATAGATAAATTTGAACGAAATCTTATGGAATTGCTTCATCACGGATTCGCTTTTGGAGGTGATGTCCTCTATGGACATCGCGCCCGTTGGCGTCAGTGGGGAGATCCGGCATTCGAGACCCCGGATAACCATGATGACCACACATTTATGCTGGCCAGCTTCTATACCGCCTTGGCGGGTAAGGTCCCATTGGTGCCGACAGAACGGCACCGGTTGATTGTGACGGTATATGGGGGAATCGGGAAGAATCTTGACCGGTTTTCCACCTTCCGGTTGCCGGGCCGCCCTACGGGCTACGAATGGGAAGCGCTCTCTCGTCCTCTCATTCCCGGAGTGGCCTTCAATGAATTGTTTCCGCGGAAATACGCGATTGCAAATTTCACCTACCGGTATGAGGCGCTCTTTTTCTTGTATCCGTATATTCGAGGAACCTGGTCCGCGATCGAATGAGCCCGTTTCAACGGTAACGGTTCTCTTCGCTATCAGGTAGATATGCTGCCGGCCGTGGGAGGTGGAATTGTCAGCGGGGCTCCATGGGGTTCACAAATAGAAATTAATTATAGTTATAACTTTGGCATATACCGTGATCGCCATGGGCCGAAGCTGGGAGGGAATAGTGTGGTGGTGTTCTGGTCAAAGCTTCTTTAACACGAAGCGATGTTCTCCCGCATCCGAATTTTTCATGAATCAGGATGAGGATCCTTCCATTCTCTGTTTTCTTCCGGTGCGATTAGTTCCGTTCTTGCGTCGGGACCCGTGGATCGACATGCATTTCTGTTTGAACCACTCCATAGAAGATCGTCGCGAGGGACAGAATGAACAGAAAATAAAAGGCCACACGTGCCGGTCCCACGACAGGGGTCGAAAAGACTCCAAATCCAATAACCGCACAAATTCCGGCAATGATGAGTAATGTAAAGCCGATGGTGAGCATAGGACCTCCTTTTCTAGCCGGCAAGGAGCCGGCTTTATGAAAAAACTTCCGTCACGGGTTCCTCTGCCCGGCCTTTCGTAGGAGAAGCGTCAGGCACCCCTATTCAGCACCGTTCATCGCTCTTTGAAGGACTTCGGCCGTATGGAGCGCGTCCCGGCCGGTCGTTTGCACGATTTGTTCGCGACAACTGAATCCATCGGCAACGACTAATTCACGTTGTGCCGCCGCTTCCCGAATCTTCGGAAGAAGAATTTGTTCTCCAATAGACAGTGAAATCCCGTAATGCTCTTCTTTAAAGCCGAATGACCCCGCCATGCCGCAGCATCCGGAATCAAGAAGTGTGCAATCTAATCCGATGTTCTGTAAAATTTTCATTTCACTATTCATCCCCATGACAGCTTTTTGATGACAATGACCATGCACAATGGCTCGTTCATGGAGTTGCGGCCAGGCAATGGGTCCTGCCTGTTTATCAAGAAATTCTCCAAGCGTACACGTTAATCCGGCCAGCCGTTTCGCCTGTTCATCATTGGGAAACAATTTGAGAAGTTCGTCGCGAAAGACCGCCACACAACTGGGTTCAAGGCCAATGATGGGGATGCCGTCGGCGATATCTTTCTCCAGGGAATCTATGATTTGACGCAGCAGGAGTTTAGCGGTTTTCAACATGCCGAAATCATATAAAGGACGTCCGCAACAGAGAGGCCGTGCGGGGATGGTGACCGCAAAACCCATTTTCTCCAACACCTCTACAGCCGCTTTCAGTGTGTGTGGGAAAAAATAATTATTAAAGGTGTCTGGCCATAACACTACTTTGGCCCCCTTGGAATAAGAAGCAGGCCGCTTATGAAACCAGGCCGCAAAGGATTCCATGGCATAACGGGGCATGACCCGTTGAGGAGCAATGCCACCAATTTTTTTCACCAGAGTCCCTAGAATCGGGGCATGGGTCACGGCATTCACCACCCCTGGCATGGTGGAGGCGAGCCTCGACCACCAGTAAATGAGTCCCATGGAAAAAGCAGCGCGGGGCCGGGGACGGCCTTTATAGTAGTGAGAGAGGAATTCCGCTTTATAGGTAGCCATATCCACATTCACCGGGCAATCGCTAAGACAGCCTTTGCAGGCCAGGCACAGATCCAATGCTTCTTTGACCGCTTCGTTTCGCCAGCCATGTTGCAAGGGATCGCCTTGTAACATTTCGAACAGCAGGCGTGCCCGTCCGCGAGTGGAATGTTGCTCCTCCCGCGTCACTCGATAACTGGGGCACATTGTTCCGCCTTCCATATTCCGGCAATCTCCCACGCCGACACAGCGTAACGTGGCCCGTGGAAAACTCCCCCTGTCATCCGTAAATTGAAAATGAGTGTTGAGTTGTGGGGGATTATAGGATGTTCCCAACCGCAGATTGTGATCAAGAGGATGGGCATTAATGACTTTTCCCGGATTCATTTTCCCATCGGGATCCCAGGCCTGTTTAAATTCACGAAACGCATGCATGAGTTCCTGGCCGAACATCTTCGGGAGTAATTCCCCACGGGACTGTCCATCTCCGTGTTCACCTGAAAAGGACCCGTGATACCGCATCACCAGATCGGAGGCTTCTTCGATGAAATTGCGGTATGTGTCAATTCCCGCCCGCGTTTTTAAGTCGAAATTAATGCGGGTATGAATGCATCCCTGACCAAAATGGCCATACAGCGCACACTGATACCCGTGCGCCTTCATCAGCTCGCGAAGATCCCGGAGATAATTTCCCACGTCCTTCGGTGCGACGGCCGAATCCTCCCATCCGGTCCAACTGTCATCACCGCCCGGCACTCGAGCCGTGGCTGCGAGACCCGATTTGCGAATCTTCCACACGTATTGTTCCTGAGCTTTATTATCATAGCGTTTCATGGCCGGGGCTTGGGATTGCTTGCCAAGTTCCTCCATGAGCTCCCTTGCCCGGTCATCCGCTTCTTGCTGGGTGTCTCCGCCAAATTCGACAAGCAGCCATCCCCGGCCCTCCGGAAGCAAGGACAGGTTATCAACATGCAAATGGTTTTTGGTCATATCCCCCACGAGCATATCGTCCAGCCCTTCCAATCCGATCGGTTGATGCGCCAGGATGTCCATCAAATGGTCTCCGGCTTGATAGATGTCCCGATATCCAAGGACAATGAGTGTCCGCCATGGTGGACTCTTGACGAGTCCGACCGTTGCCTCCAACACGGTCACACAGGTTCCCTCGGTCCCGACCAGCGCTCGAGCGATATTGAAATCATGTTCGGGGAGTAGTTGGTCAAGATTGTATCCCGACACTCTCCTGGGAATGTCAGGATAGCGGGATCGTATGAGCGAAGCGTATTGATCTCGAATGGATTGGAGCCTGGCATAGATGTCACCGCGTCGGCCTCCCCGCCGGATAATGTGGTGGAGGTCCTCTTCACTGGTTTTGCCCACGCGCATCCGCAATCCATCATAAGTGAGAATTTCCATTTCCTCGATGTTATCCACTGTTTTTCCGCCCATCAGGGCATGCACTCCGCAGGAATTGTTGCCGATCATCCCACCGAGTGTGCAGTGATCGTGTGTGGACGGATCAGGCGCAAATGTTAAATGATGCTGTTCCGCTCTGTTGCGCAGCACATCGAGCACGACACCCGGTTGCACGCGCGCACGCCGGGACGCGGGATCCAATTCCATAATGGAATGGAGATATTTCGACATATCCATGACGACGGCCACATTACAGCATTGGCCGGCCAGACTGGTTCCTCCGCCGCGTGAGAGAACCGGGACTCCATGCCGGTGACATACGGCCATCGTCGTGATCACATCTTCCACGGTTTTGGGAATGACTACCCCGACGGGCACTTGACGGTAATTCGATCCGTCAGTCGCATATAACGCCCGGCTTCCTTCATCGAAACGCACTTCTCCTTCAATGGAGGTCTGAAGATGAGAAGCCAACTCTCCTGAAATCTCCTGATAGGCGAAATCCTCCTGTCGGTTCTTATTGACCGGAGGGTTATTCAGAATGGGCAGTGCTTTAGTCCACATGAAGTTTTTGTCCTTATCTGTTGCACCTTACAAAATTCCGTAAGGGATTTTTCTTCCGAAGCCACTCACCGCAAGGTTCAGAGAGCAAATTGAGCGGCATCCGCCCGTTTAAATTCCAAGCCATGTCCGGGACGACTCATATCAGGATAGAGTCTGCCGTTAATCGGAGTCGGGGCGCCGTCGAACAGCATTTCTTCTATTCTGACATGATCGTGAAAATATTCGATGTGCCGCAAAGGATGGAGCGCACAGGCCGGATGGAGGTGAAGAGACGGCGCACAATGAGCCGAAAGCGGAATAGACCGGACTTCACATAATGTCCCGACCTGCAAAAACCCGGTGATACCGCAACGCGACGCATCGGCCTGCAGGACATCCACGCATTGCGCATCCAACATTCTTTGAAAATACGGCAAATCATATCCATATTCTCCTGCCGCGATCTCCATGGATGCCGGCGCATGCTCTTTAATGGTGTTGAGACCGGAAAGGTTATCTGAGGACACCGGTTCTTCAAACCAGTCTACACCGGATTCCGCAAATCGTTCGGCAAACCATTGGGCCTGTTTCACTGAATAGGCTCCATTGGCATCGACAAAGAGGCGGGTACGGGATTGAAGGGCGTTGCGTGCCACATGAACTCTGTGAAGATCCTGCTCTGGATGATGTCCAACTTTCATTTTCACTTGCGAGATTCCCTGTTCGCTCCACGTCCCCAACTGTTCCTCCAACTGTCGGTCGGTATAGGAGGTGAATCCTCCACTCCCATAGATTGGAACCCCAGCCTGAGCGCGTCCGAATAACCTGACCAGGGGAATATCCAGCACCCTGGCCTTTAAATCCCATAAGGCCATATCCACAGATGCGATGGCCATGGAAACAATGCCGGGTCTCCCCATATTCCGTATGGCCCGTCTCATGGTCATCCAACATTCGGGAATAGACATGGCGTCATGATCTTTCAACACGGAACACAGGGTCTTCTCAATCAATATGGCCGTTGCGAGGTCGGCATAGGTATATCCCCATCCTGTTCCGGCCCGCGTTCCTATCTGCACCACCACCAGCGTTGTAGAATCCCAGGTATACGTCCCATCCGATTCAGACATATCAGTGGGAATGGTATACGCCGAGACCTCACAGCGATCGATCCTGGTATCAGCCGGCGGCAGAGCGACCATGTCGGTATTTCTTTCTCACCATTGTGACCAATCCAACGCTCTCTTTTCACCGGCCTCACCCTATCCGCAGTGAACCCGGTGTTCTCTTTTTCGTTCACCATATTCGTGCGCAAGAGAAATGACCGCCGTCATCGTACGCTTGAGGGATAATGATCTTTGTGCCTTCGTTGTTTTCATGCTCTCAGTCCTATATTTATGAGAATGCTGGATACATAACCGATAGGCAGACAATCGCAATCTTCTTCGCCATTATGCATGACGGTGCCTTCGATTGATGGACAGATAACGTCCCCATCACCAGATTGAGTGGAGGATTTTCTCCAAGTATTCCGTTATACGAGTTCCCGTACCCGATCCGATAAGGCCGTCATAGCAATTTTCACCCGGTTCGGTTCGCCTCTTGCCAACGATTCTGCAAATTTGGCGGCTTGGCCCATTGTAATGTTGGCCGGCATTGGAGGCTCAAACGGATCGACAATAGCTTGGATTAATACCGGCCCCGGCGTGTGGAAGGCCTGATCGATGATGGAACCGCAATCCGCAGGGTCGTCCACGGTCAGCCCTGTTCCTCCGCATGCCTGGGCGACGAGGGCAAAGTCGATGGGATGCAGTTCGCAACCGTATTCGGGGTTTCCCAGGAACACCATCTGTTCCCATTTAATCTGGCCAAGTGTATTGTTTTTGATAACGACCACTTTCACGGGCAATTGATATTTGACACAGGTGGCGAACTCAGCCATGAGCATTGAAAATCCCCCATCTCCTACAAAGGCGATACATTGACGATCCGGATAGGCGATTTGGGCGGCAATCGCATAAGGTAGTCCGCAGGCCATCGATGCCAGAGTGCCGGATACCGTGTGCTTCTGCCCTCGTTTGGCCGGGATTTGCCTGGCCCACCAGGTCGTGATCGTTCCCGAATCACAGGAAACGATGGCGTGGTCAGAAAGACGTTTGCCGAGTTCCCAGGCCACCACTTGGGGTTTCATAGGTTTGTCTTTTCGCGTTCCACGTTCTTCCATCAGTGTCCGCCATTTGGCCATTGCCGTTTGTGCCCGTTCCAGAAATTTCCGGTGCCTGTTCCGTTGCAACATCGGCAATAACTCTTGGAGCGTTCTTCGGCAGTCCCCAACCAGGCCGACTTCCACCGGGTACCGGAGTCCGATTCGCGCCGGATCCAGATCGATCTGGATAGCCCGGGCCTGTCCGGGCTTCGGATAAAATTCCATATAGGGAAAGGACGTGCCTATGAGAAACAGGGTATCGCAATCCTCCAGGGCCTCCTGAGAGGGCGCGGTTCCTAACAATCCGATACCCCCTGTCGTATAAGGACTATCGTCAGGTACCGACGCTTTTCCCAATAACGGTTTAATAATAGGCGCTCCCAGCAATTCTGCAATTTGTTCCAGTTCATCGGTGGCTTCCAGGGCTCCAGCCCCGGCCATGATGGCAATACGTTTTCCCTCATTCAACACGTTGGCGGCCTGTTGCAAATCGGCTTGGTTGGGTAACCGCGCGCTACGTGAAAAGATTTCCATCGAATGGTGGGGAATATTGCGTTTGGAGTAGCCTTTGTCTGCTTTTGTTTCCTGCAGATCGACGGGAAAATTAATGTGAGCCACCCCGCGATAACTCAACGCGGTCCGACAGGCCAAGTCGACCACATTCTCCACATGCGTTGCGCTCATCACCCGTGTGTTATAGACCACGACATCTTCAAAGACTCTGGTAAGATTCACGTCCTGCTGGGCATGGGTATCGATCAAATCGTGAAAATGATGACCGGTAACGGCCAGTACCGGTTGTTTCTCCATTTTGGCATCATACAACCCATTCAGAAGATGAAGCCCTCCAGGCCCTGAAGTGGCCAGGCACACGCCAAGCTTTCCTGTGTATTTAGCATATCCGCACGCCATCCAGGCTGCGGATTCTTCATGGCGAACCTGGATGAATCGTATGGTATCTTTTCGTTGACGCAGGGCTTCCATTATTCCATTGATGCCATCTCCGGGAAGACCGAATATGACTTCTACGCCCCAATTTTGAAGTTTCTCTATCAACACGTCCGCGGCGGTTTTTGTCATGTTTTGGGTTCCTCTCTTGTTTTCTCAAGTGTGAAGCACGCAATCTGTACGTCGACATTGAATGCGTTACGAATGGTCCGTATAGGCGATCGTAGACAGGAGAGCATTCTCGGCCTGCCGGGAATCAAGTCTGGTGTGTTGCACCACAATCGGCACATCGGACTCGAACAAGCTGGCGAAATCTGTATCCCTGGGGATGGATTCGGGGCTTTCCAAATCATTAAAGCGAATATGACTCGTTCGACGAGGAGGTACGGTGATATGGTATGGTCCCGCCGGCTCACGGTCCGCATAAAAAATGGTGACAACCACATGCGCCGGATCGTTGGAGACATTGAGCAGGCATGCGGTTTCATGACTCGTCATCTGCGGCGCAGGTCCATGGCTTTCCGCAGGGATATATCCTTCCGGAATGGCCCACCGTTTGGCCCCCATTGGTTGATTCATGAACTCATTCCCTCTTCTGGTGATGTTCCTTGAGCTTTTCCAATCTGTCCTTGCCGATGGCGACGTTCCCATTCCCTATCTAATGCAGCTTCCAGAAGATAAGAAGGCAAAGGCTGATCGTTATTCCCGGAGGAAGGTGACGCCTGGAAATCAATGTTGTTCAATTGTTCATTCATACAGAAATTCCTTTCCTTTACCTGTAAAAAATGAATGAAAATAATTCAAACACAACATCATCCTGACGGACTTTGAGCGTGGATAAGTCTGGGCTTTTTAACTGGCGGACGGCGAAGGTTTTGCCGAAGCGTTGGACGGCGTTTGCGCTCGACTCTTTTGACCGAAACTGGATGCCCTTTGTGGGCTGAACGATACAGCGCTTCAATGATGCGGACATCATGGAGGCCCTCATCGCCTGCCGGTTCAGGAACCGTGTCGTTTAAAATGCTATCCGAAAATTTTAAAAGCTGGGGAGCGAATTGATCACGTTTGGAAAAGGTTTGCTTTTTCTCTTTCCCGTTCACCGTCAGGTAATGAGAAATGGGTTCGACATATTCGTAGGCCGATGTCACCCGCAATTGTCCCTTTGTCCCCACAATCCGAAATTCGGATACGTCGTCGGCCCCGAAACTACAAATAAAGGTCGCCAACCGATCATCAGGGAATCGGAGCATGACCGCGCTCGTTTCTTCCACTTCGTCGAAACGATCGTTCCCTTTCCCTGCCGTACTGGCAAAAACCTCAAGCGGTTCCGCATGGAAAAGATTCCTGGCAGCATTCAGACAATAAATACCGATATCCCACAGCGTGCCTCCACCGGTTGATTCACGTAACCGGATATTCTGTTTATTTTTGACCGGGAGACTAAAGGTGGAATGAAAGTACCGGGGGTTGCCGATTTTCCCTGACTGAACTATTTGTATTGCTCGAAGATTGGCCTCTTCAAAATGAAGCCGGTAGGCGATCATCAATTTGACACCATAATGGTCCGCGGTGCGAATCATGGTTTCACATTCCCTGACTGATAAAGCCATGGGCTTTTCACACAAGACATGAACGCCAGCTTTTGCAGCTCTGACGGTATATTCGCAATGCAAATGGTTGGGTAGCGCAATATACACGGCATCAATTTCTTCTTTTTCCAGACATTCTTCATATTGGTCATATGAATAGAGACCGTTGATGCCGTATTTTCCTCCCAATTGCTTTAATTTTTTGGGATCATCGGAAATTAATGCTGCTAAGAGCGAGTTGTTTTTCGCATGTGCGAAAGCCGGAAGGACGGCGACTTGAGCGATATAGCCCAGCCCCACCACCGCGTAACGAATTTTCTTAGAGCCAGATGTCCTTTTGGGCGAACGTGCCATCCTGGGATCTCCTTGTCATCGTGTCAAAAGATTAAGCCCGAACAGTTATTACAGCTTGTATCAGCGTTTTTATCGAAAATGAACTGGAAAGAACCCTGGTTCCAAG
>BQIW01000007.1 GCA_021604105.1 Nitrospirales bacterium | reverse complement strand
GTCTCAATGTCCTGCAACATCACAAACTTCTGTTCCGGGGTGAAGACCCTCCGCCTTTTCTTCTCTTCCATGTCGTTCCCTCCTTGTGAGAACGACTCACCTTGTATCTCATTTTTGTCTCATTATCAAAAAAACAGGTCACCCGGAAGCTTTCATAAAAGGGAATATGCTCCTTTATTAATGCTTCAGTAGCAATTGTGGACAACGCAGGAATGTCGGATTGCACAATAAAAGATCCCCGTTGCAAGCGGACGGCGTTCAGTGGATATATGGTTTGCTTTGAGACACTACGGTTTCTCAGCCTCTTCCCTTAGTTCGGTAACCCCGCGGCAGGCCACTGGGAATGGAGTTGGCTCATATCCTCAGTCCCAAGGTGCGGATGGAGAGCACCACCTAAGCCAGCTGATCATCAAGTCCGGCTTCATCTCATCCAGAAAGAGGCCTAACCGGTGCTTGGCATCTCCAATCACTAGGGTGCGGAGAGTTCATCCTGGGCTACATGGCCGCGCATGGACTTCTCCGTAATATTGTCCTGGATTTCCCGGGCGATGACCCGTGCCAAGATCTCAGCCGGCAGGGCACCCATGGGAAGCCCCCTCGTCTCCTCAAAAAAAGGATCATCAGGCGAGGCCGATCGGTGAATGTTGATCAACACCATGGCCGGTTGAATGGTTTTGTTTTGTTCGCCTAATGTGATGGACCGCTCTTTTGGGACCACCCGGGTTCGCGTGGCCCAATCCCGATTATGAATGTCCGCGAACGCAACGTTCCAGATTTTGCCATTAAGCAGACTCCTCACCGCCTTCGGAGTCTGTTCTTGAAAGTATGGTTCCCGTACAACTTTTTGCAGGGCTTCACGCACCCGAATGTCATACAGCTTAGTGGTGGAATCGGGTTGGGCGGGGGGAATCCGTGTGGTGGAACCGGTTTCATAATAGGATTGCCCCTCCAAACTGTTATACCGGTCGGTGGTGGTTAAATAGGTGCGAAACAATGCTTGAAGTAAATGGTCACGGGCTTCTCCTGACAATTTTCCAATCTCTTGATTGGTCTTGATGGGGGCCTGCTTGAGGTCGCGGGAAAGCACTTTCACTTGACGTTTCTGAGTCGTGTCGCTTTTGCTCACCACCCATTGAAATTCTCTGGCCAGGACGGGCACCAGTTGTTCCGGATGATTGAGGTAGCCTTGTTCTTCGAGCCCCGATCCGCTGATGAGGAGGTTGACCTTGTTGGGTTGTGAGGTACGGGCCACCAGCAATAAAAATTCTTTCCCCTCCCGGTTCACGACCTTTGGTTCAATGATGACTTTTTGTAGGGCATCTTTGGACAGAGCTTCATCAAATCTGGTGTAGTCGGTCCGGTGAGCCATCATTTGGTTGAACGCCTCCATTACCGTCTGGAGCGCCACATCGCCTTTGGCATGCACCTGACTGCCTTTTTCGTCCGTTCCGACACCTTCGGAAAGATAAACCTGAAACGGCGCACCCGCAATGGCATGACCCACAGATTTTTCGGATACGGAATCCGGAGCCATATGGTGCGCTTCGGAACCTCTATGGCTGCCCATGGCCACCGGAACGACCGCTCCCAGCCACACCACCATGCCCAGTATGAAAGCCCCAGATCCGCCGGACCAGGATCGTCCCCTGGCATCAGATACGATCAGGTGGACATGTCGGAAACAACGGAAAAGCCCCTGCCCAGTATTTGCTGTCCGGTATGTGTGTGAATCGAAGGGTGGTCCGGGAAATCCGCTATGGTGATTCACTGCCTTTTCCTCCCGTTCTTTTGTCCTCACTGGAATGACAGGCTGACCTTCAATTGCTACTTTACACCCGCATGATCTGACTACGCACTTCGGTTGCTCCACAAAACCGGATTAACAATTAGGCAATTTAACGTATTATGGTGTCCCGTTCCTCCCTGGAGCATTCGGGATAGTCCACCCCTCTGATCAGAGGAGTGGTTGAATTCTACCCTTCAATCGTTTTGGGTTTTGAGGTCCGCCCGATACTATTTAAAATGGAATCGCTCTAATGCTCTGGAAAACCCTTGCTGACCTGATCCTACTGATCCACTTCACCTTCATTGTTTTTGTGTTGTTCGGGGGTTTTCTCACCTTGTGGTGGCGCTGGGTCCCTTGGGTTCATCTTCCTGCCGCACTGTGGGCGGCAGCCTTGGAATTCGGGGGATGGATCTGCCCTCTGACTCCCCTGGAAAACCGGCTCCGTCGGGCCAGCGGTGATGCCGGATATACGGGAGGATTTCTTGAGCATTATGCCCTGCCCGTCATTTATCCCCAAGGCCTCACCCAGGAGATACAATTTTTGCTGGGCTTCGTCGTCGTCATTCTTACGCTTGGAACCTATGGGTTTGTGTGGTGGAGAAAAGCTTCAGGCTTATAATTTCCTTCCGTCAACCCTCAGCGTTTACGTTCAAACATCCATCATCCCATCTTCATATTTTTTGGACTCATTAGGGTCCACCCCAAATCCATTTTCGCTGGCATATAAATTAAAGCTACACATTACATTTAACTTTAACTACATGTTACATAAAAACGTTATTTACCCCTCCTATAAAGAAGATTATATATTTTAGTGAGATAACCATTTAATTCATTTTCATGATTCAACAATCCTGGGAAACACCCACGTTAATTTTCGTTCAAGAGAATAGCCAGCAAGCAACTTAAAGTTAAAACTAATCCATTGCATTACATTTAAATGGCTGTCATTGCCATACTCTCCAGTCCTGGGAACCCCCTGCTATGGCATCATGCCCCTCCCCGTTATGCAGTCTGTTCGATGTGCGGCAGAAACTTTCCATTCCAAGTCATAACGACACGGTCCTCTCCTTTGTCACCCTTAATCTTTTCGACAGTAAGCTTAAAATCAATCGCCGACATAATCCCATCACCGAACTGCTCGTGCATGATGTCCAGAATGGACTCCCCATAATGGGCGCAAACCTCTGTCATGCGATAAATATGTGGCTCCTGCACGACCGACGGATCATAGGAACGCATGGGAAACTCCCGCATCGCTTCAAGCAAATCCCCGGTGAGTCCCGGAACCAGCTTGACTAGCTTGACCTCAGTCTCCTTTTTGAGTTGCGCCTGCAATCGGAATAACTGGGCAACATAGACATTACACAGCCCGAGCGCGACTGCTAGCTGATCATAGGTCTTTCCTGAAGCCTTTTTCGCTGCAAGCAACTGTTCCACAAGTTCCTTTTTATCCATTTTCACCTTCTCCCCCCTTTCAAGCTTCTGAATGGTTGATATTCACGTGACCATCCTTAGAGTTGGACCACTTTTCTCTGCCTCACGTTCGACCACACGTTAGGCGGTAAATATGGACGTGTCAATTCAATATTTTCGCGTGCGGAGGGCTTTCGGTACGTGCTGGAGAGACCATAACCCCTTGCCGGATTTCTTTTCTAAAGGGGAAGCTCTCCAACAGCGGTCCAAGGAGTTTCCGAGGACCGGCTCCCATTACTATCCATGACACTCTGCACATGTTTTAGGCAGTTCATGAATTCATTCCTCTCAACTCCCCCCTTTGCCTCTCTATGTCACCCCTAAACTGAAGAGGGCGATATGAGGAAAAAAGAGCATACATACCGAATTTATAACACCCTCCCCCCTCCCTATTTGGCCATGGTTCTGATAGGTTAGGATCTACTTTTTGGAGAAATCTATGGCATCGCGTGTGGTCATAACCGGGCTTGGGATTGTCTCCCCTATTGGGGTCGACGTTCCTACTTTTTGGGAATCCGCCCTTCAGGGCAAAACAGGGATAACGTCGATCTCATCTTTTGGGGATTTCCCCATGGAGTCATATCGCTGCAGGATTGGGGGACAGGTTTCCGATTTTCGCCATCCGGATCCTTCAGAGGATAAATTCTCATCGCGTGTGGATCGCTATGCGCAATTTGCCCTCGCCGCCACACGGGAAGCCATCCAGGATAGTGGACTGGACCTTGAAAAGGAGCCGCCTGAACGGATGGGAGTGATGGCCGGTGTGGGCATGGGCGGCATGATGATGGGAGAACGTGAACTCACCACCCTCTATCAGTCTCGTAAGCCACATCGGGTTCATCCAAACTTTATCCCGACCATTACCCTCAACTCCGCCTCAGGCATTTTGGCGTTAGCTTTTGGGGCAAAGGGACCGAACCTCACCATTTCCACCGCCTGTTCCTCCAGCATTCATTCTATCGGACAAGCCATGCAGGCCATTCGCCTGAATCAGGCAGATGTGGTCATTGCTTCCGGAGCGGACGCCAGCATTACCCCGTTGGTGTTTGCCGGCTTTTGCTCATTACGCGCTTTGTCCACCAAATATAATGACTACCCCGCTCAGGCTTCCAGACCATTCGATCGAGGACGGGATGGATTTGTGATGGGGGAAGGGGCCGGCACACTGATTTTGGAATCACTTCGCCATGCGACGCGTCGGAAAGCGAAGATATATGCAGAATTGGTGGGGTATGCCGCCACCAGCGAAGCGTATCATATGGTGATCCCCAGAGAGGATGGCTCCGATATTGCCCGAACCGTCACCCTGGCGTTGAAAGACGCGGGGATCTCGCCCTCACAGGTGGACTATGTGAATGCCCATGCGACCTCCACGGTGGTCGGAGACGATGTGGAGGTCAAGGGATTACGGGCGGTGTTCGGAAAACGCCTGAATACCATCATGGTCAATGCCACCAAATCACTCATTGGCCATACACTGGGAGCGGCCGGTGCAATCGGAACAATTGTCTCGGCCTTATCCATTCAAGCTGGTATAATACACCCCACTGTGAACTATGATGATCCTGATCCCCATTGTGCCTTACCAGGTCTTTCTACTAAGGTACAAAACAAATCCGTTCGGGTGGGCCTGGTCAATGCCTTCGGATTCGGGAGCAACAATGCGGTCCTGGTCTTAAAAAAGTTTTCATGAAATCTTCCTCAAACAAATCCCCTCAACTCAGTCAGCAGGTGTACCACACCCTCGGCAAATATCTTCAACGCGATCCGAAGGATCTGCATCCGGAAGATTCGCTCCGTGATGATCTGGGGTTGGACTCTTTGCAAACCATCGAATTAGTCTATGAAGTCGAATCGGCCTTTGATCTTCAAATTCCGGATGACGACTTTGGCCGCTTAACGACCATCGGTGCGGTCATCCTTTATCTGGATGAACGATTACATGGACAGGGGATCACCCTTTCCAGCCCTCAAACCACACCATTGGCTAAGAATTCACACCCCACTCCACTGGTCAAAAAACCCAAAAGCCGCCCCACTTCAAAAAAATCGCGCTCATGACCCTATCGTCCTCATCACGAACGGTGAATATTCCTCTCCAGGAATTAGCACAAGCCATTCACGCCACTATTCACGGAACCTCTGAAATTCTGATATCTGGTCTCTCCCATCTTGAAGGAGCCTCCTCCGGAGATGTTTCCTTTGTCCTGAAGCCTTCGTTTCATAATGCGGCACGGCAGTCACAGGCTGCTGCCTTAATTGTGACAGAGCCTATTCCCGACGACCCTCGACCACAATTAATTGTTCCTAATCCGCTCGTCGCGGTCACGACGTTGGCCCAGAAGTTTTTTCTCCCTCCTCTTCCACCACGTGGCATTCACCCCAGTGCGGTCTCCGGACTCGATGTGCGCATTGGGCCGGATGTTTCAATTGGTGCTCTCGTCACAATTGGAGACCGCGTGCTCATCGGATCCGGGGTCACCATCCATGCCGGGGTTCATATTGGCGATGATGCTATTATCGGGGATGAGTGCATCCTGTATCCCCATGTTTCACTGCTAACCAAGTGTGTCATCGGCAATCGAGTCGTTATACACAGTGGCACCGTTATCGGCAGCGATGGGTTCGGCTATGTGCAACACGAAGGCCGTCACCACAAAATCCCACAATTGGGGCAGGTGATCATTGAAGATGATGTGGAACTCGGGGCCAATGTGACTGTGGACCGGGCAACATTTGGGAGCACCGTTATTAAGCGCGGCACAAAAATCGACAACCAGGTACAGATCGCTCATAACGTGGTGATCGGGGAAGACTGTATTCTTGTCGCACAGGTGGGAATTGCGGGCAGTACCACATTAGGCCGCCACGTCATGGTGGGTGGCCAGGCCGGTCTGGTTGATCATGTCAGCATTGGTGATCAGGTGAAAATTGCGGCTGGGTCGGGAGTGACCAATGATGTGAAATCCGGTCAGATTGTGGGTGGTCGGCCGGCGGTCGAACATGGCATCTGGCGACGGTCACAGGTTCTTCAATACCAACTCCCGGAATTACGCAAGGAATTCCGGGCTCTTCAGAAGCAGATCAACCATCTTGAATCGCTTCTCACGCCCCAACCTGCATCCATATCACCACCCGGCCAAAGTCGTTCAATTTCCAAGCCCAAATCGGCCAGGGGGGATTCGTGACCCAACAACTGGAGTGGCTTTATTTCTTTTTGCGTGCTGGCAGCAACACCACGCCTTTCCAAAAAAATAACTTTGCCCAAAAATAGCCTGCCCAGGGCAGGGCAAACGCGGCGACCGGCTCCATAAAACCCGTGGCCACGGCCAATCCGGAAAGAGCAAAAAACAGCACGATTCCTAGAAAATACCAGAGCGGAACCAATCCACGACCTCGATGCTCAATGTCATGCTCCGTAATGGCCTTCTTGGCCTTTCGGACCGACCGTTGGCTATAGGCTTTCATGCGGCTGGCAAAATGTCCGGGAAACTCCCGCAAAAGGTACTGTTGGTATTTCGTTTGAACGATTCCCACAAGCACTCCGGCTATGATGAGTGCCGAGCTATAGGTAAACGTTTCCCATCCATAGGTTCCTGCCCAGAATTGAAAGCCTAAGGCGATGACTCCGACGACGACCGAAATCAATCCCAACAAACTGGCAGGAAGCAGGATATTGGTTCGGACAAACTCCTGGGCTTTTTCCGTGTCATCATCATAACGTTTAGCCGTGATCACTTTTGGCATATGTAGGTCTCCATATACAGTCTAGTCAGAAGATGTCGGTCTCGCCTCAGAATTCGTCTCATCCAATCCATCTTCTTCCTCATCGGGAATACGATAGCGCTCAGTCAACCATCCCTCCAAATCCAACAATTGACATCGTTTGGAACAAAAGGGTCGAAAAACATTTCCTTCCCATTGTTCTACCTTGCCACACATCGGACATTTCGCGGTCATATCGTTCCTCCCGTGGGAGTATTGAAAACTCCTGTGCACCCTTGAGGGTGCTTGCAGCGATGCGTTCTTGCCGTTTAGCCGAAATCACGTCCTCCTCCGTACCCTCCACCCGCCCGAAGCAGCGCCGACGTCCGATTCGAGAGGACTCGGGGCAGGATTGAGTAAGCCTTCCTTTGGCCCGGCTCAGAACAAGCATTGAACCCTCACGTATGGTTATCCGTTCCGGATTCTGTCATTTATCCAGCGAGGAAAAAACAAAACACGGGAAATATTCAACAGTCCTCCCGGTACAACCGGCTCCGTAGCTCACCCCTGCACTCATTCGACATCGGACCACAAGCATGTCCAATACAGATGGGGACGATACATGTTAAACATGAAATTGGGCTTCATACAAACCGGCATACAAGCCCCCTCTCGCCAGTAAGGTCGCATGATCTCCTTCCTCAATAATCTGTCCATATTCCAAAACCACAATCCGATCCACGGCTTGCAGGGTCGACAGGCGGTGAGCCACGATAAATGTCGTCCGCCCGCGCATAAGCTCATCCATGGCGATTCGAATGTCGACTTCCGTTTCCGTGTCAATATTCGACGTGGCTTCATCCATGACCACAATCGGTGGATCTTTGAGCAACACTCGGGCAATGGCGATACGTTGTTTTTGCCCAACCGACAATTTCACTCCCCGTTCCCCGATCCAGGTGTCATACCCGTCCGGAAGCGCTTGAATAAATTCATGCGCTTGCGCAGCCCGCGCCACAGCCTCGATTCGATCGTGTGACGCTGACAAATCCCCATACGCAAGATTGGCGCGAACCGTGCCATTAAACAGAAATGGCTCTTGCTGGACAAAGCCGATTTGTTCACGAAGATAGGTTAACGGGAGATGACGAATATCGTATCCATCCAACTCAATCGCACCTTCCCCCACATCGTAATACCGGAAGAGGAGTTTCATGAGCGTACTTTTTCCCACACCGCTCGGCCCCACTAACGCAACATGCTCACCCGACTCTACCAGCAGGGAAAGATGTTGATAGATCGGCTTCCCGGGCCGATAAGAAAATGCCATATCCTTCCATTCCACTTTACCCGACAATCGGGGTTGAGCCGGACGAAGATGGCCATGGTCGGGAACAGCCGGATCAGCATCTAGGATGTCGAACACCCGTTCACTGGCAGCCAGGGCATGCTGTAACAAATGATTCACGGAATGTATTTGATTGACCGGGGTATAAAACAACACGAGGTAGGACAAAAACATGACCAACTCCCCCGTGGAAAGACGACCGGCGACCACCTCGCCCGCGCCATACCACACAATCAGGACGGTTCCCAGGCTTCCGATGAAAATCATTCCCGGAGAATAAATCGACCATAAATACATCGCTTTCAAATTCGCCTGGCTGTAGCGAGAACTCATGTCCTGGAAACGAGTCTGTTCGTAGGGTTGTCGATTGAACCCCATGGTTTCCCGAATACCTGATAAGGCATCCTGCAGATAGCCGTTGAGTTCAGCCGCCTGCTGACGGATTTCGTGGTAATACCGATGGACCCGGCGGGTAAATCCCACGCCGCCGATAATTAAAATGGGAATTGGCAACAACACGAGAACGGCCATTTTCCAGTTCAGCATAAATAAAATAGTGGTAATGCCAACAAGGGTCAACGTGGCGGTTAACATGCCTTCAAGCCCGTCAATAAAAATTCGTTGCACATGCTCCGTATCGTTCACCACACGGGACATGATTTCACCCGTCGATCGGTTTTCATAATAGGTCAACGACAACCGTTGCAGGGCCGCAAACACTTGTTGCCGAAGGCGATGGACCACCCGTTGCTCAAGAGTATTATTAAAGCGGATTCGGAGAGAATTACAGAGATTTTTCAGTCCATAGGCCAGGAGTAATCCGACGAGCACCCAGGTCAACGCATCCATATTTTTTCCCGGGATAACGTCATCAATCACAACCTTGATGAGCCAGGGAGGGAGCAGTTCCAGTGCCGTCGTGACCCCCGCAAAGAAGAACGTGAGGCACACAAGTCCCCGATAGGGAGCCAGATACGACAGAACTCGGAGGAGCGATTTCACAGGAAGCTTAGAAACCTTTTTCGTCGACAGATGGCGTGATCCTGACAGGAATCACGAAAACACACTCGTGGAATGGATGAGCAGGAAACGCTTGACGGTCAGCTCTTTCACACAGGGATTAAATCACCGGGGCGGATTCTTCACGCCAATAGGCATCAAACTCTTCCAATTGAGTTAGGGTCGACATGTCAGCCATTCGATCAATGAACAATTTCCCGATGAGGTGGTCCATTTCATGTTGAATGCACACCGCATAAAGTCCGTTGGCTTCAAAGTCTTGGAGTACGCCCTGTCGATCATAGGCCTGCACACGGATCATGGAGGGTCGGACCACCTTTCCTCGCATATTATCAATACTGAGACATCCTTCCCACATTTCACTTTGCGAGGGACTATAAAACACAATTTTAGGATTAATGAGAACGGTTTTTGGAATACCATCCTTCCCCTCACATTCCATCACAACAATCTGTTCCGAATGTGCGACCTGCGGGGCTGCCAATCCGATTCCCTCATAATGAACCATCGTTTCAAACATATCATCAAGGAACGTCTGAATTCGCCGACTTCCTATTGTTGCCGGGTCCACAGGCGTTGCCTGTTGCCGGAGAACCGGGTTGCCGATTTTTGCTATAGGTAATACTGCCATGCACCTTTCTCCTTTTCGCGATCATCTAGGTCTTTAATCTCATATAAATGGCACTTCTTTGACCACCAATCCGGCAACCGGCCCGAACTGCCCTTTGGCTATTAAAGGATCGGTGTTAACTCACATTCTGGTCTTCGGGCGATCGAGGGGGTTCTGCGGATGGCGGTGTCCCGCTCAATTTGTCCTTATTCTCTTCCCACCAAGCCCACCATTCCTTCACCCATTCTTTTCGGTCTTCGGGAGTCGAAACTTCCCAATCATGGATTGACCCACTGAATCTGGTGAGAATCCAGAAAGAATCCCGCGCGGTAATCGACACATATTGCTCCGGATCTGAAATGGCACTGATAATCACAGGCAGCACTTCCTTTCGAGGCACCCTCCGTGATTCAAACACAGCCGTGTTTCGAATCGTGGAATTGGGATCTTTCACCATCACCTCTATGGCCGGGATGACTTGGTTGGGGTCTAATCGTGTGGCCACACGTAATGCATGGGAGCGGATTCGTGTTTCTTCATCCGGATTCATGGCCACCTCCAGCAATCCCGGAATCGCAGAGGGATCATTCAGGATGGAGAGGGTTTCCACGGCGTTAAACCGGACTCTGGCCGCCGGCACCTTCAGCGCTTTTAATAAATACGGGATCGAATGTTTTCCAAAAAAGACAAACTCTCCCATGGCCCAGAATTCCTGTTTTCCCTCCAGCAGGGGAATAAGTGCTTCCAGACGCTCATGATCCTGAGTCGTTAATATTTCGGGAGATGGCGTGGCCTTCACTCCACCGGATTCCGGCGGAGGAGGAGACTCATAGGGCATCTGCGTTAGAAAAGCCCGACCTGTTCCCGGTTCCTCCGCCCACATTGGAGTGGAAGCCAGTAAAAAGGCGCCAATCACCCAATATATTGCCTGTAACCGAACGGTGATTCGCTTCGTCATGATCACCCCTTTCTCAATTCCTCGTATATGAAACATAGCAATCATGTAGTCTAGTAGCAGATGGCTGAAAGGGTCAAGCCAAGCTAGTGCACTTTCAGCTCCGTCCACGCGCGATCATAATAGCGAATGGCCTCCTGTACATCTTCCAACCACTCCATCCGGGTAAGCATATCATTTGGCGGGTAGACAGCCGTATTCGTACGAATGTCTTCCGGCAGACGATCCCGAACATGTCGATTCGCCGAGGCAAATAATAGGCGCCGCGTTGTGGCAAGAGCCACCTCTTCATCTAAAAGATAATTAATGAAGTCCATCGCGAGCGCTTGTTGTCGCGAACTGGCCAATACCGCCAGACAATCCGTCCACATCATGCCTCCTTCCTCAGGGAGGGCATACCGGATTGACGGGTGCTCTCGCATCGCCCGGGCGATCGGCCCACCCCAGGCATGCGCTAACACCACTTCTCCGGCTACGAGGAGTTGGTCGAATTGTTCACTCGTATAGGCTTTGACCAATGGTTTTTGCCTCATCAACTTATGTTTAGCTTGTTGAATGGCCTGGGGATCGACACTATTGAGCGAGTAGCCTAAAGTCTGCAGTGCCATCCCAAAGACTTCCCGTTCATCATTCAATAAACTGATTCGACCGGAAAATTTCGGATCCCATAAGGCCTCCCAACTGGTTGGCGTTTCCGTCACCACATCAGCATTATACCCCATTCCAACCGTTCCCCATAAATAAGGAATGGCAAACCGATTCGTGGGATCAAATGAAAGCTGCCGGAGGTGGGGCTCTAGATCCTGCACACGCGAAATTTTTTCCAGATCCAACTCAGCCAGCAATCCCAATCGTCCCATGATGCCGGCCATAAAATCAGATGGCACCACGACATCATACCCGGTCATGCCGGTCTGCACTTTGGCTAATAACTCTTCATTGCTACTAAAGGTATCAATCACCACCCTGACCCCTCTGGTCTCTTCAAATTTGGCCACCACCCCTGCATCCACATAATCCGACCATGTAAAATAATACAGTGTAGAATGCTGGGAAGGTGGTGATTCCGGGGATGTGGAAGATTCCGAACATCCTCCAGCCAAGAGGAGTATCAAGAATACTACAAGCAGAGGGATCAGGTTCTTCACAGGCAGACTTTCATTAATACGAAGAAACGGACGAGACCGGTGTGGACCGCTGCTGAACGGCCCAGGACAACCCCACACACAGCATGGAGACCACTACCATTACTGCCGACAAGGCATTAATCTCCGGGGTCATCCCTGTTTTGATCATCGAAAACACTTTGAGTGGTAACGTCGTCGAACCTGGGCCAGCCACAAAAAATGTCACCACAAAGTCATCCAAAGATACGGTAAACCCTAGCAGGGCTGCTCCCCAAATTGCCGGACGTAACAAGGGAAGCGTAATACGGGTGAGCACATCCCATGGCGTGGCACCCAAATCACGGGCCGCATCCTCCCAGGCAGGGTCCAGCTTACGGAGGCGTGCCCTGACGATGACGATGGTCAAGGGGAGATTGAAAACCATATGTCCGATAATAATGGTACCAAACCCCAGATGGACCTGACACAGGACGAACACCATCAATAAGGCCACGCCCAATAAAATTTCCGGAATCACCAGTGGCAACACCAGGATCATATTGACCCAGGATCTTTGCCTTTTCTGACGGGTTTCCAGACCGATGGCAGTCCCCACTCCAAGGATGAGAGCCATTCCGGTTGAGAGCAAGGCAATGACCACACTATTGAGCGCGGCCTCGAGAATCCCCTGGTCCATTGCCAATTTTTCATACCACTGGAACGTGAACCCTTTCCACGCCACTCCCATCGTGGAGGCATTAAAGGACAACCCGATCAGGATGACGACCGGCAGATATAAAAACAGCATCACCAGCAGGCTCATCACGAGGAAACTGGACGGCATCCGTTTCATGACGGTTCCTTCTCAACGGACATACGACCTAGTAGAAACCAGGTGAGGAGGACGGTTCCCATTAATCCGAAGGAGAGCGCGGATCCAAACGGCCAGTCTCGTGCAACCAGGAATTCTTGTTGAATGAATGTCCCCAGCATCATGTTTTGTCCTCCACCCAACAGATAGGGGGTAATAAAGGCCCCGAGGGAAGGAATAAAGACTAACACCCCACCGGCCAGAAAGCCTGGAGTACTGAGAGGAAGCAGCACATGTCGAAACATTCCGCCCATAGAGGCATATAAGTCAAACGCCGCATCTTCCAATTGCGGCGGGATACGTTCTATGGCCACCACCAAAGGAAGCACCATAAAGGGCAGATAGCCATAAACCAGTCCCACGAATACCGACAGATCCGTGAATAAGAGGGAAAGGGGCGCATCCAGCAATCCTACCCCGATCAACAGACTATTCAAAATACCGTCCGCTCTAAGGATCAGCACCCACGCATAGGTGCGAACCAAAAAATTCGTCCAAAATGGAATCATCACTAACGTCAGCAATATAAGTTGCCAGGGTTTGGACGCCCTGGACAGACAATAGGCCAACGGGAACCCCACCACCGCACAGATGAGCGTCGTCAATCCGGCCAGGAAAAGAGACCGTAAAAATATCATCCCCACGAGTGGATCGAAGACACGTTGATAATTTTCCCAGGTAACGATCCAGGTTATCCCCCCATACATTCCCCGGCTCGCCAGACTTACACCAAAGACCAATATCAGCGGGAGGAAAAAAAACAGGCCCAAGAAGAGACCAGCCGATAGGAGCGATACTTTGACAGGAAAAGCAAAAGATGTGTCCGAACGATGGTTCAGCATGGCGTAGAATGAGCGGGCAAGACTAGTCCCTCTTGTGCCCGCCATTGCACATACACCGGCTGGCCAACGGTCAATGGTCGGGCCCGCGCTTCGGCGATTGGTACACGGGCGATCCAGATCACCTCGCCCCGAAGCCGCACATGGTACACCACTTCATTCCCGGAAAAGACGACTTGGTGCACAATCGCCGTGAACATGTTGTCATATCCGTTGGCGGACATGTCAGAGGACACATGCACCCGCTCCGGGCGAACCATAACCGTCACGGCGCCCTGCAGAGAATCATGCGGGGAACACACGACCTTCACGGGTGCCAAGACTTCATGTTCAACCCGACACAATCCATCTTCACAGTGGGCGATGGTACCGGACAAGACATTAGACAGACCGATAAACTGGGCCACCGTTGAAGATACAGGGCAATCATAGATCTCCCGAGGCGTCCCAACCTGCAAGACCTTCCCACCCTGCATGACGGCAATTCGATCAGACAGCATGAGCGCTTCATCCTGCTGATGAGTCACGCAAATAAATGTGGCTTTCACCTCCCGCTGCAACCGTTTCAGCTCTCCTTGCATCTCCTGACGTAACTGCTGATCCAAAGCCGCCAAGGGCTCATCCAACAACAGGACTATGGGACGATTCACTAAGGCTCGTGCGAGCGCCACACGTTGCTGTTCTCCTCCCGACAAGTGCCCTGGAAGTCGTTTCTCTTTTCCTTGCAAACGCACCAAAGCCAACATCTGACTCACGGCTTTTTGAGTCATTGCCTGCGATTCACCTTTCATGCGTAAACCGAAGGCCACATTCTCAAACACGGACAGATGCGGGAAGAGCGCATAGTGCTGGAACACCATATTTACGGGTCGCTTATGAGGGGGATCTAAGGTGACAACACGTTGCTGAATAACAATGTCACCTTGATCGGGGCGATCTAATCCGGCAATTAATCGAAGGATCGTGGTTTTCCCCGACCCACTCGGCCCCAATACAGAAAAAAACTCTCCGCTTTGGATAGACAAGGACACATGATCCACCGCCTTCACGAGACCATGAGTTTTGGTAACCTTATCGAGGACCACGCTTTCATTCACAAGCCAGTATTCCCTTCCGGGAGGAATGAACAAATTGCCAGGGTGACGATTCTAGGAAGGGAGGAAAATGGAAGTCAATGAAGGGACACCGGCATTATGCCACCCGATCAAAGGGAGACTGGTGTTGGAGAAGTTTCTGGCAAATGTGGGGCCGGAGATCCACTTTAGGCATTTGATGCCGTCATAGCCATCAGGGATTGCAAACCCCTTTCTAGAACTGTCGGATTTGGGTCATCGAGTGTCATTCTTAATGCCCAAGTTTCAGCGGTTGAGCAAAGATTCGATTAACTCGTCTTCCCAATTGATTGGCACCATGCAATCGAATGTCCGGATTTGCATGGAAGAGAAGATTGGACACACATCGTTCGACACCAGGTGGTCCCGCTGTCCAGACATGCCGCATTTCCCTTAGAATGGAAAGGTAGTGCTCCATGCCGCCAACGAGTATTCGGGAACATCATTCCCTAATTTTGGCCAATGACCACATGCCGCATTTTTTATCTGAAATACCCTCTACCTCAATGCGCACTTTTTACCACGCTCGCCGTGGCAGGGTTGGGGATTCCATCTGACGTTGCTCAAAGGCCACCACGGCATCAATTGAATCATAAATGGGCACGATCTGCGGAAAATTGACAAAGGTTAACATTTCACGAACTGCCGGCTTAGGGTTGACCAAACTGAGTCGAATGTGATTCCGATTGAGATGATGATAGGTGAGAAATAATTTGCCTAAGGCGCGACTATTCAGTGTGGTCAGAGCTTCCAAATTCAGGATGATGTGCTTGCCTTGTACTTCCTGCACTTGTAAGACAGCCGCCTCTAAAGCAGGTTCCGCAGACCCATCAAAGTATGCCCCGAATGTAATAACATGCATATCGTCAATAAGAGTCGGCTGGGTAGGCATCGTAAGTATCACGTCTCGATAATTTCCATTTCGGTTTTCCACTTCTGCAACTTAAAGAAATTCAATTGTCAGGTGATCAGGCCACCGATCGGATCTCAGGCTTTTCCTGCATAATCGGAATAATGGTGGGTAAACCCGCCAAATCCAAAAGGGCCCTAACAGAGGGCTTTGGATTGATCACCGTCAAGGCCATCCCTTTCCTTCGAAGGGAATGGTAAAGCAACAATAATCTTCCAATGCCTGCACTATCCATAGATGATACTCGTGAAAAATTCATGACGACGTGATGGCAGTGTCGTCCTTCTCCCGCCGCCAACGCCGTTTCCACTGGAACCCGTCCAAATTTATCGAACCGACCGGAAAGCATCAAGATTCTCGTTCCGTTTTCCCACCGTGCTCGTACCAACATGACCTGTTCCTCCCTATGTTGTCCGTAACGCATTTTGATAATGAATCGCCCCTGCTTGGCTATCCTTCAAATCATCAGCAACAGATGTGCCACATTCAACTTTTGGTATACTCCGACCTCCGCAGTTCTCCTATCAAAATTTCCTTCAAAAACCATGTCTATATAGAACCGAGCTTAACTCAAGTCTCCTGAACGTATATCAACAAACAAGCAGACCTTACCCAATGGGTAAAAAAGTTCTATGGACACATGGATGGACCGCGACGTGTAGCCATCCACGCGCAATTCCATCCGACACTGGGTAAACAACGCGAAAGAAACAGCGCAGGCGGAGAGGGAAAGTACCAGAACCGGGAAATTATGTGGGTAATCAATTGCTCTTTCGCCATGTTGAGGGTTTGGAAAGGAAATCCCAAACTATACGCGACGTCGAACTGTATCAAGCTCTGTTGGGCTTGCGAGATCCCTGGAAAGTGATCACTGTGGATCTGGATATGACGCGGCAACAGGTTGGGATGACAGTCGATGCTGGTACGGGCTAGCATGCGCGTCCCGAATGTCCGCAATTGGCCAGCGGGTAGGATCAAAAATTTCGCCGCTGGTGACATCTGGAAATGTGGCAATTTTCCACTTGGGTTAAAACCGAGGTCCTTCGTATGAATTGTCCTCACCAAGAAGTCAAACAGATTACAGTGCCTGGACCAAGATGGGCAGCCAGTTCACGACCCTATCCGAAGGATTGACCAATGATGAACATCGCCCAGGAGATAGCAGGACTATAACGGCTTCAACTCAATGATCCATACGAGTCAAAATGAGCACAGAAAGTAATTGGAAACTAATTGCCTCCTATCGCTCTGCTATACTCGACTCACGACCTAACCGCAGGGTATTTCTTATCTAATGTTGAACCTCCAAAAATTTCCTTGATGGGCATCTCTCAAAACCCCTGCCAGTTTGATTATTATTTACTCTTCTTGAGCCCAAGAAGGGCGGGTCACGTCAACACCCCGTCAACTCGGTTTTTTGATCTGATCGATCGCTCATAGGCGCTGAGTCACTTCCACCAGGAGTCAACCCCTATCCTGCTCCTCAATTCTCCTGCCCTTCAATCATCCTGAATTCCGTACTCATTCTTAAACAACATTCCCTGTGTGAAAATGATACGGTTTGTATTCCTTCCGATACGCCGGCTCACATGGTCAGATCAAAACTTCCCTTTTTCAACTTCCCTGTTTCTTTTAATAAAACAAATAGTTAATAGCCTGGTGGTCCTTCGGTCGGATGCCTGGAAATACGTGGCATTAAGGTTGCTATTTTCATGAATCAAGAACCAAAAGAAGGCAACGGAGGAACAAGGAGGACACCTTCATGGACTGGACAACATTATGGTTGATCGAAACGGTTATAGCGTTTTTGGGAGTCTTCACCCTCCACTGGTTCCGGGGTTAGCAAAACCGAGTTTCTCTATTTAGAGGGATGATCATGAAGACCAATTTATTGAGAAAGGATTTGTACCCCATGCAGTCTCATGGACTTTCCTGGTGTCCAATAGAAGCGGTCAATTGGGGGAAGCTCTCCCCCACCTATCCGTTCCGATTTAATGGGCCAGGGTATCTTTACTGCATGTGGTGTGCACATTACATTCGATTGGTAACGGTCTCGAATGAAGGGGCTAAGTGCTCCGATTGCCACCGTGACTTGGCAAAAGCCTTTCGTTAACCCCGGCAGAATTTCAAGGTAGGATCTATGTCTTCAATCGTTCTTTGTTGTCTGAAGAAAAACGAATTCCAGCAATATAAAAACATTCGATTCTCAGAGATTAGAAATGGTTTCTCTGGACTTACAATTATATCCTACATGAGTTGGCCCTAAGACGACTGATTCCCTACAACAAAATGCGAAGCCTGCTTACGGTTATTCCCAATAAGCAAAGATGTTCTAACCGTAAATTTCCTGTCGGACTGCCTCGTGCTCAGAAGCATAAACCGGAACGCAGTCGAGAAGGTGACACCCTTCCAGAGCCGCCCGGACGCTAGGAGAAGGCCCTACAATACTTAGCCCAATGTGTTGGGGTCGGAGTTTATGGTACCAAAGGTACAAGAGCCCGAGGCCCACCGAGTCTATCCCGGTGATACCCCTGAAATCCAGGATAATGTGTTGACATCTCCTGTCTATGGTCCCGAGGATCAGATCCCCGATACCAATGGTGGATTGTCGATCAAACCGTCCCGCAAAGATGATAACAGTTGCTTGATGATTCAATTTTTCGCAGACTTGAAGCATGGAATTTACCTCTTCATTCGTAAAACCACGAAAATGGGAATTGTTCATGCGTTGAACAACATTCAACCTTTTCCGAAAGAGCCTAACAATTACTCGTTAAGACTAGAGGTAAAGATCCGTGATCTTGCTGAAAAACCGACACACAAAAAAGGAACGCCTCATGGAACTGCAAAAACCGGAAGGGGGACACGGGCTATTTCCAGTCGTGGCTAATAAGAGGGCCTAGGAGTTTAGTACGGGAGACAACCGGAGCCAAACTCAAACCATCAAAAACTCTCACCACGAATACGAGCGTGTGTAAGCAACAAAAGGTCTAAATACAAACCGATTTTGAGATAAAGAAAATCGACGGCAAGCGGACCAAGGAGGACGATAGGCCGAAGACACCAAAATCTCCGTTCGGTGATGAAATCGGTATCTGATTTCATTCAGATACATCGGAAAATGGTATTTTGAGACGCCCCGATAGTGAGACAAAATATGTTTGGCCTAACTCCGGAATCCCTCAACCCCATTAATGGGGATCTTCACCCGTCGAAGGCTCACAAAGATTTTAGGATGATTGATCGGATGATATTTGCCATAGCGTTTCAAGGACTGATAGTCCCCAAAGCATCGGTGTAATAGACCGAACCTTTCCGGGTTTGGCTTGGATATGCCGCATGAGTTCTTCCGCACGGCCCGATTCCACGACTTTAGTGTAGACGCGGCGGTCCCCGCCACAGAAAACCCAGAAAACGACACAATTGCCCGACGCGGCTCGGCCCAGTTTGCCTTTCCGCCGACCACCAACGTAGGCCTCATCCAGCTCAATCACTCCCTTGAGTTTCACTCCTTCCAACTCAGCCAGATGGTATAGGCCTTCTCGCAGATGTTGGTACACACGGATGACCACTTTAATGTCGACCTCCAGATCCCGACTTAGACGGTAAACCGGTTGGAAAAAATAGAAGCTCTGCAGGATCGTGACCTCCTGACGGAAGCGACTGAGACTGTTGCTCTTGCCACAGAATTGGCAATTCACAGAGCCCCGACTCGTATGCAGGATTTTGAACGATCCGCAAACAATACACTTGCGACCACGCAAAAAATTGGCCGCACAACTAAAAACCGTGTTTCGTCAAGTAGCCATGCGCCTTTTCTCGCACACGTTGATTACGAAACGCCCTAATTACTTTTTTAAAATATGGTTTTTTATGATGATCATCTTAAACCATCCGAGAATTTGACTCGATCAGATAAACATCGTATCGGTTTGGATACAGTCAAACCTTCCTTAAACGTCTGGCGGACATTCCTGAGATGAACTCTCCCTACCCGTCTCACATGCAAAACTTCATAAATTCCCAGGTTAATGGACGCTAAGCGCCAATGGCATATGAATTGCTTTTTGGTACTAATGAATTATAAATCCATCAGGGAAATGAAAAAGTCTACGGTGCTCACTGAGAACATTGGAGAGAGAGGATGAGGATGAGGCGAAAAATACTCAAGAAAGGTTTTGCTAAGGTCATGCTTCGAGCTGGAGCATGGGGTATCGCTTTAATGTTACCCATGGCCGGTTGGGGTCAAACCACATTTAACGTTTCCCCAAAAGCCGATCGGATGGTTTTAGTAGCACAACCTAAAGGCAAAAACGTCATAAAAGGATTTGGGTATCGAGGGCCCACTTTGCCTACCTTGACCAAGCCCTCCACATTTCCAACCGCCAATATCTCACGGACGCGGAATGACACGTCGGCCTCGCCTTTGGACACTTTGCGAACACCGACGAATCGGAGCTTGTCAGAAGAATGTCTGGTCGATTTCTCAGATTACGATGCCTTGGATCTCTTGGGGTTCAGTACTCATCCATACGCCGAAGATACTTTTGCCTTTACCCCCTGGTGGCACCAAGCCTGTAATGGGCTCATGTATGTCGAAGTCCGTCCTATCTGGACGCCTCTAAGCATGAGCCATTTTCATTTAGGCTATGAAAATCCACATATTACGGCTTGCCCAGGAAGCTTTAGTGAGTGGGGCATTATCCAGGATGATGGTACCTGCCAAGAAATTGATCCACGGGAAGAACCCCGAACTCTCCACCCCCATGAGGGTCATAGACCAACGCACATCTTTGTGACGGATGGCGGAATCAATGACAAAAAACCTTTTCAACTCAACCGGATTAGAGTTGAAAGCGACCAGGCCATACAGTTGTGTTACAAACCAATGCAAGAAATTGAGAGCCCTTGGGAATCCAATGGACCTGGTGGGACGACTTCTCCAGGGATTTGGTATTGCTGGAATGAACTTCCCACGGGCAATTGGGATTTATCGGATTGGACCGATCATATTACCGAAGTAAAAATTCAAGCCAGTCACGGTAGCTTGGGTATCTATCAGATTGATGACATTGGAATTGGAATTTACTAGTGCGAAATTCAACCCGTCCTTCCTGTCCTTTAGAGTTCGTCTACATCTCCATCTTCCTGGACCAGCTGGGGTATACCCGGCCACCTACTGGGATGTGGATGAAGATCAAGTGCAGGAAGAAAGTCCATAGTAAATACAACTTTTTGGACGGTACATGTTGGTGTAGTAATTCGATAGGCTAGTTACATGGCTCACAATCCTTTCTCGGATTGATCCCCATCACACCCACTGCACTGGATAAACAATCATCCTTCCCCATTCTAAGGATCGCGAGTGTTTCCTTGGTCCGTATTCTTCGAGGCGGAAATCACACGCCTTTGTTTCTTGATGATGAGAAATGGCATCTTCAAGACGTTCATGTTTCAAATTTATCCACTCGCAGCAGAATTCTTCCTTTCATGTGTAAGGCAGATATGGGGAGCGGACCTGTTGAATCATTGTATGACCACTGGCTGGACACTCCACTCGTCATGCCCACGCCCAGGGGATATTTAGGAGGAAACTGAATTGGGGGCAGGATGATGACGGATCGCTTCAGGAATGGACGAATAGATAGAAATGAGCTCCGTCAAATGGAGAGATTCCATCGTATTGCGGACCATGGGGGACGGTGCCACGATGCTGAGACACACCTGATTGATATGCAAAGCGTGGTACCACGTAAACAGGTTGCCTACTCCTCCAAGGTCCATGGTGGCCACGTTGGAAAGATTGAGGATGACGTGGCGACAGGTTCCCTGTTGGGCCTCCTCAATAAATTCTTCAAGCCTCAGGGTTTGAAGGGCATCCAGATGTCCGGAAAGAGTCAAGACTCTCGTGGTTGGATGGTTGGAGCTATCGAAGTCCTGCATAAGAGGTATATCGGTAAGAAAGAGGAGAGAGTGGAGAGTCTTTTTTGGATAAAAGACAATTTATGGAAGGAGCGGGCATATTTAATTACGCCAAACTGCACGGATCAAACAGCCAATCGTGATGCCGCAACCTAGAAAACTCAGTTAGCCTCCGTTAGATTATAGGCTAATTCATGAAAAATCTTGAGACAGCACTAAAGCGAATACGGCAAGCCCGAGGGCTTCCGATTCCGGCATGTGCAAAACAGGGCGGGGTGCACTATGTCACTCTGGCACGGATTGAGAAGAAGATTTATGATCCTCACCTCTCCAGGCTCCGGAAGTTGCCCGGGGCAATAGCGGTCACCGTGCCCCGAGTCATTAGTGATCAACCGATTACTTCACATACACACTCAGGAGGAATGTCTCTTGGGACTGACAGAATGAAAGGACGGATGGTACGTGAAGTTTCTTATTGCAAATGACGGCAAGGAGTTACAGCTAGCATGAGGGACACCAGGGGCTCAGCTCAAACGGTGGAAAACCTGAACCTAACAAGACTTTGGCCAAGAAGGACGAGGCAAAGATTAAAAGGGACTTGATGATGCGAAAGATTGTCAGCAAGCGAGTCAACGGACCAAGGTCCACACTAATGCGTATCTTAAAGACCCCAAACTTTAACGCCAACGGATTTATAAGAAAAATACAGTTGGGTTTACCAAACAATTCCTTCCGGTGGGGGCCCGACCATTCTGAATGCCATTCCTAAGGAAAAAATCGAGAACCTGTTGGAGGTAAATCGTCCGGATAATGGCTATCAAGAAACAAAAGCGATTCCCTTACATTTGGCGAAAGAGTTGTTGGACCTCTTTACGAATCTGTTCAAGGGCCATTCTCTCACCAGCTCACAGGCGTTCTTACGGAATGGGAATCCAATTTAATGTATGCGGGAAGCTTTTAAGACTGCATGCCGAGATGCTGACATTCAAGAATTCCGGTTTCATGACCTCCGACCTACAGCCATCTAGCAATACGAGACGGGCGGGTATTGATCATTTGATCATCATGCGGTTTTCCTGGCCAAAAAAGGATGGCCTTCTTTACCCGGGACAATAGCTTCCGAGAGGCTGACCTTCAGGCCGATGCTCACCTATTTAACACTAGCCCCAAAACACTCTTCTCAAGCCATTCCGGCTTCAGGGACAAAACTCGCTGTAAGTTGTTGATTCAATTGGTGCCGGAGACCGGGGTCGAACCGGTACGAGCTGGTAAGCCCGAGGGATTTTAAGTCCCTTGCGTCTGCCTATTCCGCCACTCCGGCAACGCACAGATTGGCGACGAGACTGTACCACTCCTAAAAAACCGGTGCAAGATTTTCAGGCAGAAACAATCGGTCCAGAAAAACCACATGCATCCCCTAATCATTTCCTCTTTTTCCTTTTGGTTCGATGCCGGATATACGGATAAAAAAAACAAGAGGATGCGAATGTTTCGCACCCTCTTGTTCGAGGGACTTTGATGTTTCAATGAAAGCCGAATCCTTAATTGACTCGAACTACCATATGATTCCGGCGATTCTCCTGGAAGCAATCTTCACTGTCGTTTTGACAAAATGGCCGTTCTTTGCCGTAGGAAACAATCTTAATCCGGTCCGGTTGCACACCAAGATTCACTAAATACTCCCGAGCCGCCTCCGCCCGCTTTTTGCCGAGTACCAGATTATAATCCTGTGTTCCCCTTTGGTCGCAGTGCCCCTCAATCGTCAAGACCTTTCCAGGATTCGCTTGTAACCATTGCGCCCCTTCTTCAAGGTACTTGGCGGCGCGGCTAGAAATATTCCAACTGTCAAAGGCAAAGTAAATATCCTGCACCTGACCGTGTTGGATCCCCATGGAACCACTAAAATTCGACTCAAATATCGAGCCATTGGTATCGGTTCTCCCAATTCCCACCGAGGCCCTTCCTCGCTGGCTATGGCCATCGGCAATGCTCGAGTCAGGATCGACATATTCCGGTGATGGACCGCCATGTTCCTTCTTATAGGATTCAGCCCAGGCGTCAGGATTCACTCCTCCTTGAGCAGAGTCATTGGAAACCGGGGACTTTGACGGATCTCCATTATAATCCGAGCTATTTTTGCCCTTTCCTAAATAGGCATTTGCCCAAGCTTCCGGATCAGGATTTTGACTGGAGGCCATCCCATTTTCAAACCCAGACACAGATCCATGATTTGGGCCAGATCCATCCACACCAGGGTATTGGTGCCCATAGGTTGAACCAACTTGGCCCAACATTGATTCCGTTCCCCGCATTGTTTCTGGATTCGAATTAGAATCTGCTCCGTTCACTCTGTCTTGTGTTTTGGAACCATTTGCATACTGAGAAGGCTTGACTCCATTGACCAATCCACCATTTATTCCACTTTCCTCATCCGATCTATTGGCCTGACTTATAATTCTATTGGGATCGACAGCATTTCCATCTTCACTTGAAGCCATTCCATCCCCTTCTGAGTTGGCTCCGGTTCGGACCGAATGGCTACTACATCCCGAAGCCATAAGGACCCCCAGCATGACAACGACTATTAAGTTGCTACGATTTGGACAAACCCACATGAGATCCTCCTGGTGCAATGGTGACTGTTTGTATCATGAGGTAAGAGGGAAGATTACTCCTTGATCTCCAATACGAAATGGTTTCTGAATAACAGACAACTAAAATTTTGTTCATTCTTCCGCAATACACACGTGCTCCTTATCGGTTACTTTGCAAAAAAATTAAGGATGCCCCATAACATGCGGGATACGGCCCTATTGTTCACCGTGGCAGCACCACTTTATTGTCCCGCCTGAATCCTTGTATAAATGGCAAAATCTCTTCCTTCGCTCCTTCTCAGGGAGGGACAATGGGATACATTCCCCGATCCGGTTGAACCGGGGAATGGGTGCAGGTTCTGAACGTAATGATAGGATTTAACGCTGGAATGAGAGATTCAGGGTCAGAGCTTTGAGGTTGGAGCTTGCAAAATCTCGGATTGATACCAGGTCCAAAATTTACCGACCCCCTCCGGAACAGATGTTTGTGGGTCATATCCCAATAGCCTGCGGGTCTTAGAGATATCGGCAAAAGTGTAAGCGATATCGGCATCTAACATAGGTGCGGGAACGAGTTGCGCCTGGCGCCCTGTTAATTGTTCAATGCCTTTGACAAAGTCAACAAGAAGAACCGGTTCGCCTCGTCCAAGATTCAAAACTTCATACCCCATCGGACGGTCAACCGCCGCGACCAGGCCACTGACAATATCTTCAACATACGTCCAATCTCGATGCATGTTTCCATTGTTATAGAGAGGGACTTCACAGCCGGTGAATATGTTATCTAACACTTTATAGGCCATCATATCGGGACGGCCACGCGGGCCATACACGGTAAAAAATCGAAAGACGGTGTAATCCAACCCATACAAGTGGTGATAGGTATACCCTAGCAATTCACTTGCTCGTTTACTCGCCGCATATGGGGCAAGCGGCTTATCACACGAATCCTCCGGAACAAAGGGAATTGTCTTAGTATTGCCATACACCGAAGATGTTGATGCAAACACAAACGTTGGAGAGGGTGAATTTTTGCCCTGTGAACCAATCCGCCCCACGCACGCATCCAATAAGGCCATCGTTCCCATCACATTGACATCGTAATACAGTGCAGGGTCATCAATGGACACCCGAACTCCCGCCATCGCGGCTAAATGGACGACAGCGTCAAAACGATGATCAGAAAAAAGATGTGCAACCAACTCTCGATCACGAATATCTCCTTTGAGAAACTGAAACGTGCCAGGCCATTTTCCGGTTTTGGCATGTTCGGTCACCTCTCGAAGGTTTTTCTCTTTACGGACAGGAGCATAGTAATCATTGAGATTATCAAGACCGATCACTTGATCTCCACGCCTAACCAATGCTTCCACCGCATGGCTTCCAATAAATCCCGCAGCACCGGTTACCAATATCGTTTTACCCACGGACACTCCTTTAGGTTTCTTAGAGGGTTCATATTTGGTACATTAATTTCTCGCTGACTTCGAGAGATTGATACACAACTCCATTAATTTTCTTCGGCCACTACCCTGTCATGCTTGATAAGGAAGGGAAATCATACGTCGATTATCGTTGACCACCGATTATTTGACTTTTCTGAATCAGACTTTCAGTAAAATGCCGGGTCGCTTAACATTCACTTGAGGGACCTCTACTCCATTGCTACAATGCGGAATGTCTTACCATATGGTGTGTGGGATCGTAAAAGATCCCGAAACCCTAGAGATTACCGACATAGGAACCGGAAAAGATTTCGAAGCCGAAGTCGTTGTCTACAATTGTGATTGTCATACCTACCAACAAGTCGTCAGTCTTTTTTGTCAGGTGATTCCCGGGATGACCCCGAAAAAAGCCTTTGAATTAGCCTGGCAGATTGATCACCACGGAAGTGCAATCGTCTTTCAAGGTGACATAAAAAATGCTGATGTAATTGGAAAGCAGCTGGCAGCAGGTGGCTTGCGAGTTGAAGTCCGATACTGAATTCTGGCACCACACAACGAAGTCGTCCTGTCTCCCGAATTTATTTTTTCTTCACCCGGGCCGGTCTCGCAGACAGGGTAGATGTTTTTTTGGTTTTGGCGACAGAAGCCGATTGTTTACTTTTTCCAACTTTGTGAGCAGTTTGTAGGGACTTCCTCTCAGATGATTTTGCCCCCTTGACCTTTCCCATTTTCTTTGTGGACAATTCTGACTTCTTTTTTGATCCTTGCGCTGGATTGACGGATACGGGCACGGGCATTATGTCTGCAGGAGAGGATCTAGAAATTTTGCCCAGTTTCTTCACACCCTTCCCCGAACCTTTTCCCGAAGATCCTGATGGCGTGGGCAATGGGAAGGAAGGGAGTTTCTTTTTTTTCAGGGCGTCCCCTGAAAAAACACGAACCTGATACAATTCAAATAACGATTCAACTGCCTTTTGATCCCCTTTCCGTGCAAGCGTGAGAAGGCGACGGCGTTGATTCATTTCCTCTTCTTCCGTATGGGAAGTGACTCGCCGTTCCATACCAACTCCTTTCCTTATCCCGAAATCAGAGCCTTTTGACATTCCCCTGCAGGCGGCATTCTACACTAACTCCCATAAAATTGGCAATATTCCCTAATGAACATTTCTAGGATTTAGCCAGTAAATTTATTATAAAAAAATGCACGTGAGGTTCACTCAACCTGGTGGCTGAGAGAAGTACCAACAGAGGCCGGGTTACAAAATTGAACTGAGGTGCACTAGCCTTGGTTATTTCGTGAATGAATTTGGTGGTCTTTTTCACATCGTAAAAGGGGATGCCCATTATGCTGAGTTGGCTTCCCCTGTAAGGAAACAGTTTGACATGATGGCCCCTTCTCACCAGAAACCCTTTCACATCGAATCGTTCCCTACTAAAGACGATACCACTGAAAATATTGGCTTAATACTTCCCACCTTGAACAACTGTTGCTTGATTGACAGGCCAAGAAAGCCACCGATATAGTGTTTTGACTTTTCCCATTGAATTTCCAAAGAAATTTCCATTTTGTGCTGCTCTATTCATTCTTATCCAAAGGCTATTCTGATGACCCAACACACCACTCCCTATGACATTGATCAAATTGGATATACCCTTGTGCGATTCAACAGTACAGGAATTTTTGAAACTCACAAAGATCACATGGTAGACCCCTATGCCGATACACGAAAACCTAAAGGCCCACAGGTTGAGGGTATGCAATTTGCCCCGCAAGAGGCCAAGAAAATATTGCCGGCTATGGTCCTCCTGCATGATCGCTATGGCCTCACGTCACACATTCAGGAATTAGCGAAAGGTCTCTCCTGTCAGGGGTACGTCGTCTTAGTTCCCAATTTGTATGTGAGACAGGGTGGAATGGTGACAGCTAATGCTGAAGTGGCCAATGCCTTAATGGAGCGAGTCAATGAACAACAAGCCTTGCAGGATATTAACGCCAGCTTTGAATTCCTCAACGCCAACCTAACCGAAGATTCCTTATTAGAAAGAACCACCCGCAACGCACATGCAGTGATCGGATTTGGCATGGGGGGAACCCTGGCAATTCAAACTGCCGCGCATCGACGTCGCCTTCAGGCCGCAGTGGCAATCTGTGGCACTCTGCCAACCGATCTTCAATTGGCCCAACGCTTGTATTGCCCCCTTTTGCTCCAAACTCCCGGACAAAGCGTTCTCAATTCGGCAGAAGAACATGACCAGTTTTGCCAAATGGCTAAAGAAGCCGGGAAAAAGATAGAAGTTAGATCTTATCCTGAAGCCTCTGATGAATTCTGGCAAAGTAGCACTCCTGGCTTCCGGGCATCAGATATGGAAGAAGTCCTGCAGACCTCAATAGATTTCATCAATGCGATCCTCAACAAAACCTAGAATCACCACATTGATTTTCAAAATCCATGAACGACCCGATTCACCAATTCATCCCTCCACAACACTATGACTCGCCTTGAGAGATCCCATGGCTAGGCGTGGCAATCAAAATGCATGGGTGATACTGTGGATTATTGCCAGCCACGTTTTTGTTTTCTGTTCTTTTTCCCTTGCCTTTGCCAATAAGAAAGCAACCGGACTCCCATGGTCCTTCCTTGAAGAACACCATACACAAATTCTTCAGCTTGCCTCTGACGACGAAGCCTTAGCTTTCTTCACATCCACAACCACAAGAGAGACCAGGGGTTCTCGTATTCACATGAATTCGCAATCGGCACCTACGCAATTGAACCTGCCAACAGAGATGAGGGAATCCATCAGCAGCTACTTGAAATCTCTGGCTGCCGCAAACCATGCGCAAATACTTCGGGAGATCCTTGTAAAGCCAACAACAGGCATTCCACCACTTTCCGACATCATCCCCGGCGAGGCACAACTGCAATGGATCATGACCCACCCCTCCCTTCAAGAATTGAAACTCATAATTGATGGCTACAGACAAATTTCGACTTGGTCTCAAAAGGCAACTTCACATCCAGTTCCCCCGGTTGGAGAATTTGCCAAATTTGCCTCCTATTACGACCAAACGTATCAGGATTGGGATGAAAGCCCTCAATCCTGGACAAGCCTCTTTACACAACACGGCCAAAAGGGAATCGAGGATAGATTACTTGAGTATTGGCAAATATCCCATCACCTGAACGATCTGCACCAGTCCTTACCCCCCATTCATGATGCCTTTACTCAGCTGTATATTGAAACCCGTCTCTTACCGATGTTCAGAATGATCCTTCTCACGAAAACTGGCGAGTTGGAGGCCACGGCATACGGGAATACATGGGAAGCCTGGAAAAAAATTCAACAATGGCAACAACAGGAACAAACCAATTCTGACAGCACTCGACTATGCGGAACCTGGCGATGGGTGGTGCATAATCACCAAAACCATGGGGATCGTAAAATGACCGTCACCTTTTTACCCCCCGACCAATCCTCACCGTCTCAAATTGCCCCAAGCGTTATTGAGATTCACGGGGATACGGTCTATCTCAAATGGACTTTTCCTCAAGGAGTTCAGGAAGATAGTTTGCTCATCAGCAACAATGACTCCCGTCTTGAAGGCACTTTCAAAAATTCCCTCGGCCCTTATGGCAGTATTTCAGGGAAGCGTTTGACGACTTGCCAGCCCTAATCTTTTTCCCCCGTTTGGTTCTCCTTTATCGCTCTTCCGCATTCTCCGAAAAGGTGTAAAATATCTTTAGGAGGTAAGTAAGATGATCGCCCATGATTCACTAGAATCTGATATCCGGCGTATTGGACAGAGATTAGCGAAATATGCACATCACCATACGCCAGGCTTCTGGGATCACCGCTGGTGGACGTCACTTCTCTTAGATTGGGGAACCCGTGACGAACAGTTCAAGGTACAACTGTTTCGCTTTATTGACGTCCTACCCTCCCTTCAGACAGACGCACAATTCGTGCGTATCCTTAAGGAATACTTTCAAGACCTACCATCTCTCCCTGGTCCCCTGCACTGGCTCCTTAAACGTTTTTCAAATAATTCCCGTACGGCTAAAGTGGGCATACAGATATTGCGACGCCAGTTTCTGAAAATGGCCTATACGTTTATGGCAGGGGAAACCGTCAGCCACGCTGTCCCCACACTCACACAACTTTGGCATACCGGAAGTGCCTGTTCACTTGATTTGCTGGGAGAATCCACAGTCAGTGAAGAGGAAGCCGACCGCTATCACACGCGATGTCTTCAGACGTTGGCACAATTACATGCAGTCATCCCACAATGGAATTATCAACCTCTATTAGAAACCGATCATCTCGGGACTCTTCCCAGGGTCAATCTGTCCATCAAACTTTCCGCCTTATATTCGCAATTAGACCCGATTGATCCTCAGGGCAGTTACTCAGGAGTTGCCCCTCGTCTACGATCGATCCTTGACTGTGCGCAGGCCCTGCCTGCCTCTCTCACCTTTGATATGGAACAGGCCGAATTGGAGCCACTCATTCTTATGGTATTTATGCGTGTATTTTCTGAACCTGACTACCAACACTTTCCGCATGCAAGCATTGCCATACAAGCCTACCTCAAACACACTAACCACACACTGGATGCCCTTTTAGAATGGGGAAAACAACGAAACACTCCCTTCGGCATTCGCCTCGTTAAGGGCGCTTACTGGGACTCTGAAGTTATTCGCTATCAACAACAAGGTTGGCCCATCCCGGTCTATCTAAAAAAATCGGACACCGATGCTAACTACGAACACCTCGCTCGCCGGATTCTGGAACATCGAGCCTTCATTCGCCCGGCTTTTGGCTCACACAATATTCGAACCTTAGCCGTGGTCCAAGCAATAGGTGACTCGCTCAACCTCCCCCCAGGGACATTTGAATATCAGATGTTGTATGGCATGGCCGAGCCTCTACGTGATGCCATGGTGGAACAAGGCTTTCGGCTCAGGGTCTATGCCCCAATTGGGGAACTCCTTCCGGGTATGGCCTATCTGGTGCGTCGATTATTGGAAAATACCTCGAATGAAAGTTTCATTCGACGCCAATATGAAACCGCCGAATCACTTGATCATCTACTATTGTCACCTTCGAATGGGAACAGGAATGAAGGGGACACGATGTTCCTGGAAAGTCAGTCGGAAGCCACGTTAGTCGATGAAAACAATCCTGACAGGTTCGTCAACGAACCGCATTCGGATTTTTCTCAACAGACCATTCAACAAAATTTCTCTCTTGGCCTCGCACACATCGCCCCTCTGCTGGGACAAACCCACTCTTATCCACTTCCGATCACCATGCCCTGGCTTGGACCAACCCTGATCTCGAGAAATCCCAGCTTTCCTGACCAAATCATTGCCAAACTTCCAACTCTGTCTCCCAAACAGATTGATCCCATTATCCAGCACGCTTACACCCATATGAGCAATTGGGGAAAAGTCCCTGCGCCCGCCCGTGCACGAATTTTATTTCATGCAGCCGGGCTGATGCGACAACGCAAATCTGAATTAGCCGCTTGGGAAATATTGGAAACCGGGAAGCCCTGGCGGGAAGCCGATGCGGACGTCGCTGAAGCCATCGATTTCCTGGAGTTTTATGGACGGGAAATGATTCGTCTAGGGACTCCGGAGCGGCTGGGAACAGAGCCGGGGGAACACAATCAACGGACCTTCCAACCACGAGGGTTGGCCGTAGTAATTTCGCCGTGGAATTTTTCTCTAGCCATCCCTACCGGTCTTGTTTCGGCGGCCTTAGTCGCTGGAAATGTGGTTCTTTTTAAACCATCCGAGCGCTCACCGATGATGGGGTTTCACCTCTACGCACTGCTAAAGGAAGCAGGTTTACCTGATGGCGCCTTGCAGTTTCTTCCTGGTGGACCAGAATTGGGGCAAGCTCTTGTCAAACACCCCAAGGTACACCTGATCGCCTTTACGGGATCACAAACCGTCGGATTGAATATTATTCAAGAGGCCAGCCACGTTTCGGCTGGACAACGACATATCAAACATGTCATTGCAGAAATGGGTGGGAAAAATGCCATTATTGTTGATGAAACGGCCGATTTGGATGAAGCCGTAGTCGGGGTATTAGCCAGTGCAACAGGCTACCAAGGACAAAAATGCTCCGCCTGCTCCAGAATTCTCGTCCTAAACGACGTGTATACCCTATTTCTTGAACGGCTCAAACAAGCGGCTTTAAACATTCCGATTGGTGCCCCCGAACACCCTGGCAACCGTATGGGACCACTTATTGATCGACGGGCACTGGAACGAGTTCGATACTTTGTGCAACTTGGGAAAACAGATGGCACCTGCATTCTTGATCGTCAGATTGAAGAACCTGGGTATTTTCAAGGGCCGGTGATACTGACAAATCTGCCACCCTCCCACCCGGTCGCTCAGGAAGAAATATTTGGTCCGGTCATGGTTGTTTTGAAGGTCTCCACAATTTCGGATGCACTGAAATTAGCCAATGATTCCCCCTATGCCCTGACTGGAGGGATATACTCACGTAGTCCTGCCAATATCCAACGGGCTCGTGACACATTTGATGTGGGAAATTTGTATATCAACCGACCGATTACCGGATCATTAGTGAGCAGGCAACCCTTTGGAGGTCATCGATTATCAGGAATCGGCCGGAAGGCCGGAGGGAGTGGGTATCTTGAGCAATTCATGGTGGAAAAGGTGATCACGGAAAACACGCTTCGCCGTGGCTTCGCTCCGACTCAATAAGGCGACATCAGATGCCACAGTCACCTTTTCTAATTCCTCAATCACTTCGACCATCCGTTCATTCTGACTCCGAATAGAAGGAATGGTTTGGCGTTCAATGTATTTGAGCAATCCCACTCCTCGAGCAAACCAGGCCGTCATCGTATCTGTTCCCTGAATTGACTCCCCGCTCTCGGACAAATTCACCTTCATGATCATTTTGGCTTCAAGACGAATGGCTTCCTGATAAATGCCCGCCGGTACGACCACGGTCTCTTGCCCCTGAACGGACACGGTGGCCTCAATATCTACAGTTTCTTTTTCCCCGTCACGATCCACATCCATGCCGAAATCCAACCCAGTCCGGTGAAATTGCTCGAAAGAGCTTGGGATCTCTAAAGGAAATCGGACGATTTGATAGGGCACCAGTTGACGCTCCAACGTGGTGCCGGGTTTCGACCCATAATACCGGATACCTGCCACATCACGAAAATAATAACTATCCGACGGCCCTTGATTCCCGGGATTGGTATCATTGAAAACTGTGACTTTGACTCCTTCTAGGATTTCTGTCCCTATAACCTTTGAAACGTTTGTAAACCGGGTATTCTCATTCTTAATCTGGACCATGCCCCCTTCAATCATCGTGCCTTGATACACCCATTCATTTCCCACCTGATCAGGAAAATACTCATGACTATTATCCACCACAATTTTCGTAGAATCAGCTGAATGGACCGTCCCGGGCATGGACACCAGGAAAAGAGAAAAGAAAACCAAGACTCCGGCTGCGGACAAAACTTTACACGATGGAAAGGAATTTTTCATAGGCAGAAAGTGATGTGAACCTACCATAGGATCGTTAAAACCGGCAAGACGCCAATCAAGATCAATCAATTCAGGCCCCATTCACCACGAAAATGGCACCATTTTGCTTGACAGACTATTCAAGGATTGACAATTTTTTTTCCCTATGCAGACTAGAAACCACGGAGACCGTGGTGGTAATCAATACATGACAACTTCAACTCAGTCAAATACCCGCCCACTCATCTTGCTGCTTTTCTTTTGTTTGATGGAGGGGAGTGACACCTGCTCCACACAAATATGAACGAATCCGTTGGCCAAACGCCCGTCGGCATAGTGAATTCCCGTTCAAACGTCATGGTGTTTGGAGGATCCGGAGTCATCGGTAGAGCCGTTGCGACAGCGTTCGGACGCCAGGGATGGAGAGTCGGCCTTCATTACCATCAACATCACACTGTCGCAAAAGAAACCGCCTCCATGATCGCGAAGGCTGGAGGAGAGAGTCATCTGTATCAAGCCGACGTCACCAACAGCATACAAATTCAGGCTATTCTACAGGAGTTCATACAATCCCATCATTCTCTGCATGTCATGGTCTGGGCCGTTGGGATGGGCTCTTCGAAGCTCCTACTCACAACCTCCCCTGAGGAATGGACACGAATCCTTCACACGAACCTGACCGGTGCCTTTACCGTACTCAAAGCCATGTCCCCCATCTTTGAACAACAACATAATGGGGCCGTCATTTTGGTAGGCTCTCTTTCTGCTGAACAAGGAGTAGCAGGACAAGCCGCCTATGCGGCGTCGAAGGCAGGACTGGTTGGATTGATGTACTCAGTGGCAAAGGAGTGGGGAGCCTTCAATATTCGAGTGAACATGGTATTCCCAGGCTGGCATCTTTCACCACTATCAAAACCGGGATGGCATGCCACCATGGATCCCCGCAACCATACGCTCCACAGGACTCCTTCTCTACAGCATATGGCCACCTCTATCTTTCACATGGCCGTGTCGTCAGATACATCTGGACAAATATGGAATCTGGACAGCCGGATTTGGTGACCCTATTCATTCTTTAGCCTCTCCGTGACTATGAGTACTCACTCAGACCATCTCGCCATATTCATAACCGCGACCGACACCGGGGTCGGAAAAACAACTATCACAGCGGCGCTGGTTCTAGGGTTAAAAAAAAAGGGGTATCAAGTAGGTGTCATGAAACCGATCGAGACCGGTTTCGATCTTCAACAGAAAGAAACTTCCGACACAGGCCGTCTTCAAAGTCTCCTTTCTCCTCCTCCTGATTTCGCGTCCATCTGCCTCTATGCCTTTCCTGAGCCTATTGCACCGTTAGCTTGCGCGCGCGCAACTGGAATAAACATTGATCTGGCCCGAATTGCCGGCACCTTCCATCTCATCAGGCAACAGCACTCCGTGTGTCTCGTGGAAGGGGCAGGAGGTTTATTTACTCCACTCTCACCAACACATACCATACGGGATCTGATCATGACCCTGAATCTTCCTGCTCTCGTCGTCGGCCGGACAAGCCTGGGCAGTGTGAACCATCTGCTCCTGACGTTAGAAGCCTTGCGCGGTGCCGGAATTAAGACATGTGGAATCGTCCTGAATGATCCCATGCCCACGACTCAAACTGAGAGTTTCATTCAGCAGCGCACCTCCACGATTCGCCTGATTCAGGAATGGTCGACAGTGCCTGTCTTTGGCCCCTTGGAGTTTCAAAAAACCGTGCAGAGAGATTGGCGAACGGGAGTCGAAAACCTAGCCGACCATCCTGAAATTCGACGATTGGCCAAACACATTATTGAAACTGAGCCATAAACTGCGCCAACATCCTTGGCCGATCAACCGCATCGAGTATGGCCGACGCCACCGCCACGCCATTGGCACCTGCGCGTCGGAGTGCCGGAACGGAACCGGGAACAATCCCGCCAATCGCAATGATGGGAAGAGTGGTCAGGCTTCGAACACCAGCTAATCCTTGAATACCAACTACCGGCTCATGATTCGCTTTGGTCCTTGTCGAAAAAATAGGGCCAAATCCTAAATAATCCGCACCTTCGGCCGTGGCCAATCGCACCTGTTCAGAATTGTGCGTCGAAACCCCAATCAACATATTTTGTCCGACGACAGTCCGCGCAAGAGGAAGGGGAAGGTCCCCCTGACCAAGATGTACACCATCAGCCTCGACAGCTACTGCCAAATCACATCGATCATTCACAATGAAAGTCATGTCCTTCTCTGCTGCTACCCTTCGAAGGGCAAGGGCCGCTTCATAAGCCTGTTTCATCGATCCGCTTTTATTGCGATATTGCACCAGCTTGACCCCCGCTTCGCTGGCCTGATGGAGGACCTGCAGTAATGAACATCGAGAGGCCCAGCTGTTATCCACAATGAGGTAAAATCGGAAAAAAATACCCGTAGGGAACATCCGCGGAGAATTAACTGCGGTCATGGGGAGTGCAAAGCAACAAGCCGGTCCAAAAATCGAGTAGACACGGGACCCTTCTGAAAATCAGGATGATCAAGAATCCGTCGATGGAGGGGAATGCTGGTTTTAATTCCATCAATGACAAATTCATCCAACCCGCGTCTGGTTCGTTCTATGGCTTCATCTCGATCTCGCCCAAAAGCAATAAGCTTCGCAATCATCGAGTCATAATACGGATGGACAATACCGGTTGTATCCATGGCCGTATCGACGCGTATCCCTGGTCCACCAGGGGGACAAAATTTTGTGATGGTACCGGGACTAGGGGTAAATCGGTCCGGACATTCGGCATTGATTCGGCATTCGATGGCATGTCCGGTCAAGTGAATATCTTTTTGTCGATAGGACAGTTCCTCACCAGCGGCAATACGAATTTGCTCCTTAATCAGGTCGACTCCGGTTACCATTTCGGTGACCGGATGCTCAACTTGAATTCGCGTATTGACTTCCATGAAATAAAACTTTCCACTTTGATCCATGAGGAATTCAACGGTTCCGGCGTTTCGATATTTCACAGATTTAATGGCCTCGACAGCCACCTGCCCCATCTTTCGTCGTAACGTATCATCCAACGCTGGAGACGGGGATTCCTCCAACACTTTTTGATATCGACGCTGGATGGAACAATCTCGTTCATGATAATGCACCACATGCCCATGGTTATCCGCCATAATCTGAAATTCAATGTGCCGTGGGTCTTCAAAAAACCGCTCAAGATACACACCGCCATGACCAAACGCTGTTTGCGCTTCCAATTGAGCGGACTCAATCGCCTGGGTCAACTCTTCTTCATGCCAGACCACCCGCATGCCTCGCCCTCCCCCACCGGCAGAGGCTTTCACAATAACCGGAAATCCTAGTTTTTTGGCAATAGCGACACAGGCTTTGGGATCCTCAATTTCACCCTCGCTTCCGGGCAACACAGGGATCCCACGCTTTTTCATGTGGGCCCGGGCTTTTGATTTATCGCTGAGTAAGGCAATATGCTCAGAGGTGGGCCCAATAAAGGCAATTCCAATCGATTCGCAGACTTCCGCAAAATGCGCATTTTCAGCTAAAAACCCGTACCCTGGATGAATCGCATCCACTCCGGTAATTTCAGCAGCACTCAATACATTTGGAATATTCCGATAACTCAGTCCGCCTTCGGCAGGTCCGACGCACACATGTTCGTCGGCATAACGGACATGGAGTGATTGAGCATCAACGTCGGAATGAATCGCAACAGTACGAATGCCCAGTTCTCGACACGCACGATTCACCCTTAGGGCAATTTCTCCACGATTGGCAATCAGAATTTTTTTAAACACGTCGTATCCTTAAGATCAACAGACTCCAGGAAGCCATCCGAATCATCTTGAGCAACTGACTGTCCTCTTCTCTTGCAAAGGAAACCAGTGCTTAGGATCCCGACAACGGATCAATTAAATAAAGTGGTTGGCCGAACTCAACAGGAGTTGTACTTTCCACCAGAATTTTCACGACTTTCCCATCGGATTCTGCCTCAATTTCATTCATCAGTTTCATGGCTTCGACAATGCAAAGCACCTGCCCTTTTTTGACGATATCACCTTCTTCGACATAGGGATCAGTATCAGGAGAGGGGGAACGATAAAAGGTTCCCACAATGGGGGAAGTCACAGTCAAGAAATGTGCGGGTTCGGAGGAGTGGAGGGGAACTGGCCTTTCCAGGGGAGAACCTGCTTCTACGGTCTTTGAGACGTCCACCTGAGGCGAAGAAGCCGGCGCAGGATCACGTTTAATGCGTATTCGCACACCTTTTTTTTCGAATTCCAACTCGGTCAGATGGTACCGGTTTAAGACTTCGACAAGGTCTTCGATTTCTCTTCTGGATGAATCAGCCATAATCTCCTATTTCGTATAATTCTGCAGGTCAGGGATCCCGGATTACCGAACCCGTTCTACATAGGTGCGCGTCCGTGTATCAATTTTAATAACTTCACCGGATTCCAGATAGAGAGGCACTTTTACTGAAGCCCCGGTCTCGACAACCGCCAATTTGGTCCCACCAGATGCCGTATCTCCTCGGATACCGGGATCGGTTTCCACGACTTTCAACTCCATAAACACGGGCAACTCTACCGCGATCGGCTCGTCATGATACAATAAAATTTTGACGACGGTATTTTCCTTGAGCAAATCGACGTTTTCGCCCAATTGGGTTTTAAGATAGGTAAACTGCTCAAAACTATTAACATCCATAAACGCATATTCTTCCCCAGCATTATAGAGAAACTGCATGTCGCATTCCTCAAGATTGGGTTCGTCGAATTTTTCACCAGAACGAAAAGTGCGATCAATGACATTTCCCGTTTTATAGCCTTTTAATTTTGTTCGCACAAAGGCTCCGCCTTTACCGGGTTTTACATGTTGAAATTCCACTATATAATAGGGTTGCCCATCAAGCTCTAAGCGCGACCCATTTCGAAATTCTGCAGTTGTAATCACGGCATCAAACTCCTCATACAATAAGCGTGAACAGAAATGTTAACGGGGTGCTGGGATAGTCCGCTGAAGCGCATCAACCAACGCTCTCAGTCCAAGCAGATAACTTTGTAGTCCAAATCCCGTGATTTGCCCAAGCGAAACCGAGGCAAGGTAGGACCGCCGACGAAAACTTTCCCGGCGATGGATATTCGATAAATGAACTTCGACCATAGGAATGCCCACGCCTACAACAGCATCTCTCAGGGCAATACTGGTATGGGTATAGGCAGCAGGATTAAATACCAACCCGTCAAAGTGTGTATTGGCCTCATGAATCCAAGTGACCAATTCCCCTTCCAGATTGGACTGGCGACTTTCGACCGAGACCCCTAAGTCCATTCCCAATTTTTTCAGCGACGTATCCACTTCCTCCAAGGTAGTTGTTCCATAGAGGGTGGGCTCACGAGTTCCAAGTAAGTTCAGATTAGGCCCATGTAACACCAGTATATTCACTAGGTATTTTCCATAAATAAATGGCGTTGGCGAGGATTCAGAGTATTGAGGACACAGGCATCGTTTGGACTGGCGAAATCTGGGTAAGACAGAATCCGTGAAATTCTAGCAGCGACAGACGAATGGGTCAACGGAATTTGGCGCACGTCCTAGGTTAGGCGACCTCCTGCACGCCCCAGAAGGACCCGTCTCAGCTCAACCATTGCCCATGTGTCCCGACCACAATAGTCATGTAAAGCCTGGGCGATGTGAGCACGCTCCATTAAGTCCGTTTCATGGAAGACCATTTTCTGGTACATGACAGCAGCCACCGCCCCATTTTGAATTGTTAAATCATCATAAGCCAAGGCAGGCACCAAAGCTGGCAAGACGGTTTTAATGGAGTAGGATCCGTGAAAATCCGGATGATAATAATGTTCCTGAATAACCGAAAGGAGATCCCACAACCGGCGAACCACCTTCGATAGGACAGGCTTCAATTGAGGCAGCACGTCTCCCAGCGCAAAAAGCAGAAATCGTTCATACTCCGAATACACACAAATGGTCCCGACCTCTCCCAAGCTTTCCAGCAAACTCAAGGCCACTTCTTCGCGAGGGTCCCGGCCATCTGTGCACAAATAATGATGATGGACAATCGTGCCATCGGCATATTCAATATGGTTAGACCACTGGAAGGGAATCGGACGATACGGACGGGTATAAGGAAACGCCGGTATGGCCGGCATAAAAGTCTCAAAATCCAAATGATGAACTGGGAACCTGACCGATTGCAGCCGAGGCCGAAGCAGAGGTGAAATCCATTCCACATTATCCTTCACTCGTCGCTGAGTTGCAGACAACTGAATATGGTCGGGAATCTCATCAATGGTTTCAATCCCCTCCTCCAGGAGGAGGGATTGCAATTTCGAGCTGCCAGGGAGATAAAACACCCAGCGCGGAGACTTCTCTTTGGTACAATGGTTCCAAAAAGGGCATTCATACGGCTGATGGCAATGGCTATCAGGGACAATGTGAGGTGGCGTTGCCTGCTCCAATGTCTTCCACATATCTTCAAGCTGCGCTTGAATGAATGGCCGCCGCGCCTCCACCTCCTCGGTCTTATTTTCCAAAACAAACATTTCCTCTAAGTTCAGATCTCCACCAAGAAATGAATACTGGGTATTCAGATGCATCAAAAAACACCCACTGACTTCAATCCCGGCCCCCTCCAGAACTGCAGATTGAATGGCTAGATCGTCTAGATGTGTAGCTTTCACCTTCGATGTCGCCTTTACTTCAATCAATCGCCAGCGCATGGCATCAATTCGTTCTAAGATATCAACCCGAACCAAAATGCCTTGCCAGACAAACGCCCCTTCAAATAAAGACGGAATGCCTGCATCCTTCACAAGTTCACTGGTGCGAAGGAGCGCTGCAGGAATTTGACGGTGCGTGTGTTCAACCAGAACGCCATGAGGGAAACATTGACGAGCAACAACCCCAACGTCGGTACCCATATCCATAATGGCCCGGCGATCAGGCGTAGGCGGTGTGGCTAATTCTGGCGAATGAATTTCTAAATATAACCGCTTGGCACATTGCAAGCCCGCCAGAAATCGGCTTTTGGATAAACGATGTGTTGAAACAGATCGATTCAATTTTTCTGATCCGGTAACGAAGGGGATAGGAGAAATTGGGTTCGTGGGGTCAACGACGGCACACCGGATTGGAGAGGAATAACCCATTTGAAAACGTCATGTTTAGGCACTGGCACCCATCCAACATTCGGGACCCTACATGACAGCATACTGCTCATGTTTTTCCTTCCATGCAATATGACCGGGTATTTTTCCTCCCCGGTCATTTTAGAGTAAACATTCAAACAAATTACCTTTATCCCCATATCCTGTGGAAAACCACCATAAATCAAACCTCGACATACAATTTGCTAAGGTTATCCATGACGCTTGATGACACCATACAACCGCATAACTATCTGTTTTCTATAACCTTTCAATAAAATCAGCACCATACATTGCGAATGACTTACCATACAAATACACATTCAATTCATTGCAATTTAAAAAAATAAAGAAATTATTTATCCACAAAAGCTGTGGAAGATCTCTGCATAAATCTGTTTATAACCTGGCCAAATCCGCCCTGTACGCTCCTCTTTGCAAAACGCCTTAATCGCAGGCATTTTTTCTCAAATACCTCAACATCTCGGTTCACGATTTCGATTCAAATCCCACCACGTTTTACAATAATCGCATTCCAACCGTATCGGCGAATCGTCGACCCTTTTGTGTTAATTGCACACCTGTGTCCGTCTGAAAAAGATAATCCTCTTTCACCAATGCCCTTAAAGATGTTGCCCATACTTCGTCTTGAGACGCCTGACGAACCCAATCAATTGGCACACCCTCAAGGAGCCGCAAACCGAACACAATACGTTCTTTATCTTGCTGAGCCTGGGTCAACAGTTCTTTGTTGGCAATGGGCAGCTGCCCGGCCACCAGGCGCTTCGAATAATGTTCGATACTGGACACATTGCCATAACGGCTTTCTGAGACATAGGATTGGGCACTCGGGCCTAATCCCAAATATTCCAATCCCTTCCAATACCGCAGATTATGTTGACAGGAAAACCCTGGCTTCGCCCAGTTTGAAAGTTCGTATCGAGATAACTGCAGGGGCTCAAGTTGAGTTTCAGCCTGCTGGAGGAAACACGCCTCATGGTCAGAGTCCATCATCTCGAATAGCCCACGTCGAAATTCCGTATAAAATCGAGTCCCTTTTTCAAGGGAAAGGGCATACAAGGACAGATGAGAGGGATCCATCTCCAGAGCATAAGTCAGAGTCATTTCCCATGATTGCATTGTTTGGCCTGGATTTCCATAAATGAGGTCAAGATTGATATTGGAGAATCCGGCCTGTTTCGCGATCTTCACACCCGATATGGCTTCCGCCATGGTTCCTGAAAGTCCCAACATGGTCCGTTCCCGTGGATCAAAGGACTGGACTCCTATACTTAAACGAGTTACGCCCGCCTCTTGAAGGAAATCGGCATACTGTTCCGTGAGAGATTCCGGTGTCGCTTCGACGGTAATTTCACACTGCTCCGACAATGCAAACCCTGATCTGATCCTGGAAAAGATTGTTGCCAATTGTCCTGAACCTAAGACCGTGGGAGTTCCTCCTCCGACATATACCGTAGAGACGGTTCGCTCACGCATTCCGGGTTGACTCGCATACAGCGCGATTTCTCTTTCCAGAGCTTGAAGGAAAGTTTCTACCCTTTGCCGATTATGGAGGACCAGATAAAAGGCACAAAAATGACATCGCTTCACACAAAAGGGAACGTGGAGATAAATACCAAGATCGTCCGTAAGCCCATCGTGTTTCCTTGATCGCTCACTTTTCTGTTCCATCACACTCATCCCACTTTGCACTCCATCTGTCGTTTAACGAATTCCACACCAAAGCCATCGCCTGGTAATTGAAAAACAGAAATAATTAGGAGATACGAGACGCAAACAGGAAAGGTCAAGGGATGAATATGACAATTGAGGGCTAACACTTATGACCCTTCATGATGACGTTCTCGATAGATCGGACACCTTCCCTTGAACTGAAGGAGTCCGGTGACCTCCGCAACCATTTTTCGATTGCCACAGATATACACCGCCAAATGATCCACCTGCGGAAACTCCTGAAGCAGGTGCGTCACACGTCCCCTTTTTCCCCTCCAATGATGCCCAGGTTGAGACAGTGTCAGGATAAAGGAAAAATTTTTATAGCAATCGGCCCACTTTTGCAATTCGTCCAAATAATAGATATCCGACTCACTTCGAAGCCCCCACAGCAGAGTCATAGGCTGAGAACAAGATTGCTCAAAAAGACTGGACAGCATAGACCATAACGGTGCTATGCCAGTTCCCGTCCCAACAAATAACAGATCTCGTTCAGGGTCCTCATGAAGGTGAAATGAACCGAAAGGACCGGAACATTCAAGTTCCTCCCCAACCGAATGCTCTAACGCAAACGTCGCACCTTTTCCTTTTTCTCCGGCATTAAAGAGTAGTACGAGCTGATGAGAGGAACTGGGAAGTGAAGCCAGCGAATAGTATCTCAGGTATGAGAGGCCCGACGCTCCATCCGGGATGGTCACGGCAATTGATTGGCCTGGGAGAAACTCTAAACTCTGGGAATCCACTAACTCCAGGATTAATTCTCGAACATCTTGAGTTAAATGCCGAACGCGAAGTACCTTGGCCCGGAATCGTCTGGGGGTCATGCCTAGGAATGTAGAGAATCTTGTTTCATCTGGCAAGAGCCTAGCATCGAGGTTTTCTTTATTTCCGCCAAATGCCGTTGAGGCCTTCGCGGATAAACCGTTATTTCAAATGGAAGGAGGGCAACTCCTATCAGGGTTGAGTAACCAACAATGAAATGACCCTGACCTTCGCTTTGATTCACTTGGGGAAATGTGATCTGGGGCTGAAGAAAGATGTGTCGATTAATGAGATTCCTGCAAGGAGGTGGGGGACCTCACAGGTCCACGGAACCGGCGAGATCCAATAAAAATGCATAGATCATCGCGGTTTCCTCATAACGTTTAAACCGGCCTGAGGCTCCGCTATGACCGGCATCCATATTCGTTCTGAGCAAAAGGCGGTGTGTATCGGTCTTCAGCGTACGCAGTTTCGCAACCCATTTTGTCGGCTCCCAAAATTGCACTTGTGAGTCGTGCAACCCTGAAGTCACCAATAGGTGTGGATACGATTGGGGCTGAAGATTATCGTAGGGGGAATAGGATAGCATATACTCATAAAACTGTTGTTGGTTGGGATCACCCCATTCATCATATTCTCCGGTCGTCAGTGGGATGTTGGGATCTAACATCGTGGTCACCACATCTACAAAAGGAACCTGGGCCACCACACCATGAAACAAATCAGGCCGCATATTCATAATCGCTCCCATCAACAAACCACCAGCACTTCCGCCGAGAGCGAATAATTTCTGAGGCGCGGCGTACCCCTGCTGAATGAGAAATTCGGCACTGGCGATAAAATCCGTGAAGGTGTTCTTTTTGTATAATAGCTTACCGTTTTCATACCATTGTCGGCCCAGTTCTTCCCCACCTCGAATATGGGCTAACGCATAGACAAACCCGCGATCCAGCAAGCTGAGACGGGGGGAGCTAAAACTTGCATCCATGCTCGCACCATAGGAACCATAGCCATACAATAAGAGGGGATGCGTGCCATTCGGGGCAAAACCTTTTCGGTAGACCAGGGATATAGGAATGGAAATGCCATCTGATGCTGGAGCGAAAAGACGTTCCGTCTGGTAGTGGCTGATGTGAAAATTGCCTAGGACCGGCTCCTGTTTGAGAAGAATTTTTTCCCGTGTTTCCATGTGATAATCATAGATGGTCATGGGGGTAGTCATCGATGTATACCCATACCGTAGATAGGAAGTATCGGCTTCTAAGTTATCCCCCAAGGTTGCCAGGTAAGCCGGCTCTCCAAAATCCAGTTCATGTTCAAAGCCATCCGCAGTCCGAATCATTCGAAGGCGGATGAGCCCCTGTTTTCGTTCTTCTAGGACCAGGAAATCCTCAAATAGTTCAAAACCTTCCAAAAATACTTCCGTACGGTGGGGAATAACTTCTTGCCACTGTGTGAGGTCCGTCTTATGCGTTTCAGTCCGCATCAATCGAAAATTTTTGGCTTCATCATTGGTTCGAATAAAGAAAGACTCACCGAGATGGTCTACATCGTATTCATGGCCACGTTTCCGTGCCTGAAATATTTGAAAATCGCTTTCCGGATGGTCCGCATTCACATACCGGTACTCACTCGTGATGGACTGATGGGATCCAATCATCAGATAGCGTTTGGATTTGGTTTTTTCGATAAAAACTGAAAAGGTCTCATCCGTTTCTTCATAGACCAACGTATCCAGCTGCGGATCCGAACCCAATCGATGGCGGAAGATCTGGAATGATCGTAACGTTTCAGGATCCTGTCTGGAATAGAAGAGCGTACGGTTGTCATTGCTCCACTCCATATTGCCAGTCACCAACGGGATACATTCATCAAATATTTCGCCGGTAGCCAGATTTTTAAAGCCAATGGTATACATACGCCGGCCTTGAGTATCGATGGCATAGGCAAGAATATTTTGACCGGAACTCACCGTCCAATTCCCCAACGAAAAATAATCATGTCCCTGAGCCAACTCATTACCATCGATCATGATGGTTTCGGAGCTGGTCAAGGACTTTTCCTTCCGGCAGTAGAGGGCATACTCCTTTCCCGCCTCATATCGGATGTAATACCAAAAATTTCCCATCCGAAACGGCACAGACAAATCGGTTGGGTGGATGCGGCCCTTGATTTCTTCAAAAATGGTCTGTTCCAATTCCCTGGTATGGCTTCTCAACGTCGCCGCATACTCATTTTCAGCCTGCAAATAAGCCAACACTTCAGGGTTATCACGATCTCTGAGCCAATAATACTCATCGGTTCGAATGTGACCGTGATGTTCCAGCCGATGCGGAATCCGTTTTGCACGTGGTGGAGTGGGCATTAAAGGACCAGAATGGGAGGGACGGGTTGCCATGAATTTTCCCTACGTCAAATATCCTAATCGTTACGTTTCGTCAAAATTTTTGGGGTTTTGTCGCACCTGCTTTACTCGAGTACGAAGCTTTTTCTCTTCCAAACGTTTCTCACGCACTCGATGCGGCACCCGGGTCGGAACTCGTGGTAGTTCCGGCCGCAATGCGTCCTGCAGAATTTTCACAAACTTCTCCAATAAATCCGCCCGATTTGCCGACTGGGTGCGATGCCGTTGGGCTTGCAGTCTCAGAATCCCCTCTTGATTCATCCGTTGCCCCACCTTTTCGGCAAGTTTCCGTTTTTGAGAGGAGCTGAGGACCGAAGTATGCCTGACATCAAATTCTAAAATGACCCGACTATTCACCTTATTCACATGCTGACCACCAGGACCTGCACTTCGGGCAGCCGAAATTCGTACATCAGAATCAGGGATGAAAAGATGGGAAGTGATCACAATTGGCATACAGATATCCGAACAAAAAGGGGGCTGTTTTCTTCCCTTGTTCCTAGAGCAGGGGATATTCCCAACACCGGCCTCCCTGAATCTACCATTAGGCCCGATGGCCTCAATTTTCATGGCCTTGAGTATTCCCCCGCGAATAATGCCATACTTCAACGACTCTAGAGAACCTATAAGGGGAAGCTACACCCGCAAAAAGAAAAGCAGGAACCTTAAGATTCCTGCCTTTCACAGTCCTTCACTTTTTAAACCTCTACGTCAACCTGCCAGCATGCCACTGTATCCTGTACAGTTGAACTTCGCAACCAGATCTGTTCACTGAATTTCAGCCAGCATGGCCTTGACATGGGACTCTTTGAGCTTTTTCAATGCCACAACCTCGATTTGACGAATCCGTTCACGAGTCACGGACATGGACCGCCCCACCTGCTCCAAGGTCCAAGCTTCATCCACGCCAATACCAAAGCGCAAACGAATGACTTGTTGCTCGCGAGCGGTCAAAACCTGAAAAATCTGATTCAACCATTGAGCATTGGATTTACGGGACACTTCTTCGTCCGGAGATTGGCACCCCAGGTCAGGAATTAGTTCTCCCAATTCCGTCTCTCCATCAACAGATGGAGCATCTAACGATATCGGATCCTGAAACGCTTCAATCGTTTCTTTCACCCTATCTCCTGTCATATCCAGATGTTGTCCAATTTCTTCAAAGGTAGGTTCTCGATTAAATTGCTGTGCGAGTCGCTGCGCAGTTTTGGCAATTTTGGTGGACGCCTCATTAGTATGCACAGGCACACGAATGGTTCGGCTTTGGTCGGCAACCGCTCGTGAAATACCCTGACGAATCCACCACGTGGCATACGTACTGAATTTAAAGCCACGAGTGTAGTCAAAGCGTTCTGCCGCTTTCATCAGTCCAATATTCCCTTCCTGCACAAGATCCAGAAAATTCATCCCTCGCCCTAAATAGCGCTTCGCAACATCTACTACCAGCCGGAGATTTCGTTGCACCAAAGCATCCTTTGGTTCTTCGATATCCACACGGACTTCCTCAATGGATCGACGAATTTCTCCAAATCGCAGACTGAGCTTATGCCCTGCCCTCCCATGCGTGGCTGAGAAGGACTCGATGTTAGTCAAACACTCCAGGATGTTTTCCACCACAGGAGCTGAATACCCATTTAGCTCTTTAAATTTCGTCAATTCTTCCTGAAACGCCTTAACCTCAGGCTGTGAACTCAGCCCTTTGGTGAGTTCAAGGGCCTGCTGTAACATTGAACGAAGATCGGCTGTCCCCTGATACAGTTGGGTCGCTAACCCTAATTCCTCCTGAGCGTTCAGAAGTGGGCGCGAACGAAACCCTCGAAAATACATGGATTCTAAATTGACCGAACCTGGCTCAGCAATGGATTTGGAACTCTCCTCCTGATCTTGATCCAACAGCTTTGAGGAATTCCGATAACGTACTGGAGCCCGCTTCTTAGATCGGTTTCGCAAAGATGATGCGTGATTTTCCCGCGTTTCACTGAATTTTGAAGCCGTTTGAAGTGTGATCATGAATTTCCCCCTCCGAACATTACAGGGTTAGAGCCAACTAGACTTGGCCGATACATGAATTGGTCTGGACAGACCAACAAGATGGGAAAGAATCCAGACTTTGACATTAAATTCCCCCCGGAACTTGATTTCTAGGACCAGAAATTTACTTTCTTAATTTCTGATCAAGAATCATCTCCAAAAGATTTCCTCAGTACAGATATGAATGTACCAACCAGAGATGAAGGGGAAATTAGGGGAAAATTAAAACTTTTTAATAGAGCGAGAAGTATTGACGTCTTATACTTTCGCTGCAGAGGTTGCCAAAGGCAGGAAAACCGTAAAACAGGAACCACCATGAACGTCACTTTGGACCTCAATGGTCCCATGATGAACTTCCACAATCCACTTGCAAATCGCCAAACCCAATCCTGTCCCTTTCGCCGCATGAGCACGCGCCTCATCCGTCCGGTAGAACCGATCAAAAATTCTGCCATGATCCTCAGGGGCAAGACCGATACCATGATCTCGAACCACCAGCTTTCCCTTGTTTCCGGCAACAAGCAAAGATAGCTCCACCGTTTGTCCCTCTTGAGAATATTTCACGGCATTATCGACCAGATTTAAAAGTAACTCCCGCAAACGCAGATCGTCTCCCTGAACCACGACGGGCTCAATGGCTTCGAGCACCGTGTGAATTTTCCGCTCTTGCCCCAAAACTAAAGCCTGTTGCTGGATTTCTCGCACTAAATCGTCCAACTGAACCGGAAACATCTTGAGCTTAATTTCTCCAAGATCGGCCCGTGATAAAAACAAGAGCTCATCCACAATCCGGCTCATGCGGTCGATCTCCTCCAAATTACTCTCCAGCACCACCCGATAATCTTCTGCTTGGCGCGGTCGCCGTAACGCTAGCTCTGTCTCTCCCTTTGTAATGGTTAAGGGTGTTCGAAGTTCATGGGACGCATCTGCACTAAACTGCCGGATCTGCCGGAACGACACTTCCAAGCGTCCAATCATGTCATTAAAGGTCGAAGCTAATTGTCCAATTTCATCGTTGGAATGTGGAGTTTGAATCCGTTGGGTCCAATCTCCGGCCGCGATACGTTGGGCTGCTTGCGTGATAGCATGAACCGGCCGCAACGCTCGTCCTGCCAAAAACCACCCTCCGACCAAAGACACAAGCAAGGCCAAGGGAGAGGCGATATAGAGACCAGCTAAAAGCCGATGCAACATTCGTTCTGTTGGATAAAGAGATGTCCCAACGCGCAAAATATTCACCAATTGATCATCTTGACGAATAGGAACGGATAGCAATCGCAGTGGAACCCCTTTTTCAAATTGGACGGATTCAAACGTTGATTTTCCATCAAGAGAGGCACGGAACGACGTCTGACTCAATGGAATCTCCCGGCTTTGAATATTAGCCGATTGAATCGTCACTTGCCCCGCCGGCCCAAAAATTTGAAAAAACTTATCCAAAAGCGCAATTTCAGGAAAATCCTGAGATAAATCTTCGAAAATCAAGAACGGGCCAAACCGATGTTCTCCCAACGTTCGAATTGCCACAGCAGCAGCTTCCTCCAACGACGCATCGACCTGTTCCCGGAGTGCGCGGGACATCACCAAATATAATGCCACGGCAAAAAGAACCAGAATGAGAGCTAACGCGGATCCATACCACAAAGTTAATCGAACTCGAATCGAGGTCGTTCTCACCCGTCCGACCTCATCATATATCCGCTTCCCCTAACCGTTTGAATTAAACTTCGTTCCCGTCCTTTATCGATTTTGTTTCGCAAGTAGCTGATATACACATCAATTACATTCGTGAACGTATCAAAATCCAAGTCCCATACATGTTCGGTAATCATTGACCGCGTTAACACACGCCCTGCATTTCGCATTAAATACTCTAAAAGCGCATATTCTTTAGTTGTGAACTCAAGACGTTGACCCGCACGAGTCACCTCTCGAGTGACAGGATTTAATACCACATCATCCACCTGAAGAATTCCGGTTGGAGCCCCTCCTGCTCGACGAAGGAGGGCTCGAGCTCGGGCGAGCAACTCTTCGATCGCAAAGGGTTTCGTTAAATAATCGTCAGCCCCCGCATCCAGCCCCTTGACCCGTTGGTCCACTTCCGAACGTGCCGTTAATATAAGCACTGGAGCTTTGACACCTGCAGCCCGAGCACGTTTAAGCACTTCTACTCCGGGCAAGCCTGGAAGCATTAAATCCAAAATAATCAAGTCATAATTTACGGCTTGAGCCCAATCCAGCCCTCCTGGTCCATCAGCGCATACATCGACGGCATAACTTTCCTCCTCCAGCGCCCGCCGGATAAATGAAGCCACCTTTGGTTCATCTTCAACCACTAAAATTCGCATCTTAGAAAAAGCATACCATCTACAGACCTAGACCGAGAAGGGGAACACAAAAAGAGTGATTTGGGATACAGGATAGGACAAAAAAAAGGCCCCGTCATGGCTATGACGGGGCCTTATCCATTCATAATTGACTCAGATTAGAGATGATCCACCAAACTCCGAAGTTTGTGACTGCAACTTGGGTGACGAAGTTTCTTTAGGGCTTTGGCCTCAATTTGGCGAATCCGCTCACGAGTCACATCAAAGTCCTGGCCGATTTCTTCCAATGTATGGTCTGTACTATCACCGATCCCAAACCGCTTACGGATCACCGTCTCTTCGCGAGGGGTCAACACGCCCAAGGCATTAGCAATCTGTCGCTGCAAATCATACCGGTTTGCAGCATCCATGGGAGAGACTGCATTTTTATCTTCAATCAAGTCCCCTAACTGGCTATCCTCTTTTTCACCAATTGGCGTTTCAAGGGAAATGGTTCCCTTAGAAATATCCAACATCATGCGGACCTTTTCAGGGGTTAAACCCATCCGTTCGGCAATTTCCTCTGGGGTAGGTTCACGCCCTAATTGCTGCACCAACTGCCTTGCTGTCCGTGCCAATTTGGTATTGGCCTCAATCATATGTACCGGGATACGAATGGTACGAGCCTGATCGGCAATGGCACGCGTTACACCCTGTCGAATCCACCACGTTGCATAGGTACTAAATTTATAGCCACGCTGATACTCAAACTTATCGACAGCCCGCATTAAACCAATATTGCCTTCCTGGATCAAATCAATAAACTGCAATCCTCGATTCGTATATTTTCGTGCAATACTAACGACCAATCGCAAATTGGCTTCGATCAATTGGGCTTTTCCACGTTTTACCTTTTCCTCAGCGGATTCCAAAATAGTCAGAGCAGCCGTAAATTCTTCCATCGGCATGCCCAGCACCTCATCTTGGAGGCGTAAGAGGGTAGCTTTCCCAGCTTCAATTTCTTGTTTTAATTTTTCAATTTCTTCAGGAGTCAATTGTTGTTTGCGCCTCAGAGAACTCCCTTTTGTAGTGGCACGTGACTTTTTTCCAATCACCTGAATACCGTCCTGCCCGGCAAGCCCAAGCTTTTTCGTATGACGGGCAGTCATCATTTCAACCGATCGAATTTCCTGACCTACATCTTTGACACGCTTTAACATCTGATCTTTAACCCGCTGATGCAGATTAAGGGCTTCGATTTGATCCACAAATTGGTCCGCCAGGCCAATCCTGCGCTTTTCAAGCTGTGCCTTCGTATTTTTTGTCGTTTGCCCGTCTCGACTTTGAGTGTAAAGAGCAAGCAACCCACGCCCAAGCTTGCGAACCGTTGACAGGCTTTCTAGCGTTCGAAATCGGAGTTCCTCATCCTCCTGTTCACTGGCAATGGCCTCTTCTTCTACTTCCTCATCCTCCAATGTCTCCTGTAGGAGCACAATATCTCGAACACGGATCTCCTCAAGTTTCAATTGGTCGTGGAGTGATTCCAAATAATGGATATTCAGCGGCATGCCATAGACAGCACAGGCCAATTCACGCTTGCCTTCTTCGATATGTTTCGCAAGTTCTATTTCGCCCTCACGGGTGAGCAAAGGCACCCGCCCCATTTCTTTTAAATACAACCGGACCGGATCATCGATACGGGTAGGTTCACCTGGCGTCAAATCAATATCCAAGGAAGAATCCGTTTCCTCATCTGAATCATCTGAGTCCTCTTGCCCCGCACTCTTTTTTAAAGCCGCCAACTGCGAGGCCGTCCTCTTTGAAGGATCAATCACTTGAAGATTGACTTCGTGCAACTCACTTAGAATGGTATGTAGCTGATCAGAGGTGATCTGATCAGCAGGAAGAATATGCGTTAAGTCCTTTATGGTGACATGCCCTTTTGGCTTGCCAATCTCAATTAATCGCTGAATCACCTCCGGTAATGACGCTGTCTTCCCCATTAACATAGCTCCTTCAAAATAAATACCTTTAACCCAATCATACCACTATTCTTATTGAACCATGGGCATTCCTCTCGACAGGAGAAACCGATCGTTCTTCTCTCGTCCTTCTTTTCAGTAGACCGCATTGCATTAAGAATGGTGTGCAATTTTTGTTTAGATTTAGAGAAAAACCGTACTTCAGTCTAGAGATAAGTACGTCATATCCTCTTTGCGGCGAAACCAGGAAAAAGACCTATTTGATAAAAAAATCGAAGGTACACATACAGGGCGCAATTTGAAGACACTATATAAAAATTTTGACTGTAAAGTAAAGTTAAATCTCCTATGTGAACAATAAGCCTAATTATGAGTACTTAATCCTACCTTAAAAAACCTAGGCAAATATGCCAGAAGCATCGTTTAAGCATTTGTTTTCATTCAAATATTTTATCGCTATGACGGGGCAAGTGATTTATAGAGTTTGCTCACCAAAATGTACAAAAGATTCAGAAACTATCAAGAAAATACTGCTATTTCCGACAAGATAACTTAGGACCACCTTTCTAAAACCTAATACAGTCTCTGATACAAAACGCATTGAAATGGGGAGAAAGCAGCAATCATGATTTCACTTTTGTTGGTTGAAGATGACCCAAAAGAGGCTTTGGTTATAAAAAATATGCTGAAAGAAGGACTCCAAAACCAATTTACCTTGAAGCATAGTCGTTCCCTCAGCGAGGCTCTCGACCTCATTCAACAGAACCACTTCCAGGGCATTATCCTGGACTCGCACCTCCCGGGCGGAAAATCATTTGAATCTATTCCACAATTTCTACAATTTTGTCCCGATGCCCCGATCCTGATTTTGAGCGGAGTTGAGGAAGAAGACCAGGCGATTCAAGCGGTGAAAAGTGGAGCCCAGGACTATTTAATCAAAGGGCAGACCAGCAGCTCGACTCTGTGCCGGGCCATTCGCTATGCCATGGAACGCCAGAGGGCCACCCAACGCATTACCCAGTTGGCCCATTACGACCATTTAACCGGACTCGCAAACCGGGGTCTTTTTTATGAACGGTTAAATTGTGCGGTTGCCCGCTGTCATCGGAATGACACGGCAATCGCTCTGATGTTTTTGGATCTGGACCACTTCAAAGACATCAATGACACTCTCGGCCATGACTGTGGGGATTCCTTACTCAAAACCGTGGCCGTACGGATCAAAAAATGTATCAGAGAAATTGATACAGGTGTCCGATTAGGGGGAGATGAATTTGCCGTCCTTCTTGAACAAATTGTGTCGATTGAGGATGTGGCCTCTGTTGCACAACGAATTCTTCACTTACTGGCTCAACCGGTCATCATCAAGCAACACCAGTTGCATGTGACTGGAAGCCTGGGAATCACCATCTACCCATGGGATAGCGCCAACCCTCAGGAACTTTTATCTCATGCCGATGCCGCGATGTATCGAGCCAAAGCTCAGGGAGGTAATACCCATCAATTTTACACCGCAGGCATGAAAACAGCAGGCCTTGATGGCTCCACCCTTGAGATGGAACTCAGTCGAGCTCTGGCCAAAGAAGAATTTCTCCTCCATTACCAACCACAAATGAATATATGCACCAAGCAAGTCATTGGCATGGAGGCGTTACTGCGCTGGCATCATCCCTATCAAGGCCTCATTGGTCCGAATCATTTCATTCCTCAAGCCGAGGAAAATGGCATGATCATTCCCATAGGCGAGTGGGTTTTACGTAAAGCCGGCAAACAAGCCAAATACTGGGAAAAACAGGGATTTCCTGCTCCTCATATCGCCGTAAACCTCTCAGCCAGACAAATTCATCAGGGGAATCTTCCTGCACTCATACAAGATATTCTCAAGCACTCACATCTGGATCCGGAAAATCTCAAACTGGAACTAACCGAAACGTTTTTGATTCATGAAACAGAAGAAACCATCCAGACTCTCCGCGAAATCAAGGCGTTGGGAATCCATCTGTACATTGATGATTTTGGAGCAGGTTATGCTTCACTTCGATACTTGAAATCATTTCCCGTAGACGGCATCAAACTCGACCAAAGCCTCATTCAAAATCTTCCATACAGTCCTAACGATGCCGCTATCGTTATTGCCGTCATTTCTTTGGCCAAAACCCTAGGGCTACAGGTCATTGCGGAAGGAGTGGAATTACAAGAACAAGCGGATTTCCTGGAGGAACATGGTTGCGATGCGATGCAAGGGTATTGGATCGCCCCGCCACTTCCCGCCAATGAAAGCACCCAGCACATGGTACACATGTCGTAAGGACGGTTGTTCACACCTTCTCGACTTTACCCATCTTTACGCGTAAGCTTCGGTCACCCTGCCTCTGATTTTTTGTTCTGACTCTTCATCTTGAACTTCCTTATCGATTATCGACGGATTTACGCATCATCTTGTGAATACTGTTGCGATGCTAGATGATAATATCTAAGCTAAAGCCACGAATGGGAAGAGACCCAGGTCAAAAGCAACCGCTCGGTTCACTTTCCTACCCGATCCTGTGATCCAATAAAATTTTGGAATCCCAGGCTAATCTGATCACAATGGCCATGCAATGCCACAAGATCTGAAAAAATGGATTGAGTTATCGGTGTAGATATCGCCTGATTCAGGTATTTGAAAAAGCCCTGGGGATCACGCCATCGGCATTTCTCAAATTTATCAACAAGGCATATTTCGGATATTTTGGCATACCTCTCCGGACAAATGCGGGTTCGAAGCCTGGAATTGGGAAGAGGCCAACAGTTATATTGTGGAACTGCTTGAAAACGGGTATTTTTGAAATTCTCATTAAAATTCAAAGAATACCCCCTTTACATGAGTTGTCCACCCGAAACCGAGCAAAATACCCAACTAAAAAATCCCGGGGTGATGGGGAACCTTACCTTTGATTGACCCATACGTTTTTGCATTCCCCCTCATTCTCAGCCTTTCCACTTCCATTCAGGGGAACGCCGTCAACCATGCCAAGCCGTCTTGAAAAATCTCAACTCACCACTCTCAAGGTTTTTATTGTCGATGATAGCCCAAGTGACCGATCCACCTATACTCAATGGATCCGTCGCACAGCTTCGATCCCCCTCGACATTCAAGAAATGGAAACAGGAACCCAGGCATGGGAAGCCTGTAAGATCTCCCCTCCTCACTGTCTGCTTTTGGATGACCAATTGACGGATATGACCGGATTAGAATTCCTGGCGAAGGTAAGAAGGCCACACTCACAGCCAAAGACTCCCATCATTTTTCTCACCGGGTACGGTAACGAAGAAAGTGCGGCTCACGCCATCCAGTTGGGTGCACAAGAGTATTTCAACAAAAACACTCTATCGGAAAAACTCCTCTGGTATCATATGGAGCAAGTAATCGAGCAGCTTACTACCATCCCTCGCATACGCGCTCTTGAACGTCAATCCAGCATCATTTTGCAATCATCCAGCGATGGAATCCTTGTCGTCGGACATGACGGACTAATCCGTTTTTCCAATCCGGCCGCCGAGCAGCTTTTCCAAAAGACCTCCGAACAACTCACCGGCTCCCCCTTTGGTTTCCCAATCTCCGCAAACCAGACGACGGAAATTGACATTATGAGCGAACCCGGACGACCAACTCCTGTAGAAATGCGGGTCGTGCCTATTGAGTGGGATGAAGAACCCGCATATTTAGCCTCCCTCAGGGATGTAACTGAACAGCGAAGAGTCGAAGACGAACGACGCCGTCATGAAATCGAACGACAATATTCACAAAAACAGGAAAGCCTGGGAGTGCTCGCCGGAGGGATCGCTCATGACTTCAACAATCTACTGATGACCATTGTAGCTCGCTCCGGTCTCGCCCTTCGTGCCCTTCCCCCTGACGCTCCCGCTCGAGAGCACTTGGACTTTATTGAAAAAGCCGGTCTTCGCGGTGGGGAATTGGCCAACCAAATGTTGGCATTTGCCGGGCAGACCCGCTTGGACTTTCAAGTCATCAATCTTCCCAAACTCCTCGAGGACATGGCCCCTTTCTTCCGAGCCACCCTTTCAAAACGACTGGCCTTCGAATACGATCTCGCCCCCTCCCTTCCACCGATTCGAGCCGACCAGGCTCAATTGCGGCAACTCATCATGAATATCGTGATAAACGCATCAGAGGCCTGTGAAGAAAAGGATGGGGTCATCACCATCCGCACTTTCGAATGGGAGCCGACAACAGAGTATTTTCAGAGTTGGTATGTGATTGGAGAGCTCCCGGATAACCGCAGTGTTGCCTTGATCATTCAGGACACTGGATGCGGAATGACATCCGACACGATTCCAAAAATTTTTGACCCATTTTTTTCGACCAAACTCCCGGGACGAGGACTTGGCCTTGCGGCGCTTCTTGGACTCGCTCAGGCCCATGCCGCCACCATAGCTGTTCGAAGTCAACCCGATGTCGGCACAGAATTTATGTTACTGTTTCCCGCCACCACGTTCAGTCCTTCACCAAAGAAGGGGCCGGTCTTCTCAGTTCCCACCCAGCATGCCTCTCTGACAAAAAAGCCTATGGTGTTGGTGGTTGATGACGAAGAGGACGTTCGGATGGCCTGTTCCATGATCTTTGAAGAAATGGGATTGCAAACCTTGGTCGCCTCGGATGGACAAATTGGCACTCAGGTCTTCCAGCAACATCACCACGAGATTATGATCGTGCTCCTCGATCTCACCATGCCCAATATGGATGGACAACAATTCCTCGAACACATTCAAGGGCTTAACGCAACCATTCCGGTAATTTTATCAAGTGGATATTCCGAGGAGGAAGCCATGAAAAGGTTTCACAACCCGGACATAGCGGCCTTTATTCAAAAACCCTATCAAGTGGAAACACTTATGGCGAAAATCGAAGATATCAGGCAGAAACAAACGAGATCCTCCAATAAACCTGATCTGTAGGGAACCTCCACCTCCATCGCCCACCTCACATGACTGCCGATTCCGAAAGCCTTCACCCAAGGGCGCTCAAACGTCGAGGACAGTCCCAGAGGCTTCTGATACAAGGCAGAATTGAGAATCGTCGCATTCTAAGAATCCAACTCCCCGGCCCGTCGAAAGTCCTGAGTCGTTTCTCCATGCTGATCCAGCATGCGTAGCGCTAGTGCTGCATTAAAACACCTCTTCAAAATCAATCTGCAAGGTTTGGCCAAAAGACTTCACGGCTTCCAGGCAATGCCCGGACTAATACGAATCAACACGGGTTAAATTCAAATCATTGGCCATGGGATGCTCCATTGAGGGGAAAGTCAGAAGAAGTGCCTTGGATCCACAACCGCGTAATTACGCCAACCAACACAAAAGGACAGGAGCGCATGGCGTGCGGACACATGGCTTTCTTCCTTGAAACTGTTCATGCTACATACCCCCAGCCGGTATTCGACCATGAGTGTTTTCCCATTTCATACTTAAAGACGAGGCTCACACATGACTCATTTCCATGACATCATCATTATTGGAGGGGGATCGGCCGGCTATGCAGCCGCCCGCACCGCCCAAGGGGAAGGAGCCGATGTCGGCATTGTCGATCAGGGTCCGTTGGGTGGCCTCTGCATCTTACGAGGATGCATGCCGACCAAAGCCATTCTCCGCTCATCCGACATCGCGGCCCTGATCCGGCGAGCCTCGGAATTCGGTCTTCACTCACCCGACTTCCAGGCAAACCTTGCAGCCATTATCGATCGAAAAAATCGATTAATTAAAGAATTTGCAGTGGATCGCATTCACGCACTCAGAGATCCGCGATTTACCCTCTATCAGGAACATGCCCATTTTGTTTCGCCGACCACCATTCAAGCCGGTCGACACCAGCTCTCCGCGAAGGCGTTTATCATCGCCACCGGATCAGTCATCTCGCGAATCCCCCTTCCAGGATTAGAAGAAACTGGCTATCTCACAAGTGATGAGGTACTCGAGCTTCATTCTGCGCCTGAATCCATGATCGTTCTGGGAGGCGGACCTGTTGCACTGGAACTTGCGCAGTTTTTTTCCCGCATTGGGGTCAACATCACCCTGCTCCAACGAAGCGGGCACGTTCTCTCCGACTCAGACGAAGATCTTGCCCGCCCGGTAGAAACCCATCTCCAGGCAGAAGGGATGAATCTCTATACCAACACGCAAATACGGGATGTCAGCACATCCGGGAAACAGAAAACAGTTTCCTTCCGTCATGAAGATCAAATGAAACACGTCACCGCCACCTCCATTCTCCAGGCCCTCGGCCGCCGCCCAAATATCGACGGTCTCAATTTGGAGGCGGCTCAGGTGGCCCATCAAACGAATGCTATTTTGGTCAACAAGGCAATGAGAACATCCCAACCACATATTTTTGCCGTTGGAGATGTCAACGGCGGGTATGAAATCGTTCATATTGCCATCGAAGAGGGCGAAATCGCGGGATGGAACGCCGTTCATCCCAACCAATCTCCCAAACATTTTGATTCCCGCCTCAAGACCCAGGTCGTCTTTACCGATCCCCAGGTGGCCAGCGTGGGATTGTCCGAACGGGAATGCCTGGACCGTCAGGTCCCCTATCTTGTGGCCTCATACCCCTTTAACGACCATGGCAAGTCTCTTTGCCTGGGGGAAACGTATGGACACGTCAAAGTGCTCTGTGACCCTCAATCCGGTGAGATTCTGGGTGGCCATATTGTCGGACCGGAGGCCTCGGAACTCATCCATGAACTAATTGCCATTATGTATTTTCGCGGCACAGTCCACGATCTTCTCCGCATCCCCCATTACCATCCCACTCTGGCTGAAATACTGACCTATCCTGCTGAGGAGCTCATTGGAAAATTGTCGCTTACGTAAGTGGCATTGTTCATTCGAAAACGTTCCCTGTGTCAGGGATGAATCGAACCGTCGTCAAACCAGAATCACACTGCCGCCCTTGCCTCTCGAAATTTCCTCGTAACAAATATCCCCAAATCAGGACTACAACCCAATGTCGGCCAGGACGCCATGAGACAATCAGTCGTAGGATCGGAAATTTCTATCCCTGACCAACTAGAATATGAGTGATATCCGGTTTCCCAAATAACGCAATGCCGACAACATGACTGGAGAATTGCCATGAAAACCCACATAATAGAGCCTCACATGCCTCATCCTTCTACCACGCCAGCCGACGCACCCAATTCCTTGAGAGGGAAGCTTCTCATAGGATGCATTCTGTTGGCGGGTATCGGTTCATTTTTCTATTTTGATCTTGGTCACTATCTCTCGCTCGAGTCATTAAAGAAAAATCGAGACACCTTATTAGCTTACACCGCCTCACATTATGAAATCGCAGCCGCGGCATTTATTCTCCTCTATATTCTCCAAACAGCATTCTCACTTCCCGGCGGAGCAATCCTCACCTTGACGGGAGGATTCCTGTTTGGAAGCCTGATGGGAACCCTATTCGTCAATGTCGGAGCCACCGCCGGAGCCACGCTCGCCTTTTTGGCCGCCCGCTATCTACTCCACGATTGGGTGGAGCGAAAATTTGGTGACCGGCTTGGGACCATTCAAGAAGGATTTGCCAACAATGCGTTTAGTTATCTCATGACTCTTCGACTTATTCCGGCCTTTCCTTTTTTTCTCGTGAACCTGGTCTCCGGCCTCACCCGTGTCCGCCTCGGCACCTATGTGCTGGCGACGTCCATTGGCATTATTCCCGGCAGTTTTGTTTTTGCCTTTGCGGGCCGCCAGTTGGGCACAATCAATTCCTTGAGTGAAATTGCCAGCCCACCGGTCTTACTCGCTTTTACGCTCCTAGGCTTGTTAGCTCTCATGCCGGTGGCCTATCAGAAATGGAAGAAGACTCGAAGCGGCATCATCAATCCTTAATCGTAAATGACTGAACCCTTTACCAAACTAGAGGCCTCAGATGAACAGCCCACAATCACCAGCCCATAGCGGTTTAGTCCTTCCCCAGGACCACTATAACCAGGAGTTGGTCAACAATGTGCATCCGCCCCAATGGCGCAATCCTACGCCGTCCGGACGATATAACCTCGTAATCATCGGGGCCGGCACTGCCGGATTAGTCACCGCGGCAATTGCGTCAGCCCTCGGAGCCAAGGTGGCGTTAATTGAACGGCACCTGATGGGCGGAGACTGCTTGAACGTAGGATGTGTACCCTCCAAGGGCGTCATACGGGCGGCCAAAGCCTGGCACACCGTCAGAGAGGCCGAACAATTCGGTGTGCATATTTCCGGTGAGATAAAACAGGATTTCGGTGCAGCCATGGCCCGCATGCGAAAACTGCGTGCCCGGATCAGTCATGTCGACTCAGCTCATCGCTTTACGAAACTTGGAGTGGATGTGTTTATCGGGAACGGCCGGTTCACCAGCTCAAGCACCATCGATGTGGATGGAACGACATTACAATTTGCCAAAGCCGTCATCTGCACAGGAGCCCGGGCCACCGCGCCAGCGATTCCAGGTTTGTCAGACACCGAATATCTCACCAACGAAACCATTTTTTCTCTGACGGAACTTCCTCCGAGGCTAGGGGTTATCGGTGCCGGTCCTATTGGCTGTGAGTTGGCCCAATCATTTGCCCGATTCGGTAGCCAAGTATTTTTGGTGGAAGCCATGCATGGCATTCTTCCCAATGAAGACCGCGACGCCGCCGCCATCGTGGAACAATCGATTTTGCAAGACGGCGTGCAACTGCTTTGTTGCGGCAAGGACCTGAATATTCAGTCGGCCAAAGGCGCCAAGCACCTCATGGTTCATTCGCATGGCACACAGTATGACATCCCGGTTGATGCCATCCTGGTTGGAGTCGGCCGCAGTCCCAACATTGAGGGATTGGAACTGGATTCCGTTGGGGTCGAATTCGACCAAACCGGAGTCAAGGTCAATCACCGGCTTCAAACCAGCAACCCCAAGATTTTTGCCGCAGGGGATATCTGCTCTCCGTTTAAGTTCACTCATACGGCCGATGCTCAAGCACAAATCGTCATTCAAAACGCGTTATTTCCCCATCCTTTCGGCCTGGGCTACGGCAGCACGGAACACCTGGTAATTCCCTGGGCGACCTATACCCAGCCGGAAATTGCCCATGTCGGTCTCTATGAAAAGGATGCGAAGGACAGACACATCCCGATCGACACCTTCACCTTTTCACTGAATGAAGTCGATCGGGCTATTCTCGATGGTGAAGACCAAGGCTTTGCCAGAGTCCATGTAAAAAAAGGGACCGATAAGATTGTCGGAGCCACCATCGTGGCCGCCCATGCGGGCGATATGATTAGTGAATTCACTCTGGCCATGAAAGGAGGTCTGGGACTCAACACCATCGCCAGCACCATTCACCCCTATCCGACCCAAGCGGAAGTCGTCAAAAAGTCGGCAAATGCCTGGCGAAAAACCACGCTGACGGAAGGGAAGAAACAGTTCCTTCGCAAACTCTTTGCGTGGACCCGGTAATGTCATGTCTCATCAATTCCCTCACGCCCGTATGTTGTGGCCCTTTGACCGGCTCAGGGCGAACAGGATCGGTCAACAAATCATACCAACACCACTCAGGCTTTATCGGCAACCAGGCATGACACTTTTCACACCCCGGCCCGCTTTCTTCTGTGTGTTCGCACTCGTCGTCGGACTCTTCAATCTGGCCCATTTGAACACGGTCATCGCCGAAAGCCCCGATCACCTCATCGTCGGCCATTTCTCCCTTGCCACTCCGGGAGGACCGTTTCCTCAAGGGTGGAAGCCTCTGACCTTTGACAACATTCCAGAACAGACCCAATATGATCTGGTCAAAGACGAACAACAGGTGGTGGTCAAGGCCATCAGTCGTCAATCGTCCTCAGGCCTGACACGAGAGATCTCAATCGACCCAAAGGAATATCCGGTCATTGTATGGCGATGGAAAATTGAAAATATTCTTCAAAATGGGGATGTCACTCAAAAATCAGGAGATGACTATCCGGCACGGCTCTACATTACCTTCCAATATGACAGCAGTGAGGTCGGGTTTTTTGAAAAAGCGAAGTTTGAAACCATCAAATTAATTTATGGCCAATATCCCCCAATTGGAGCCATCAATTATATTTGGGAAAGCAAAAGCCCCATTGGCACGATGGTTCCCAATCCTTATACGGATCGGGTCTACATGTTCGTCACGCAAAGCGGAAGTGCCAAATTGAATCAATGGGTAACCGAGGAACACAACATCTATGAAGATTACAAGAAAGCATTCGGAGAGGACCCCCCAAACATCTCAGGAGTCGCCATCATGACCGACACGGATAACACCAACGAGTCCGCCGTCGCCTATTACGGGGATATAGTATTTAAAAAATCCGGAAAGGAATGAGAGGAAAAGATTGAAAAGAATACATCAGAAGAGAAAAATTCCTGGATCAACCCACACAAGGAAATCGCTGCACTCTACATCTCACGCCTCAACGCTCCCTCTCACCCACTGAGTATCAATAATCCGGCTCATTCCCAATCTTCCATTTAATACTGCAGCCCGCACTAGGCTTTTGCACCACGGAAACCGATTGTTTCTCCAGAACAGCCTCCAGGGCCAATCGTAAGTCCCGCCCCGTCACAGGCTTCCCGTTTCCCGGTCGGCTATCATCCAATTGTCCACGATACACCAGTTTGCGTTCTTCATTAAACACAAAAAAATCCGGTGTACAAGCCGCCGTCAAAGCCTTCGCCACCTCCTGAGATTCGTCATAACAATAGGGAAAACGAAAGTCCAATTCCTCCGCCATTTCTTTCAGTCTTGTGGGAGAATCCTGAGGGTAACGTGTCGCGTCATTACTACTGATCGCCACCATACCAACATTTTTCCATTGATAATCCCGACCGAGTTTGGCCAATTTCTCTTGCACATGAACGACATACGGGCAATGTCGACAAATACACATCACCAAAATGGCGTGTTTCCCCACAAAACTTTCATCGGACACCATATGTCCTGTCCGAACATCCGGTAGTTCAAAGTGAGGCAAGGGTGTTCCCAGCGGGAGCATCGTCGAATCTTTTAATGCCATGGTTCACTCCTTTAGGTTAATCAAAACTTATGAAATCCCGCGAATGAATACAATCAGCAAATTTGCCGTCCTGTTTACCACATTGCCTGGAAAGGGAGAAGGGGGGCACCGGTCATCGCTGCAATGAATCAATCGGTTTCCGATTGAACGGAAGACTGAGGGGAACGTTGCTTCCAGGCTCGAAAGCGTTCAAGAAGTTCCTCTCTCACATGTTGGGGGACAGGCTCCGGTGGTAATTGGCGTAGAGTCGCAATGGTGTATTTCATCTGACGGAGATAATTACGGCAGGCAACACACAGACCCAAATGCATGTGAAATCGAATTCGTTCCGTGAGCGTCAACGACCCATCCAGGTAATCGGTAATGAGTTGGGCGATTTCCTTGCAGGAAAAATTTCCCACCATATACCGCATCAGTTTGTGTTTCAGACTCGTATCCATTGTCTTTAGGTGTTATCTCCATAAACATAGGGAATAAGCTCTCGGCGCACCCTCGTGCGCGCTCGGTGCAACAAGACCCGTTGATTGGTCTCACTGATCTCAAGGATGTTACAGACTTCTTCAGAGCTGACACCCTCGATATCGCGCAAGGTCATCACCTGGCACTGCATGGGCGGCAAATTTTCAATCGCGGTTTCAATGGCAGCTCGACATTCCTTTGACAGTAATATCCGTTCGGGTGTATCCGGTTGCCAGTCATGAGGTGGATCTTTCCAATGACCCATTCTGGAACCTTCCGCTATGAAAAGCGAATCTTCTAAGGAAGGCCCCTCATCCGCATCCGGAGAAGAAAGGCTCAGCCCAGACGGCTCATATCGACTCTCTCGTATCCCTCGTGTTTTGGCTCGATTGATCAAAATCCGGAAAAGCCAGGTTTTAAAAGATGACCGGCTCTCAAATCGATGGATCCCTTCAAACACCCCCATCCAGGTTTCCTGCACGACCTCCTCAGCCACAGCCCGGCTTGGGACATAGGACAGGGCTAATCGCAATAACGAACCGGAATACCAATCCATCACGGCCGCGAACACCTGTTCATTACCTTCTTGAAGAGCCCGAACCAACCCTGGCTCATCAAGCTTTAGCGTATCGTACACCGTGAGGGGCAAGGGAGAAATAAGCAACCTCTGAAACGTTGAAGAGACACCAAACTCCAACCAGAGGATTATCCTTCGCCTGACAGCCACAATCAAGGGTTTACGGAAAAGAAACTGTGTTGAATCACGCCTAACCTTCTCAAAATAAAATGGAATCCGCCAGGCAGAAATAGGGCGGCACGGGAAATTGACCAAACGGGTTATTGGAAAGCAAGAATGAAGAAAAGAAGAGAATAGGGATAACCGGGCCGACACCCGGATGCGTTAGGTATCCTGGAAGATTTGGGCAAGAATGCCCGTTCGAGTGGTTGTTTTCGTTTTCTTGAGAAGATGACGAACATGTTCTTTCACCGTATGTTCGCTAATTTCCAGATGTCGAGCAATTTCTTTGTTGGTCCATCCCTCACTGATATATTTCACAATTTCTACTTCTCGACTGGTCAAGCGATATTGCTCCTTGGCTTGGGTAGAAACCACCCGCCGTTCACGTCCGATTTTTTCCATGATGATGAGCATACAGGCTTCATCTTTTTCTGTATGGGCCGCTAATGGAAACCCACGCAGTAATACCGGCGATTTCACATCGCCGGTCACACGGCGCAACTCGTGTTGGGCTTCGGCCGTCTGAGTCTCGGAACTGTCTAAGAGTGTCCGAAGGGACCCACATAACTCCAAAACCTCTGAAGGCCACACACCTCGCTCCTCAGCATCGTTCGCGTTTCCCATGATCTGCCGGCTTATCGTCTCGGCTTCGGCGTTCATAAACAGCACGTCTCCTGATCCGGAGAAGAGCAATACGCCGGGAATTGATCGTCGATCGGCAATTTCCTGGAGCCGGGACAAACCATTACCCTGGGTGGACTTTGAAACAGTCGTACAAGGAATTCCGATAGATCGTCGACTCAAAGTGTACTCCGTGGATCAGGTTATGTAGCCATGTATATTTCCCTCACAACAGCCTGCAAGGGAGCAACAACTCACCGGACTTGTATGCCCCAGTACCGCTACCACATTTCTTATTGAACTGTTGTCGGATTGTGACAGGAGAAACTTAAATAAACAGAGGGGACAATAAAGAAAACTTTCAAGATGCCACAGAAAACAGTGTGGCCATGGAGACAAAAGCCTTTCCTGCGTATGCCTCATGTTGCAGGGAAAAAACATGAATCTCCCTCTGAACATTATAGGAGTGTTGAATAATAAAGATGTTCAAGAGCAAATTTGCGCAGGATGAGATTACTCATCAAAGGCTACGGGTCGGTTCAAAAAAGCATGCCCTGAGTCTTCCCGAAGGGTCCGTCCAGTCCTGTCCTGAGGCCCCTCGAAGGAAAGGCCGCAGCCGTTTTTACGCGCGGAGCGTACACTGAGTACGTGAGCACGGGAAAATGGTGAGAACGCCGCTGGCGGCTTTTTTCAACAGACCCATTATTGTTGAAGCTGTGTTTCGATTCAGGAGAAACCACGCACCGCCTGACACCGCACGTGCGACACTCACCCTTTTCCACCTACACCAAAGCAAGAGAGATGACAAAAACTAAAAAATAAACGACTGGGGCCCGGGAAAGGCGACAGAGTCCACGCTACGCCAACACGACCATAACCTAAAGGGTTTAAAACCGGACAGCCGTTAAGGTCACATCCGCATCGCTCCATACCTGCCGAAACGATTGAAGAACGATTGTAGCCTCATCGGTTTTTCCCTGGGCGCGTAAACTCTGTTCCAACCCAAAAAGTGCCCACCCGTTTTGGGGATGATCCTGAAGATCTTCTCGAAAGGTGCGCTCGGCGTCGCCGGGTTTCCCAGCCTCGAGGAGCACTGCACCCAACACCTGACGGGACGGGAGATACCAATCCTTCGGTTCCGTATAATTTAATCCATCTTCAAGTTTGACGGCACGCTCCAATTGTCGTACCGCCTCCTCATAATTGCCATGGCCTGCCGCCATTTCTCCTGCTAAAACCGCTTCCGCAATGGACAGTATATCGACAATGTTATTCAGATCAAGAATGGTCAGGTTGGCCACAGCAGGGTCCCGGGAAATTTTCGCGAGTTTCATGAATTCCTTGTGGGAAGCCTCCAATTTCCCTTGACGCACCAATGCTAATCCCCGGGCATAATGCCAGATAGCCGTGGGATACAGTAAATCCACTGGAGGTTCGGGCTCCGCGAGAATGTCCAACCACTTCCCGAAGGCAATTTTGGTGTAGAGGGGAATAATCCAAAAATGTTGCATGGTTCCGGCAATACCGGAAGCGCGCATCATCTCAGGCTTGACGGACGCCGCCGTCTCAAGAGCCGCCTGCATCGCCAGTTGCTGTTGCCCGAGCTTCATCGCCGCAGCCCAGAGGAAATGTGAATTATGGGGAACATAGGCCGCCGTATACAGGCTTTCCTCGTGCGCATGGTTCAAATAGTGCTTATCAACCTTAACAGCATGTTGATTAGCCAATACGGCATCCCGATACCGCCCGACACGAATATAGATATGGGCAGGCATATGGACGAGATGTCCTGAGCCAGGGACAAGAGCGGGTAATCGTTCAGCACTGGGCAGAGCCTTTTCAGGATGCGGCGAAGCTTCCATAATATGAATGTAGAGATGATTGGCCAGCGGATGACTGGCAGATTGGTCTAACACGGTCTCCAGCCTCGACACAATTTCCGGTGTCCAAGATTTAGGTTCACCTCCCGTACTCCAAAAATCCCAGGGATGCAAATCCATCAGCGCTTCCGCCAACAATGCGCCAATTGTCGGGTCGTCCGGAAACTGCCTACCCACAGCCCGCATTGCCTCGGCATAGGCCACGTCGAGTGGGGAACGATCGGTCATCACCTTTTGGGAGTAGCGCATCGCCAGCGCCTGAATAAGCGCGGCCTCTTTTTCGGTAGCGCGGTCTTTCAGCGCGACCGCCTTTTCCAGAGCCGCAATGGCCTGTGGAACGACCGAAGGATCCATCGGCGCATTGATATTCGGACCGAGCACCAACGCCTCACCCCAAAAACACATAGCACAGTTCGGATCCCGCGTTTGAGCTTCCTTGAAAGATCGGGCCGCTTCAGCATGATTAAAACCAAAGGCCAGGATGAGTCCTTGATCGAAATATCGCTGGGCCATCGATCCATTGGAAGAGATGGGAAAATGATATTTCCCTAAGCCCTCATGAAGCAGGACAGGCTCAGCTAACACTTGATTTGGAAAGGGCATGCCGATTCCAGTCAGAGCGACAATACCCAGGACCGTGAATACCTTTGAAAAAATCTGAACTTCCATATGACTCCTCCTCAATCGACAGGTAGCGCAACAGACATCGTATTATTGATTTTCTCGTCGAAAATGACATTTTTGGGGCAACAGGTTTTTTCTGGTAATGTGTACGCCTCTTCCACTTTTCTGATTGACGACACTCTACGGTTTGTCCCATATAATGTTACAGCAGCATGTTTCTTAAACCACCCGGCCGGAAAAAATTTTGCAAGCCAAATCGGTTGACGATAAAAAACGTCTTGTTGACCCCGAAAGGATTGTGCCCATGACCTATTTGTATTTGTTCCTGGCAATTGTGGCAGAAGTGATTGCAACCAGTTCACTCAAAGCAGCCGAAGGTTTCACCAAATTAGGCCCAAGCCTGTTAGTCGTCATTGGATATTTCGCGGCATTTTTTCTGTTAAGCCTCGTGTTGAGAAGCATGACGGTCGGCATCGCCTATGCCATTTGGTCGGGCGTCGGTATCGTTCTCCTGGCGCTCGTCGGTGCAGTCGCCTTTCGCGAAATTCCAGATACGCCGGCAATCATTGGAATGGGATTGATCATCATGGGAGTAATCGTCATTCATGTCTTTTCCCATACCGTTCGGGTTTGAGGCTCCATCCTCCCCTTAAATCCAAGGCTTCTTTCGACAAAACCACAGCATACCGATCCCGAGAACGAGCATGAGGCTTATCACAATCGAATAACCCCACGGTCATCCCCATTCCGTCCTCACGTCAGGATTCATCCCGTAGATTCCCACAATAAAAATCAACGGAATAAAAATTGTTGCAATCACAGCCAGAACATTCATGGTTTCCTTCAGCTTATAACTTCAACTCGTGAGAAAAATTTGTCATGCCCTCAGCCAATCGAGGTAGGTTTCCTTGGTCCCAACCAAATGATGGTGTGATCTTACACATCTCGGAGATACAAAAACATACACCCTCCCCTTTTCTCCGTTCCGACCGGATTGAACAACCCGGAAAACCTTTCCGTCCTGACCTTGCTGTAACGTCATCATTCCAAAATAGACCATATCTCCAACATGCGAAACTCGAACGGAACATTGGTGTCCCACCGCCGGTACCCTCAATTTATCAGGACCATAGCCACCAATCCTTTACGCCCGGCAAGTACGTTCGCAAGGGCCGGCAGGTGGGACCAAGGGTTTGGTTACATACAACCAACCACGAGTTCCATGACCTCAATCGATGAACTTTGTGCCAGGTCTAACCGTACTCACCCCTTTAATTCTGCTGATCGGTGGACGCTGACCTTTCGAGGAACGGTCATGTTCCCGTTTACCCTTACCTACCCGAATCTTTACGCACAACCGGCGATTACGGAAATCGACACATTGAATGACAAAGGGTATGATCAACGGAAAGACCGGTCGGATGCGGCCATCGCCAACACCAAGTCTTGAATCATTGATCCGCAAACCGGAGATACCTTGCCCACCCGAAAACCAAGAACCGGACCCTGACCTTATGGAATGGATCACCCAATTTTCTAGCCGATCGAAATGGCCCTTCATTCTTATCTTTTCCTTCGTCTTTTCCCTGGGCTGCTCGACCATTCCCCCTACGTTTACTCCTTCTCATCCTATTTCTCCAGAGACTTTTAGCCATGAACACTTTCATCAAGCACTTATGGCTCATGTGAAGAACGGCGTTGTGGACTATCCCCAACTCGCTCACGATTCACACTTCAATCGTTATCTTACCCTCCTTCAACATATCGCACCTCAGCAACTTCCGACTCCCAACCATCGTCTGGCCTTTTGGATAAATGTCTATAATGCCTTTGCCATCAAAGGTATTCTTGAGGGAAGTTCTCCAGCAACTCTAACGGGTCGCTATACATTTTTTATTGGACGGACATACCAGGTGGGTGAGGAGTTCCTGAATTTATACGATTTGGAACAGCACCTCTTGATTCCCGACTTCAAAGAGCCCCGCATACATTTCGCTATTGTCTGCGCCTCACAATCCTGTCCAAAACTTCAATCGGCAGCCTACACTCCCGAGGCCCTTGATCAACAACTCACAGCAAGTGCCCGAGCGTTTATTAACGATCGCACACGCAACCGTTTTGACCAAGAACGCCGCATCGCCTATCTGTCCAAAATCTTCGATTGGTTTTCGGAGGATTTTATCAATCATTCAGGTTCACTGCTTGGCTATGTTGCACAATTCGTCACAGATCCGGATCTCGCGAACGAAATCCGCCAGAACTCGTATACTATCGAATTTCTCGACTATGACTGGAGCCTCAATGGAATTCCTCCTCTTTCCCATTCATAAAAAATCTGGGTCCATTCCCATCCCGTTCCATCCTTGGCCTTCTATCCCCATGAAATTTTGTTGGTGGGCTTGTAACATTCAATACTCCTCGGAGACTGCCTATGTGAAGACGCGTTTCCTGATGAAAGGAGAAAGCCCTAAACAGAGCCCTTATGCCCGTCTAAGTGTTGCAGGGCGCAAGAGTTTGGAGAACATGTCGGTATGCTGGTGAAATCTGGCGAGCATGTCCACCTGGCGCAATTACTCCAATTTATGGTCCTGGGCGAACAATTAGCCCACGATTGCGCGAAGGCCCAGGCCTCCTTGGTCAGGGAACCGGGCCTGAAACGGTTTCTGGCCGGTCAAGCCAAGCAGGAGGGGCGACATGCGGTGATCTTTCAGTGGGCGATTCGCTGTCTGGCTCCACGGGGTCCTCAGTCTCTTGTTATTTCTCACCAGATGAATCAGTACCGCCGGCTCATCATGTCCGCCCTGACGCGTGGGGACCTTGCGGAATCTCTTCTGGCGGAACAAATTATTCTAGAGGGGTTAGGCCAAGCCATTTTACAAAGGCTGGAAACGGGTCTTCTCAAACGAGGCGCCCCATTTCGAAAACTACGCCAAATACTCCTCCAACAGGAAGAGGCCCATCATGGTTTTGGAATTCGGACATTGCAGAGACTGTTGGACGACGGTCACACATCCACTGACCACCTGAGGGAATTAGCCCCCGCATATTTGGAATTGGGAAAAGCCCTTCTGTTTTCGGCACAGGACTCCTTCTATTTCATTCAAGAAGATCCTCACGAATATTGGAAGGACTTTCAACGCGGCCTTCCGGATTGGTTACGAGATCATCCTCAGAGTAGCCCCTTCCTACCGAATGGTCTTTACGTGGCCCGGTAAACGGCGAGCACAGAAGAGTATTATGATTTGGGTCATTATTCCCACCTACAACGAGGAGAAGGCCCTACCGCACACCATCAAGTCCGTGTTGTCGCAATCAACTCCCTACCGGCTCATCGTCGTGGATGGAGGAAGTACCGATCGCACGATTGAAATTCTTCGCCAGGATCCACAAATTTCTTGGTGTATCGCCCCCAAAGGGCGCGCATCACAAATGAATGCAGGCGCCCGATTCGTGATTCAGCAACAGGCCTCCGCCGATGATTGGCTCCTGTTCCTCCATGCAGACACTCAACTCCCTCAGGGCGCTTTCCAGCAATTACACCATCTCGCTTCCGACCCTTCTAATCAAGCGGGTGGATTCCGCCATCGCTTTTCTGGAAAAGATTGGCGATTACGAGTGATATCCTGGTTGGATAATTTTCGATGCACACATTCACATATCGTCTATGGGGATCAGGCCTTATTCGTGAGACAAGGCCTGTTCACCCAATTGGGAGGGTTTCCCATGCAGGCCGTTCTGGAGGATGTCGTGTTTGGCCAGACTCTCCTGACACAAACGACTCCCCGGCTTTTGCCTTTAACGGTCCTCACCGATTCCCGGAAATTTGTCAAAATGGGAATAGGACGAAGTTTTATCCGCGTCCTTATGATAATCCTGCATGTGGAATTTGGGCTGCCCACATTTTCTCCTGCTTTTTTCCGGGATGTCCGCTAAAACCCGTCGCCTTGTCGCATGCGATGGGATATCTGTGTAGTGGAGACACAGAACCTTCTCCCGCAGGAACTAACGCTCAGGAATTGTACACAATGAATACCATCTCCACTGGATGTCATGCTTCGACGGCAAAAGTCCGGTCGGGTTCCTGAAAAATTCTCCCGCAAACCTCAAGACTTCAGGGTACCCGCACCGATAGGTGTTCCATAAGAGATTCCATCATGAGCCATCAACACGATCCCATGCCTCATACGGAAAATTTGCCGAACTTCCTTCGGGAATTCGACGACAGCGATTTGCAGCGTTATACCTGTTTCTCCAGCGAATTCCGCGATCAACGGATGGAAGCCGGCGCCATGGCTGAAGCTGGATTTTGGAATACGATCGTGAATCTGTGTATTGATGAACGAATGCGGCGGGACCAGGATATTAAGCGATTAGAATATATGTATCGTACCGGCGTGGATCCGGAACACAACTCCTGAACGGTTCACACACTTCATTGTGCTTCTTCTGAATTCTCTGTCTTCCAAGCCTTTAATTGCTGCCGGGCTTTTTCGGCAAATTCACTCTCAGGATGTTGCTGAATTATCTGTTCGTATAATTCTTGTGCATGGGCACGATTATGCTGTTGCTCTTCGAACTGAGCCGTCTCATATAATTGCCGAGGATCTTCCCCGCAACCCCAAACCATGAAACACAACACACTAAGTCCAATCCACCGAAAACAGACTCTCACACTGGATGACATGTTGATCATCGAAAATTTTCCTCCCTAAGAATAAGTGTCACACTAAGGAACGCGCAAAGAACCGCCGATACACACTCTCATGCTTGCTGTGACCAACAATCATTATTCACATCTCCTACTTCAGGAAGGCCAGTTGACTTATGCATGCTGAAGACGAACTGCTTGAATCGCTCAGAAATTTCAATGATTGCGAAATTCGAGTGTATACCCGTTTTGCGACGGAATGGCGAGACCAACGATTAACGGACGGGTCACAGGCTGAAGTCTCTTTTTGGAATTCCGTCATCTCGATGCTGGTGGAAGAACGTCACCGCCGCAAAGAGGAGGTGCAACGACTGGAGGCCATGTTTCAAACCGGCCACGATCCCGGGTAAGAGCCCTGGGTTCCCACCTCTCACACATACACTCGGAAAGCCCATTCGCCTGGAATTCCTTCACTACTCCCAACGTAAAAGCCCCTCCACCTGGATCCGCCCCCAAAGCCACTGGCCCTAGCTGGCCCCAAGAACGGTTTCGTACAGCGCCTTCGTGCGTTTGGCGATTTTGTCCCATCCAAAAAGTTCTTCCGCCCGTCGTCTCCCGGCTTTTCCCATGGGCGCCCGTAATTCAGGATCTCTCATCAGTTGGTTCAACCGATCGGCCAAGTCCTGCGCAAACCGCTCAGGATCTTTCGGTGTAAAGGGAGCTTCTTCCAATTGGTCAACCGGGACCAAAAATCCTGTCTTATCCTCCACAACAACCTCGGGAATGCCGCCGACAGCCGAACCCACCACAGGCACCTCACAGGCCATCGCCTCTAAATTGATAATCCCGAATGGTTCATAAATAGAAGGACAACAAAAAACCCCGGCATGAGAATACAATTCAATGAGACTCGATTTGTCGAGGATATCCGGTATCCAATAAATATGCTTTCGATGGGCCGAAATCTGGTCGAGCGCCTCTTTCATTTCCGCTGCCATGGCCGGCGTATCAGGAGAGCTGGCGCACAACACGACGGGAAACTCCTCATCCAAATAGGAAAGAGCCTGAATCAAATAGGTGATACCCTTCTGCCGGGTCATTCTCCCCACAAACAACACATAGGGTTGTCCCGCAGGAATCCCATATCGGGTCAACACTTCCTGGCTTTGGACATTCCGGAATTCATGCAGATCAATCCCGTTATGAATGACATGAATGCGTTCTTCGGGAACCTGAAACAATTTGAGAATATCTCTCTTCGTTCCTTCGGAAACGGCAATAATGGCATCAGCCATCTCCAGGGCCGTCTTCTCAACCCACAGAGAAAAATCGTATCCGCCGGCTAATTGCTCTCGTTTCCATGGCCGGAGAGGCTCCAATGAATGCGTGGTGATGACGAGCGGAATACCGAAATTGAGCTTGGCCATAATACCGCCAAAATGGGTATACCAGGTATGGCAATGAATCAGGTCCGCGCCCAATCCCTCCGCATTCATTTGCCAGCAACGCTGCACCGCGCCAAGAACCGAATGCAAGGGCTTGGGAGCTGTAAACGGCGTGTCTCCCAAGGGTATCCCATGTACCTTCAGATTGCCCTGTTCCAGGCGTTGGTCACCAAAACAGCGGACTTCGATGGGAAGAAGATGTGATAATTCCCGACTCAAATATTCCACATGGGCCCCGGCGCCACCATAGGTGTAAGGGGGAAATTCATTGGTGAACATCAAGACTTTCATGGGCAACAACACTCCATTATGATCATGAAGACTTCCAGCAGTTTGCTACATTAAAAGAAAATCCACACGAAGTCACCTGCCTTTCCAAAAAAAAATGGTACGGAGAAAAAGGAAAGGGTCTGATCCAGACAACGCACTCCCGGGAGGGACTGAGGACTTTCACCGTCCCATGTCCCTTTCACAATCCCGGAGGAGCATTCAAAGGACGGAAGACCAAAAATTCGTGACTCACTTGAAGTTTTAATAAAAGAAAACGCACAATTGAGAATCCAAGGAGCACGAGATTGCCAAGCAGACCGTACAGCAATTACCGTGGATCGAACAAAGATTATCGGGGTTAAGACGAAGAAGGGAATGAGAAACATGGGCGAATTCCAGTACCAGGAAATATTTGAACATCAAGCAGACACGACCAGCTATCGAAAACTCACGTCGGACCATGTCTCTACCACCACCTGTGACGGCCAGGAACTCCTCAAGGTCCACCCCGAGGCCCTCACACTTCTGGCGAGAGAAGCCATGGATGACATCGCCCACTTGTTGCGACCAAGCCACCTCGCGCAGTTGGCCAAAATTCTGAAAGACCCCGAGGCCTCCGACAATGACCGGTTTGTCGCGTTGGAACTGCTCAAAAATGCCAACATTGCGTCCGCCCGCGTGCTGCCAGGCTGCCAGGATACCGGAACGGCCATCGCCATGGGGTATAAAGGGCAACAGGTTCTCACCACCGGCGATGATGCCGAAGCCCTCTCCCGCGGTATCTTCGAAGCCTACGATACGCGCAACCTGCGGTACTCACAGATGGCGCCACTCGACATGTACACCGAAAAAAATACCGGCACGAATCTTCCAGCACAGATCGATCTCTATGCCAAATCGGGACCGGAGTATCATTTTTTATTCATTGCCAAAGGCGGCGGCTCCGCAAACAAAACCTTTCTCTACCAGGAGACCAAAGCTCTCTTAAATCCCAAATCCCTGCTCGCGTTTGTGGCGGAAAAAATTCGTACCCTGGGCACCTCGGCCTGCCCGCCCTATCATCTGGCTTTTGTCGTGGGCGGCCTATCTGCAGAATTCACATTGAAGACCGTGAAACTGGCCAGTTGCCACTACCTGGATGATCTGCCTACCTCAGGCAACACCCAGGGACGTGCCTTTCGCGACCTCGACCTGGAAAAGCAGATTCTTCAACTCTGCGCCGAAACCGGCATCGGTGCTCAATTCGGTGGAAAATACTTCGCCCACGACGTACGAGTCATCCGCTTGCCACGACACGGGGCTTCCTGCCCGGTCGGTTTGGGCGTCTCCTGTTCAGCCGATCGACAAATCCTCGGAAAAATCACCAAGGAGGGCGTCTTTCTGGAACAGCTCGAAACCAATCCAGCCAAATATCTTCCCGATGTGACAGAAGAAGACCTGGAAGGGCATGTCGTCAAGATCGACCTTCACCGGCCGATGCCGGACATTCTGGCTGAGTTGCGCAAGCATCCCGTGGCGACACGTCTTTCCCTCACCGGTCCAATCGTGGTGGCACGGGATATCGCGCATGCCCGACTCAAGGAACAATTAGATGCTGGAAAAGGATTGCCGCAATATCTGAAAGATCATGTGGTCTATTACGCCGGACCGGCAAAAAAACCCCAAGGCCATGCATCGGGATCGTTCGGCCCCACCACGGCCGGACGCATGGATTCATATGTCGATCAGTTTCAAGAAGCCGGCGGCAGCATGGTGATGCTCGCAAAAGGCAATCGCTCCAAACAGGTGCGCCAGGCCTGCGGAAAACATGGCGGATTTTATCTGGGATCTATCGGCGGCCCCGCCGCACGACTGGCCGAACATAGCATTAAAAAAGTAGAGGTTCTGGAATTCGAAGATCTCGGGATGGAGGCGGTGTGGAAAATTGAAGTGGAAGATTTCCCCGCCTTCATCGTGATCAACCACGAAGGCAAGGATTTTTACGCGGATTTGGTCTCTCAACGACCTCCGGCTTTGGTTCGGCCAGACGACAAGATAAAAAAATAGAGGACAACCTATCGACGGGAGGATGATGCTCGTCCGGATCTCATCAGAACGGTAAATTTTAGAGATCGAAAAGGAAGCGGTCTTCCTTTAGAATATGACTTGGAAAGTCATCTAAGACGGGAATGTTTTGGAAAACTTTACAGAATCATTCATGAAAGAGAACATTCCAACTCCTGACCTCCTATTTTAGATACTGAGGGATTGATTGCGGCAGATAACCGGTAACATCTCAAAGAGTTCCAGCTATTCAAAGCTATCCGGTTGGTTCGTACCCTGCCTCCTTGAGACATCGGTTCACAAAATTTTGATACGCGGGGTTTGGTTCGGAACTGGCTGCACCCAAAAGCCCTCGTACCAGCCCCTGTGCCGCTCCAGCGGCAGCGCCAAAAGCTGCTCCAATTCCTGCATCACCCGTTAGGAGCCCTATCACTGCACCCCCGGCAGCCCCGATGGCCGCGCCAATTGCCGTTTGCCCGACTACGTGTTCCCCGGCATTGGAGTGAGGGACCTGTTCTTCAGCGAGTTTTTCACAGGCGACAATATCCTTCTCCGCCT